>NZ_JASGFM010000006.1:0-229465 GCF_047605565.1 Labrys sp. (in: a-proteobacteria)
CTCTAACTCTTTGGTTCGACGCGTCTTTGCGATTCTTGGTGATTCCACCAAATCGCAAAACGCTCCAGCCGGCTCTTGGAAACAGAGCGTTTGCAGGCGAGGAAGAGCCGGCTGGAAGCCGGCGGTCCCAGGGACCCTACTCTTCCTTCTTGGCCTGGCGTTTCTTGGTGCGACGGCGCTGCTTGCGCAATTCGGAGCTCTCATGCACGCCAAAAGTCGAGACTGGCTTGCGCTTGCGCGAATCGGCCCTCTTCTCCGCCCGTGCCTTGTCCTTCAGCAGCGCCTTCACCTGCTTGAGCTGCTCCTGCGTGAAGAAGACTTCCCGGCCCATGGCGGTGAAGAAGCCGTGCTGGCGCGCGACATTGGCGAGCGGCTTGGCTTCCACGCCCAGAAGGCGGGCCGCTTGAGCAAGCGATATCGGGGCGGAGGATTGCGGATCTTCGGTCACGGTCGGTTCCGGCATGATTGTCTCGATCCTCAATAGTGCGGCGGTGGCGGTTCGGGCAACCCGGCGAGATCGGCCCGTTGCTCGCCGATCTCGACGCGATCCTGGAGCTGGACGAGCAACCGGTTCAGCGCCTCGATCTGCTTCCATTGCGCAATGATGGCCTGGTTGAGATCCTCGATGGTCTCGTCCTGGAAGGCCACACGTGTCTCCAGCGCATCGATGCGGGCGCTGAGCGTTTCGATCTCGGTCATGGCCATTCCCATATCCGTTTTGCCGTTCATTACCGGCCCCATCCAACCTCTTGGCAAGAACTTTGCGCTAGAACCAGCCCATGTTTCGGGGATTCGGCATATTTCGCGCGTCGACATGGGTCAACCTGACCAAATTCGCGATCGTCTTCATCGTCGCGATGAATCTGGCGCGTCTCGACCGCCTGACGGGCATCGCCGCCGGCCTTGCCCTTGCCGCCCTCGTGCTGGTCTGGCTGGCGACCCGGCTCGGCCTGCTGCCCGTCGGCGGCGACAGCCCCGAATGGCGGCGCCTGATCCGCCGCCACGGCCCGGCCCTGACCAAGCGCTATCGCCAACTCGTGCGCATCAATGCCTATGGCGCCGAGGAGTTCGACAAATGGCGGGATGAACTGGTGCGCTTTCGCGAGTCGACCAAGCTCTCGCTCGATGAGAAGGACATCGCCCGTTTCGACGCCCTGGCCACCCGCATGGTGAGCAAATGGGCCTCGGCCCAGCCCGATGCACGCATCCCGGAAGCGATGGAGGAAATCACGCCGCAGGATTACGAGCATCTCTGCGCCGATCTCCTGCGCAAGGCCGGCTGGGAAGCGGAGGTGACGGGGCAGTCGGGCGATCAGGGCATCGACATCCTGGCGCAGCGCCACGACATGACCGTCGCCCTGCAATGCAAACTCTATTTCGGCAATCCGGTCGGCAACAAGGCGGTGCAGGAAGCCCATGCCGCCGCCGGCTATGTCGACGCCGATTACGCCGTGGTGGTCTCCAACCGGGATTTCACCAACTCGGCCGAGCAGCTCGCCCGCAAGCTCGGCGTGCTCCTCGTCCATCATAGCGAACTGCCCGACCTGGAGACGATGCTGCAACCGGCACGATAGGCTTCTTCACCCTCCCCTGGAGGGGGAGGGTGAAAATGCTGGCTTCGAAGCAAGCGATCAATCCGGATAGCTGACCTGGAACTCGATCTGGCCGTAATCCTGGAAGGTCCAGTGCCTTGCGGCCTGGCCGGGCCAGAGCAGGGTGACGGCGCCGGCGGTCGGGCGGTAGCAGGCCGTGTAGACCGTGCCGAAGCCCTGCGCGTAGCTGGTCGCCAGCAAGGGCGGGGTCAGGAAGGCGGCGGCCAGGCCGGCGCCGTCGAGTCCGGGATCGGCCAGGATCCGCTCCAGGGCCTCGGCCCGCTGCACCGTACGCGAGAGGCGGCCATGCCTCGGCCATTCGACGCCGAGCTGGTGATTGGTGGTGAAAGCCTTGCCGGAGACGATCGCCGGCCGGTCGGGCGAGAGATAAACCGTTTCAGAGCGCCCCTGGCGGTCGAGCACCGTGACATTATAGGCCATGTGGCAGGGAACCGAGCGCAGCGCCTCCACGGCCTGATAGGTATCGGAGCAGACCTCCAGGAGATAGCGCACGATCATGGGCGCGCCGAATCCCCGGCCCGCCACTGCACGCCCGCCAAAGGTGAGCGAGACCACGAGGCCGGCATCGTTCATGCCGTCGGCGAGGCCGGACAGGCCGTCCACCATGCCGATGACGTCCCGGCTGCGCCAGCGCGAGCGAAGCAGCGTGCCCTCGTTCAGCTCCGGCGCCAGATCGTAGTTGCGCACCAGGATGGGGCCTTCAGCATCGACCAGCACGGCCTGGCTGCAATGGACGAGATAGCGCGGCGGAGTCCAGAAGCTCAGGAAGCGGGCGACATCCTCGTCCGACGGCACCGCCGCCACCAGTCCGGACCACAGCCCCTCCATTTCCGGCATGAAGCGCCGCACGGCGCGTGTCGCATCGGTGAGGCTGGGCGCCTGCGCGCCGCCCCGTTCCAGAAACCATTGTCGCCACCCCGGCCAGCCGGCCTGGAACACCGCGTTCCAGGCCGGTCCCGGGCCTTGTTCCCGCAAGCTGCGGAACCCTACGTTCATTTTTGTCCACTCATGCCGTCAAAGCCTGCCTCGAAGCTCTGGGCGAGTTAAAAATAGCCCGGATTGTCATGCCCGGGCCTGTCCCGGGCATCCAGCGGCCCCGTCTTCGATGCTCGGTAAGGCTGGATTGCCGGGTCAAGCCCGGCAATGACAAAGGTCGAGTTCTTGCAACCAATCTGGTCAAACCCCTCAAATCCATTTGGCCGAGGCCATGTCCACCGGCGGCACGATGGCCGTCATCGCGGACAGGGGAACCGACTCGAATTGCGCCTTGATGCCAGCGTTCCATTTCTTGGCACGCGCCAGCAGTTCGCGGCTGTCCGATTGCATCCGGCCTCGCGCCAGCAGACAGCCCATGTCGGCGCCATGGTAGCAATATTCTCCCACGCCGTACACGCGCATGTAGAAAGCCTCGTTCTCGTCACCGACGCTGGTCAAATCGAGGGCGGAGCGCTGATAGGCGATCTCGCCGCGATCGTTCATGCGCCAGATGCCCGATTGCGGCACGCGCGTGAGCAGCTCCACCTTGTCCTCGGTCTGCTTGAGGATGAGCTGGGTCCAGTGGTCATATTCCTTCCAGCGGCTCTGCACCGCCTCGACGTCGAGGTCGTAATCGACATCGAGGAATTCCAGCAGGTGGAACAGGAAGAGCGGGCAGCCGCCATAGATGGTGGTGATCAGATTGGTCGGCGGCGAGGCGCCGGAGACGCGCGGATTGAGCTCGCCCAGATAGACCTCATGCGTATCGGTATCGAGCAGGAAGTCGCAGCAGAACACGCCGCGATAACCCTCGGCATAGAGGCGGTCGCCGAGCTTGCGCGCCATTTCGCGCACCCGGTCCGGCGCATCGCCCGGCAGGATGGTGGGCGAGACGTCATTGCCGCACCAGCCGCCCTTATAGGGCGTGATCTCGGCAAAGCCGGTGATGTCGGTCATCACCGGGCCGACCAGCGTGCCGTGGCGGGTGCAGCAGCCCTCGATGGTACCCGGAAGGTGATTGATGCGCTTCATCACCTTCAGTTCCTGGCCGATGATCTTGGCGGCGTATTTGTCCCAGTCGGCCTGGCTCTTGACGAAGAAGGTGGTGCGCCCGCTATCCCCGTAAGGCGTCTGCACCACGAGGTCGCTGCCGAGCCCCGCGGCGGCGGCGAGGGCTTCGAGTTCCTGATAGGTCGAGGCCAGGCCCATGGTGTTGGGCGCGCTGGCCACCCCGGCCTCATTGCCGAGCCGCGTCGTCTCGATCTTGGAATCCAGCCGCGTGCGCAAGGCGGCCTTGGGCAGGGCGACATCGACGCCGGCCTCGGCGCAAAGCTCCTCGGTCTCCTCGTCGAACATCACGAAAATGGCCTTGCCGCGCGGCTTCTTGCGGATGCGGGCCCGGAAGGCGGGATGCGCCACCAGATAGTTGGCGACATCCTCCATCGACTTGAATTCGACCGGCCCGGTGCGCGGCGGCACGAAGACCCGAGGGTGCCTGCCGTCGAAAATGTCGAAGTAATTGATGAATTCCAGGCCGCCCACCCACTCGTCGAGCCCGAGCAGGTTGAAGGGCGTCGGCGTGACGACATAGATCGGCGTCTCGTTCATGCGCAGGAAACGATAGATGTCGCTGAGGCTGCGCAGCTTCTCACGTCCACTCATGGTGGGGATCCCATTCTCTGCAGGGTTTGCCGTTATTGGAGGGCCTGTAGGGCCGAAGAGGCGAAGCGCGGGGCTCGAAGAGCGCACCATCGTCCCATGCGATATCGGCGAAGGAAAACCGGCGAGACGTAAAATGAGCGTTTGTCTCAGGCGCCCTTGCCACACTCCAAACGGCCGCAGCGTGCTTGCGACGGTTCAACCAGGCGACAACAGGCTCATCAGCCGGCATGAGGCTCCCTTCTGTGGGGCGACGTCCTCTGTGCCAAATTTCTGACACACTTCCAGCAGGCCGGCAACCGGGCCGAACGGATGCACGGAAGCGATGCTCCCGGGCCTCGCTGATATATCACGACGAAGCCGGGGAAGGCTGGTCGCGCCTCTCTGCGCGGCTGCCTGCGCTTACGCCCGCGCGAGAGGCCCTTCCGTGCGCAACGCCCCCGGCGGCCTGCCTGTCACGCGCTTGAAGGCGCGGCTGAAGGCAGCCTGCGAGGCATAGCCGAGACGCTGGGCGGCGGTATCGATCGACATATGGTCGCGTCCGATCCATTCGGCCGCCAGGCGCATGCGCAGCTCGGTGACATAGCGCAGAGGCGTCTGGCCGGTCACCGCCAGGAAGCGCTCGGCAAAGACCGAACGCGAGGCTCCCATTTCCTGGGCCAGTTCCGCCACCGTCCAGTCCCGGCCGGGGTCACGATGCATGGCGCCGATGGCGCGGCTCAGACGTGGGTCACGCAGCGCGTCCAGCCAGCCAGCCGTCTCCCCGCAGCCGCACTCCACCCAGCCGCGCACGATGGAAGCCGATACCACATCGGCCAGCCGCGCCAGGATGCCCGCCGAGCCGACCCGCTCCGTCAGCACCTCGCGTTCCATCGCCCGCAACATCGGCTCGATTTCCGGCTGGCGCTCCAGGAGCGTGCCGACCAGCATCACCTCCGGCATCTGGGCGACCAGCGGATGCATGCCGCCGAGATCGAACTCCATGCAGCCGCTGAAGACATGCGCATGCTGGCTCGGGCAGGTCTCCTCGACGCAGGCCGAAACGGCGCTGACGCTCTTACAGAGCGGGACCGCCTCATAGGCGCCGACATCCTGGCTCGGCAGGTCCGGTGCGGAAACGAGACAGTGTTCCCCGCCGCGTGGCAGCAGCACGGCATCGCCGGGCCCGAGAGCGTGTACCGCCCCGCCGGCCATGCGCAGATAGACCGTGCCGCAGGCGACGAAATGGAACTGGGCCCGTCCTTCGACCGTGCCGAAATGCACGCCGAAAGGGGGTGCAGCATGCAGGCGCCGATATTGCACGCCATTCAGCCGCATCCCGAGGAGCAGTTCGCTCATCAGGTCGGCCGGCGGGTTATCACGACGCACGCGCTCAAGTCCGGACGAATGGTAAATCATTTCGGATTTAGTGACATGGATCGTCCGAGATGTCCACCCTATGTTGCTGCAACGCAATAGCGTTTTGCGATTTGGCGGGACACCTAGAATTGCAAAAACGCGCCAACCCAACCCGTTGGAGCAAATCAGCGTTCCGCCTGAACGCGTTTTGCTCCAGGTCACTTCGACAGGAAAAGACAGATGAGCGAAGCGTTGGAGAGCGCCTCGACGCTTGACGCGATCGAACCGGATCGCGGCCCGAATCGGGCTTTCAGGGATAATCCCGCCGCACGCGCGACGTCAGCACCCGGATCGCAGAACGCCCTGTGGGGCGCCGTGGTCTCCATGATGCTCGGCGTCTTCGGCCTGGTCACGGCGGAATTCCTGCCCGCCAGCCTGCTGACACCGATGGCCCGCGATCTCGGCGTCACCGAAGGCGTGGCCGGGCAGGCCGTCACCGCAACCGCCACGGTGGCCCTGATCACCAGCCTGCTCGTGGCGACGGTGACCCGGCGCCTCGACCGCCGCATCGTCCTGCTGGCCTTTTCGATCCTGCTGATCGCCTCCAACCTGCTGGTCGCCTCCGCTTCGAGCCTGCCGGCCCTGATCGCTGGACGGGTGCTGCTCGGGATCGCCCTCGGCGGCTTCTGGACCATGTCAGCCGCCACGGTGATGCGCCTGGTGCCGGAGGCGCTGGTGCCACGCGCCCTGTCGATCCTGTTCAGCGGCGTCTCGGCCGCGACCGTCTTTGCCGCTCCCGTCGGCAGCTATGTCGGCGACATCGCCGGCTGGCGCGCCGTCTTCCTGATGGCGGCCGGCCTCGGCGCCCTCGCTCTGGTGGTGCAGTTCACCACCCTGCCGCGCCTGGAGCCGCGCGGGCATGCCCGGCTGAGGACGCTGTGGGAAGTGCTGATGCGGCCGCAGATCGGCCTCGGCATGATCGCGGTCACCCTGGTGTTCACCGGCCATTTCGCCTTCTTCACCTATATCCGGCCCTTCCTGGAAACGGTGACGGGGGTCGGCATCAGCACGATGTCGGCCATCCTGCTCGGCTTCGGCATCGCCAATTTCCTCGGCACCTTCCTCGGCGGCTTCCTGCTGGAGCGCAGCCTCCGGCTGACCCTGGCCGCGATGCCGCTGGCGATGGGCGTGCTCGGCCTGATGCTCGCCGGGCTCGGCAGCGCACCGGCGGCGGATACGGTGCTGATCGCCCTGTGGGGCCTCGCCTTCGGCGCCGTGCCGGTGGCCTGGACGGCCTGGATCACCCGCGCCGTGCCGGACGAAACCGAAAGCGGCACGGCGTTGATCGTGGCGGTGATCCAGCTCGCCATCGCTCTCGGCGCCGCCGGCGGCGGCACGATCTTCGACGTCAGCGGCGCGAGCGGCGTGTTCGTCGCGGCAGGCCTGGTTCTCCTGCTGGCCGTCCTGCTCATCCTGGCGGGCGTACGCTCACGCCTGGCGACGGCGACAGCCTGAAGTCAAGCAAAGCTTCGAAAGCGGGCTCCGTCGCCGGAGCCCGCTTTCGTGCGTTTCAGGCGGCCTGGTCCGGCCGCGGGCCGACATAGCGGGACTGCGGCCGGATCAGCCGGCCATAGAGCACCTGCTCGCGGGCATGGCCGACCCAGCCCACCACCCGCCCGGTGGCAAAGACGCTGGTGAAGCTCTCGCGCGGGAAGCCGAGGGCTTCGAGCAGCAAGGCCGTGTAGAACTCGACATTGATCTGCAGCGAGCGGTCCGGCTTGCGGCGGGCGAGAATGCTGGTCGCCGCCGCTTCCACATGCTCGGCCAGAGCGAGGCGGCCCGTGTCGTTCCTGCCCGGACCGAACAACGCCGTGACGGCCCGCTTGAGGGCCTCGGCCCTGGGGTCGCGCACGCGGTAGACGCGATGGCCGAAGCCCATCAACCTGTCGCCCCGATCGAGCGCCGCTTCCAGCCAGGCCTCGGCCGTCTGCGCGGCGGCAATGCCGTCGAGCATGTCGAGGACCGGGCCCGGCGCCCCGCCATGCAGCGGCCCCTTCAGCGCGCTCAGCGCCGCCAGCACCGCGGAGGTCAGGCCGGCCTGCGTGGAGGCGACCACCCGGGCGGTGAAGGTCGAGGCATTGAGGCCGTGGTCGCTGACCGTGACCAGATAGGTATCGAGGGCGGCGGCAGCCTCCGGCCGTGGCACGGCCCCATGCAGCATGCGCAACATGTCGGCGGCATGACCGGCCTTCGGATCCGGTGCGACCGCCGTCTCGCCCCGCCGCTGCCGGATGATGGCCGGGGTGAGCACCGCCGGCGCGGCGATCAGCCGAAGCGCCAGGGCAAGATCCTCGCCGTCCGCAAGCCGGGCTATGGCAGCGCGCAGGGCTTCGGTGGCCGGCAGATTTGCATCCGGCAGGCCTTCGGAGACCAGCATCTCGAAGACTTCTCGGCGAGCCATGCCAAGGCGAGGCGCCAATTCCTTCGGGCCGGGCAGATCCTCGAAGAAGCCGTCGAGCAGGATGCCGACCAGTTCCTCATAACCGACATGGCCGGCCAGATCGTCGAGCGAATGGCCGCGAATGACGAGCCGGCCGGCGAGGCCGTCCACATCCGACATCACGGTCTCGGTGGCAATGACATCGTCCAATCCATTGTTCATCGCAATCTCCTCAATGAAACCCGTATTGCGGCAAGCATGCTGACGCTTTAGCATTGACGTCAATCTTGATTAAAATCGTCAACATATCTGTCCGGTTGCACCGATGCCCTGGATCACTTCCGAAGAAGCTCTCGCCCTGCTCAAGGTCCAGCCGCAGACGCTCTACGCCAATGTCAGCCGCGGCAGGATCCGGACCAGGCCGCATCCGCAGGACGTACGACGCAGCCTCTATCATGGCGAGGACGTCAAGAGGCTGGCAGGGCGCCATGCCGGGCGGCGCAGTGTGGCCGATGTCGCCGCGCAAACCATCTCCTTCGGCGAGCCCGTACTGGCCTCCGGCCTTTCCGCCATCGCCGATGGCCGCCTGTGGTATCGCGGCGAAGACACCGTCCGCCTGTCGGAGCAGGCAGGCCTCGAGGAGATCGCGCGGCTGCTCTGGCAGGTCGGCAAGGTCGACCTCGCCTTCCCGCCGACCGTCAAGGGCACGCCGATCCCGACCAATCCCTTCGAAGCCGCCCTGCTCGCTTTGGCGCGGCGGGCCAGCCACGACTTCCCTACGGGCGGGCGCTCCCATGCCGTGCTCTGCCGGGAAGCGGCGGGGCTGGTCGGCACCATGGCAGCCGCCATGCTCGGCGGCGGTTCCGATGGTACCTTGCCGTTACACCAACAGGCGGCACTGGCCTGGCAGGCGCCCGATGCCGCCGATCTCATCCGGCGCGCCCTGGTCTTGCTGGCCGATCACGAGCTGAACGCCTCGACCTTCGCTGCCCGCACGGCAGCATCGACGGGCGCTCCGCTGGCCGCCGGCCTGCTGGCGGGGCTGGGCACCCTCGCCGGCCCGCTGCATGGCACGGCCGCGGTGAGCGTGCAGGCCCTGGCCGAGACCGCCCATCGCATCGGCGCCCGTCGCGCCGTGCATGACTGGCTCTCCCGCGGCCATCGCCTGCCCGCCTTCGGTCATCCGCTGTATCCCGACGGGGATCCCCGGGCGACCGCCCTGCTGGCCTGCTTCTCATGCAGCGAGATCTATGAGGGCATCCGCGAAGCCGTGGCAGAACATAGCGACGAGCCGCCGAATGTCGATTTCGCCCTCGCGGCCCTGGCCGACCGCCATGGCCTGCCGGCGAGTGCGCCCTTCACGCTCTTCGCTTTGGCTCGCTCTGTCGGCTGGATCGCCCATATGCTCGAGCAGACGGCCCGGGGCAGCCTGATCCGCCCCCGCGCCCACTATGATGGACCGCCGCTGAACATGGCGGCGGCGGTGGAAACCGCCTGACCCTCGCCGGCAGACCGGCTTTTGCGACAGCAGGCGTCCCCTGTTCCGCAAGCATCAGCGCCGTCTAGAGAAAGTGCGATTTCGTTGAATCGCACTTTCTCTCTAACCTTTTGTTCTAACGCGTTTTCTTAATCGAAAAGTCTATCAACTTTTCTTGAAAAACGCTCTAGCCGGGTAGCGGCGCCAGGCGTCAGCTGGGCGCAAAACGCTTTGAAATGCTTTCGGCCCCAATGCGATAGTCGACAAAGCCAATGCTGGCGTAAAAGGCCTGGCCGCCTCCGTTCTCCTTGCGGATGGTGGCGTCGATGAAGCGCACGCCCGCCGCCTTGGCGGCTCCCGCCGTCTCCCGGAACAAGGCACGGCCGATGCCCCTGCCATGCGCCGCCGGCGCCACATAGGTCGCGATGACCGCCCAGTCCGCCGGCAGCCGATCCTCGCCGGGCCAGTCCGGATCGCACCATTCGAGAGCCTGGAAACCCAGGATCTGCCTATTCTCCACCGCCACGAAGCAGCAGATTCCACGCAGGACGGCGATGAATTCGGCGCGGATGCGGTGCTCGTCGAAGGGCCGGCGATGCGCCGTGGTTCCACCGATCGCGATGATCTCGTTGATGAGTCGGGCCATCGAACCGGCATCCTCCGGCAGGGCGATCCGGATATTCATGGACATAAATAGCTCGCTTTCGGTCGAATCGAGGCTCCTCGCCGCACCCTATCCGGCCGATCCTGTTCGGCAAAGGCAGTCGCCCCGATGTGTCCAACTGCGGCCGGTCCCGGCCGAATGGCAGAGGGCCGGGACGGGCCGATCAAGCCTGGTCCTGGAACTCGATCTCCGCCAGGGCACGAAGCTCGGCTTCCTGCCCTGGATAGGCGGCGGACGGCAGGTCCTGCAGCGTCAGCCGCAAGCTCGCCATATGCAACAGCTGCTGCTGCCTCGGCGTGAGCTTCTCCAGGTCGAAAAGCAAGGCGATCCCGTCGCGCAGCCGACGGTCCTGCTCGCTGGCGTCCCAGCCGCTATAGCGGAGCCATTCCTCCTTGGGATCCATTGGCAGATCCTCCTTCTGCAGGCCGCCGGGAAAGATGGCCGGTACCTTGCGGCATCGCGCTGCGGCTTTCGTACAGGGCGAAAACCGCACCATTTGGGCGTTGTAACCGGCAGACTGCTTTTTGATCGTCACATGTTGCCAAAACAACAATCAAGGTCGAATATCTGACATAATATGTGCTCTTTTGCGCTATAGTGTCAGGACAATGACCAAGAAGGACAAAAAGAAACGCCAGCCTGATATGCGGCATCAAGTGGGTGCCCTTCCCGTGCGCGAACGGGACGGGCGCCTGGAAGTGTGCTTGATCACCACGCGCGAGACCAGCCGTTGGTCGATCCCGAAAGGATGGCCGATGAAGGGGCGCAACGATTGGGAAGCCGCACGAATCGAGGCAGAGCAGGAGGCCGGGCTGGTCGGGACCGTAGGCGAAAAACCCTGCGGCAGCTTCATCTATTGGAAACGCCAGGCTGAGCACTTCGATCTTGTCGAGGTCTGCGTCTACCCTCTGCATGTGAATGCGACCTTGCCGACCTGGAAGGAGATCGGCCAGCGCCAGGTGCGCTGGGTCCTGCCGGCCGATGCGGCCCTCGTCGTCGAGGAGCCGGGACTGTCCTCGTTGTTGCAGGGAATGAAACGCTGAAGCGTTTCGCGCGTCGCCATCGGGGGCACCGGTTCAGTGCAAGTGACCGGCAGGCGAGCCAGTGCTATCGACTCACTCGATAAGCCCAGTCTGCGATCTCCTGGTTTTCGAGCAGATATGGGACGGCCAGGGGCGGCATTCCGCGTACCGGCCTCATGGTATCCCGGCACAGGCACTTTGTGCTGGAACGCCCTTGAAGCGATCGGCGAACCAGTCGGGAAGGGCCGCGACAGCGACGGGCACGATGTTTTCGTGGTCGAGGCCCTTGCTCTCGCGGTAGTCGACTGTCACGCCCTGCTGGCAAAGATCCCGGGCAACCTTGCGGTTGAGCTCGACGGGCACGGCAATGTCCTTGTCCCCCTGGAAGAAGACGAACGGCACGTTCCTGACCGGCAGGAAGGCATCGTTCGCTTCCAGCCATTGGCGCCAGGGCTTGCCCGGCTGCAGGCCATCGCGATTGGCGAAGAGCGTGGTCGGCTTCCCCTCCGTCTTCTCCGCGATCGCCCAGCAGCCCGCGCTCAGATGTTCGAGCATTTCCAGTCCGTCGGTCGACAGCACATCCCGCAGCGCGAGTTCGGGATGGCCGACCCGCAGGCCGACCATGCGGGAGATATAATAGCCACCCGTGGCTGTCGTGGTCAGGTCGTATTCGGTCAGATCCCAGTGCCGGGAAGCCGGGGCGATTTCCCCCGCGCCGAGCAATTCGAGCTCGGGGGCGTAGGCCTGCTGGAGATGGGCAAGCCAGAGCGATGTCTGCCCGCCTTGCGACCAGCCATATTCGACGAAGCGCGGCCCGGCATCCGCGCCGGGAAACGTCTGGGCAAGGCGTACCGCGTCCAGGGAGGCCTTGGCCTGGGCAGCGCCGTTGAGATAGGCCGTGGAGCCGGGCGTGCCCAGCCCCTGGTAGTCGCTGGCGACGACCACGAAGCCCTTGTCCAGCATCTGCTCCAGGGCGGGGATGCGAATGCCCCATTTGTCGACGAGGCTGCGCCGGGAGGGCGCGCAGCTATCCTGCATGCCGGCCGTTTCGTGGTTCCAGAGCACGAGGTGCCCAGGCTGCTTCCTGGAGGCGGCTGGCAGGTAGATCTCGCCGGACACATAGGTAAGCTTGCCATCGGCCCCTTCCGTCACATAGACGACGTTCCAGGCCTTGGCGCCCTTTGGAGCGTCGAAACGTTGCTGCACCCAATAGATGTCACCGCGCTTGGCGCCGGCCGGCACCTCGGTGGGCACGTCGTCCCAGAAGGCTGACCCCTGAGGACCGGTCCTGGGTTCCATCGAGGAAGTCGGAGCTGCTGCGAGCGGGCCGGCCGCCAGGGCCGACAACAGCAAGGCTCCGATAACCGCAAGGGCATATGACAATTTCATGCGCGCCTCCCCAATCTGTCTCTTTTGTTTTTCCTCATGGCCTGTTTGGCGGCAGAGGATGCAGAGCTTGGGGGAATGTCGCAGAGGGCGGAAATCGCTACAAATAGTATGTTGGCCGCCAGACATAACCGAAAGGTTATGAGAGACAGACTCACCATTCCTCGAATCGCATGGGCTTGAAGAGCCAAGGCGAGGCTTATCATCCGAGCTTTCGGGCTGGCATCGTCATGGCGACGACACCGACGACCACACAGGCCAGGCCCGCCCAAGCCGTCGAGGATAACGTTTCTCCAAGAAACAGGACGCCGATCGCAACACCGATCGGCACCCGAAGATAAGCCTGTGCGGTCGTGCCGACGGAACCGAGCGTTTGCACGAGCCGGAAATAGATCACGAAAGCCACAGCCGTCGAGAAAACAGAAAGCGCAAGGAGAGCCAGCACGGAAGTGGCACTGGGAGCCAAGGTCCAGGGGCGATCGACGATGAGACTGGCCGGCACCAGGACCATCGCGCCAGAGACCAGCGAGCCGGCGGCCGGTATCATCGGATCGAGCCCCCTGAAGGACTTGCTGAAGATCGCGGCGCCGGCATAGCAGAGCGTGGCGGCGACGATGGCGAGCTGCGCGCCCATTTCATGCCCGAAGCCGCCGAGCGCCTCCACGCCGACGATCAGGCAGGTTCCGATCAGCCCTGCCGCAACGCCGAACAGCTTGCGGCCGGTGACGGCTTCGTGGCGGGTGAGCGCCGCCGTCAGCAGGAAGGCGAAGATCGGCGAGGTGGAATTCAGGATCGTCGCAAGGCCCGCATCGGTCGTCTGTTCGGCCCAGGCGATCAGGGTGAAAGGCACGACGCTGTTGAGGCAGGCCTGAAGAGCGAAGCGCTCCCATATCCGCCGATCCGCCGGCAATCCCAGCCCGCGCAGCCGGAGGACGGCGACGAGAATGGCTCCTGCAATCAGGGTCCTGGCGGCGATCAGCGTGACCGGTGGAATGGTTTCGACGCCGACCTTGATAAAGGCGTAGGACGCTCCCCAAAGGGCAGAAAGCGCCAGAAGCAACACCGGTTGGTTTGCCATGTTCGCCATGCCGGCCATCGCGTTCCCGTTCTCATCGAGGCTGTTCATGCCCTCCTGCCTAGCTGGAACCGCAGCCGAATGTTTCGGTGCTCACCGAACTGTCGAGCACCGATAGTCACGTTTTGTTCTCATTTTGCTTGGCGATGCCGCGCTTCCCCGCTATCGTCGGCGGGGTTGATGGGGAAACGAGAACGAGATGGTATCGCGCGTCGCGACGGTGGCATTCGAGGGCGTGGAAGCGCGCCAGGTCGACGTGCAGGTCCAGATTATGACCGGTTCGGTGGTGTTCACCATCGTCGGCCTGCCCGACAAGGCGGTGTCGGAAGCGCGCGAAAGGGTGCGCGCCGCCCTGACCGCCGCCGGCCTGGCCCTGCCGGCCAAGCGCATCACCGTCAATCTCGCCCCGGCCGATCTGCCCAAGGAAGGCTCGCATTTCGACCTGCCCATCGCGCTCGGGGTGATGGCCGCCATCGGCGCCATTCCGCATGATGCGCTGGAGGGCTACTGCGTGCTGGGCGAGCTCGGCCTCGACGGCACCATCACCAAGGTCGCCGGCGTGCTGCCATCGGCCGTCGCCGCCAATGGCCGCGGGCTCGGCCTGATCTGCCCGGCCGCCTGCGGTCCGGAAGCGGCCTGGGCCGGCCCCGACATGGACATTCTCGCCCCGCGCTCCCTGATCCAGCTGGTCAATCATTTCAAGGGCACGCAGTTGCTCTCTCGCCCGCAGCCGCGCATCGCCGCGGCGCCGGCCACCCTGCCCGATCTCAGGGACATCAAGGGCCAGGAGACCGCCAAGCGCGCCTTGGAGGTGGCGGCAG
Source organism: Labrys sp. (in: a-proteobacteria) (assembly GCF_047605565.1). Classification (NCBI taxonomy): domain Bacteria; kingdom Pseudomonadati; phylum Pseudomonadota; class Alphaproteobacteria; order Hyphomicrobiales; family Xanthobacteraceae; genus Labrys; species Labrys sp. (in: a-proteobacteria). Next base: position 14,471 of record NZ_JASGFM010000006.1, read on the forward strand.
CCGGCGCGCATAATCTCCTGATGATCGGTCCGGCGGGTTCTGGCAAGTCGATGCTGGCGGCAAGGCTGCCCTCGATCCTGCCGCCCCTGGTGCCGGCGGAGCTCCTGGAAATCTCGATGATCCATTCGGTGGCTGGCCAGCTCGCCGGTGGCGAACTCACCAGCCGGCGCCCCTTCCGCGCGCCCCATCATTCGGCCTCGATGGCGGCGCTGATCGGCGGCGGCATCCATGCCCGGCCGGGCGAAGTCTCGCTCTCCCATCACGGCGTGCTCTTCCTCGACGAGATGCCGGAATTCGCGCCGCAGACCCTCGATGCCCTGCGCCAGCCGCTGGAATCGGGCGAGGCCGTGATCGCCAGGGCCAATGCCCGCGTTGCCTATCCCGCGCGGATCCAGCTCGTCGCGGCGATGAACCCGTGCCGCTGCGGCAAGGCCAACGATCCCGGCTTCGCCTGCCGGCGTGGGCCGGTGGAGCGCTGCGCCGCCGACTACCAGGCCCGCATCTCCGGCCCGCTGCTCGACCGCATCGACATCGTCGTCGAGGTGCCCGCCGTCTCCGCCGCCGATCTCATCCTGCCGCCGCCGGCCGAGGGGTCGGCCGAGGTGGCGACCCGGGTGGCCGAGGCCCGCGACCGCGCCGCCCGGCGCTATCGCACGCTTGGCCTGCCCGATGGCTCCACCAATGCCAGCGTGCCGGTCAATGTGGTCGAGGAGGTCGCCCGCCCCGATGCGGCCGCCACCAAGCTGTTGCGCGACGCCTCGGAGGCCATGCGCCTGTCCGCCCGCGGTTTCCACCGCGTGCTGCGCGTTTCGCGCACCCTGGCCGATCTCGACGGCGAGGCCGATGTCGGCCGGATCCACATCGCCGAGGCGCTGAGCTACCGGGCGCGGACGGACAGGGCGACGGTGCTGGCGTGAGCGAAAGCGCACCATCAGCGGCAGAATGACGGATTATCGATGGCATCCGCCACTCCTTCAAAGGTGATCCTCTTGCGCTCTTCCCTTTTGCTTCTCGCTGCTGCCCTTTCTTTCTCGCCAGCTTTCTCGTCAGGCCTGGCGATGGCGGCGGAGCATCCCTGCATGGGAGATGCCGGACGCAGGGCAAAAGCCTTGATCGCCTTCAACTACGGGACTTCGCTCGATTACGCTCTTTTGAGCGAACTGCCGATCCGCGTGCTGCCACCGATCAAGCGCCCCGAGATCGGTGACCGCCTCGATGTGATCGAGGTGGTCGGCTTCGTCAATCGCGCGCGGTATCGCGTGCGTATTCTTTATGCGCAGGGCCGCTGCACCATGCTGGGCCAGGAGATCGTGGATGTCAGCAGCCGGGTGGATTGATCGGCACGCTGGCGACGCGGCCGCCAAGCCGCTATCTGCAGACACCACCCAGCCGATGTTCACCCGAGACATGTCATGCGCATTTCCGTCCTTCTCGCCTCCCTTGCCTTGCTCGCCGGCACCACCGCTTCCCTGGCCGCTCCCCGCCCCCGCTGCGCCGATGCCGCGGTGAAGCAGGCCACCAAGCTGCTGGCTTTCCATTCCGACAATGACGACCGCGCCCGCGTCGATGCCGATAGCGTCAAGGCGATCGGTACCGTCGGCGCCCTGGTCGGCAAGGGGCGTTTCGATGTGATCGAGGTCGAGGGCTCGATCTACAAGGGCGAGTATCGCATGCGCCTGATCTACGCCCAGATCCCGGGCGACTGCGTGCTGATGGGCCAGGAGATCCTCGAACGCAGCGATCCCTATTGACCGCTGCGGGTTTGCCAGCCTCGGCCGAGGCCGTAAGTTATTGTGGCCGCATCGTTCTCGCGAAACCGGCGTCCACTTTTCGGCTCGATGCTTTAGACTGGGTTGCCAGCCGCAGCAGCGATCGAGGTGATTCATGACGGGCAGCCAGGCAGCCGGACGCCTTTTTGCGGCGCTGATCGCCGTCACGGCCTGGCTCGCCGTCGTTCTGCGTGCCTGGATCGTAACGTCCTTCGTGATGGCACAGGGTCGGACGGCGCTCGACGGCCTCGTCACCGTGTTCAGCTATTTCACGCTGCAGGCCAATGTGATCCTGGCCGTCGTCGCCACCGCCTGCGCCCTGCGCGGAGAGGCTGATGGATTCCTGACCCGGCCCTCGACCCGGGCGGCCGTCACCGTCTACATCGTCATCGTCGGCGTGATCTATGCCGTGCTTCTCGCCGGGTTGCGGCAGTTGACGGGCCTCGCCGTCCCCGTCGACATCGCCCTGCACCGGGTGGTGCCGGTGCTCTTCACGCTCTATTGGCTCATCTTCGTGCCAAAGGGCCGGTTGGCCTGGCGCGATCCGCTGGCCTGGCTCGCCTTTCCGGCGCTCTATGTCGTCTATTCGCTGATCTATGGTGCTCTGACGGGGCGTTATCTCTACCCGTTCTCCAACGTGCCGGTGCTCGGTTATCCCCGCGCCCTCGCCAATGCTGCCCTCATCCTTCTGGCCTTCTACGGCCTCGGCCTCGCGCTGGTAGCACTCGATCGCGCACTCGCCGGCTCCGCCATCCGGGCCCGGCAATGACGTTTGACGGTATCATGATGATGGATCCATTGCTAAGCTGCGGATCGCAGCCACGGCGAGGTACGTCGTGACAGGCAATCCAGGGCTCGGGCGCCTCTTCGCAGCGATGATCGCGCTCATCGCAGGCGCCGCCGTGCTGCTGCAGGTGCTGCTGGGCATCGAGGCCGTGCAGGCGCGGGGCGGCAGCGCGCTCGAGGGCGTCATCCTCGTCTTCAGCTACTTCACCGTGCTCACCAACACGCTGGTGGCGATCGTGTCCGGGGCCAGCGCCCTTCTGGGAGAACGCGACGGCTTGCTGACCCGGCCGGGAACCCGGGCAGCCGTGGCCATCTATATCTTCGTGGTCGGCGTGATCTTCGCCGCCCTTCTCACCGGGCTGCGCCCGATGAGCGGCCTGACGCTTGCCGTCGACAGCGTGCTGCATCGCGTCGTTCCGGTCTTGTATGTGCTCTACTGGCTCCTCTTCGTGCCGAAGGGACGATTGAGCTGGCGCGACCCGCTGGCATGGATGCTCTACCCCCTGCTCTATGTCGCCTATTCGCTGCTCTACGGCGCCCTGACCGGCCGCTATCTCTACCCTTTCGCCGACGTCACGGTCCTCGGCTATGGCGGCGCCCTCGCCAACGGCCTCGTCATCCTGGCGGGCTTCCTTGCCCTCGGCCTGATCGTGGTGGCGATCGACCAAGCCATGGCGCCGAAAGAGCCTGCCTGATCAGGTAACGCGATACTGCGGCTTGTTGTCACAAATCCGTGCGAAAACTGTGATGATGCTGCTCCGATGGGGATTCGGGCAGGGGCTGAAGATGCCGACGACGACGCCGAAAGGCTTGTTTGCAATGATCAATCCGCGCGGCTGGGGCAGCAGGCTGCCGGCCGGCATCGTGCCCTTGGCGCCGCGCCGCCGGCTGAAGCCCGCCTTGCGCCAGCGTCGCATCGAGAATATCGGTCTGCCGATGACTCTCGGACGCATCGGCTCCCTGGAAGTGCGGTTGGCTGAGACCGCAAGGGACGTGAAGAAGGCGCAGAAGCTGCGCTATCAAGTGTTCTACGAGGAGATGGCGGCCATTCCCGACGCGCTGTCCCTGATCTCCAGGCGTGACCGCGACGATTACGATACGCTCTGCGATCATCTGCTGGTGATCGACCATGATGCTCCCACCAAGCTGGGCAAGCCGGGCGGCCGCGTGGTCGGCACCTATCGCCTGCTGCGCCAGGACGTGGCCGAGCGCCATGGCGGCTTCTATTCGGCCGGCGAATATGCCATCGAGCCGCTGATAGCCGCCCATCCCGGCCGCCGCTTCCTCGAGCTCGGCCGCTCCTGCGTGCTGCCGGCCTATCGCAACAAGCGCACGGTGGAACTGCTCTGGCACGGGATCTGGACCTATGTGCTGCATCACAAGATCGACGTGATGCTGGGCTGCGCCAGCCTGGAGGGCACCGACCCAAGCCGCCTTGCCCTGCCGCTCGCCTTCCTGCACCACCATGCTGCCGCCGAGGGCGAATGGCGCGTCAAGGCCGTGCCGGAGCGCTATGTCTCGATGAACCGCATCGCCAAGGAAGGCATCGACGTCAAGCGAGCGCTGCATGCCCTGCCGCCGCTGATCAAGGGCTATCTGCGCCTCGGCGCCACTTTCGGCGACGGCGCAGTGGTCGACCACCAGTTCGGCACTACCGACGTGCTGGTGGTCCTGCCGGTCGAGAAGATCAGCGCCCGCTATGTCGACCATTTCGGCGCCGCCGCGGAGCGGCACGCGGCGTAGCGGTGTGCCGGTCTTCAGACCGGCATGTCCAAGACGACCGTAGGGGGTCAATGCCGGTCCGAAGACCGGCACCCCCTCATGCCGCCAGGCCGCGCTTCTTCAGCAAGGCCTCGGGCTTGGGATCATGGCCGCGGAAGTCGCGATAGGCCTGCGCGGCATCCTGCCGGTTGCCGGCGGCATAGACGAACTGCTTGAGCTTGCGGGCCGTCTCGCCATCGAAGATATCGCCGGTCTCGACAAAGGCATCGAAGCCGTCGGCATCGAGCACCTCCGACCACAGATAGGAATAATAGGCCGAGGAATAACCCTCGCCCGAGAAGACATGCTGGAAATGCGGCGGCCGGTGGCGCATCACCATGGCCCGGGGCATGTCGATCTCGCCCAGCACCTTGGCCTCGAAGGCACCGGCGTCGAAGCCCTCGGCCTTATCAAGCAGATGCATTTCGAGATCGACCAAAGCGGAGGAGACATATTCCACCGTGGCAAAGCCCTGGTTGAAGGTACGGCTGGCAAGCAAGCGATCGAGCAGGGCCTTCGGCATCGGCTCGCCTGTCTTGTAGTGCACGGCATAGCGTTGCAGCACTTCGGGCTGTTCGAGCCAGTGCTCGTAGAGCTGCGAGGGGAATTCGACGAAGTCGCGCGCCACGCCGGTGCCCGAGAGCAGGGGATAGGTGACGTCCGACAACAGGCCGTGCAGGCCATGGCCGAATTCGTGGAACAAAGTGCGGGCGTCGTCGAAGGACAGCAGGGTCGGCTCGCCCTCGGCGCCGCGGGCGAAATTCATCACATTGACGATGATCGGGCTGATCGCGCCGTTCAGCCGCTCCTGGCTGCGGAAGGCGCTCATCCAAGCGCCGCTGCGCTTGGAGGGCCGGGCGAAATAGTCGCCATAGAACAGGCCGATGCTGGCGCCGCCCGCATCCTTTGCCTCGAAGGCCCTGACGTCGGGATGATAGACCGGCACGTCCTTGCGCTCGGTGAAGGTGATGCCGAACAGGCGCCGGGCCGTGTCGAAGGCCGCCTCGATGATCTTGGAGAGCTGCAGATAGGGCTTGAGCTCGGCCTCGTCGAGGTCGAATTCCTGGCGGCGCTTCTTCTCGGCATAGTAGCGCCAGTCCCAGGCCTGCAGCGCGATGTTGTCGCCCTCGCCAGCGGCCAGAGCCTCCAGGCCCGCGCGTTCGCGTTCGGCTTGGGCACGGGCCGGCTGCCACACCGAGCGCAGGAGATCGAGCGCCGCCTCGGGCGTGCGGGCCATGGAATCATCGAGCCGGTAATGGGCGAAGGTCTGATAGCCCAGGAGCCTGGCGCGCTCGGCCCTCAGCGCCACCATCTCGGCGATCAAGGCGCGGTTGTCCGTCTCGCCGCCCCCTTCGCCACGGGCCAGCCAGGCCTTGAAGGCCGTCTCGCGCAGGTCGCGGCGGGCGGAGAATTGCAGGAAGGGCTCGATCAGGGAACGCGACAGCGTGACGACATGACCGCTCTCGCCACGATCACCCGCCGCACCGGCGCTGGCAGAGCGCAGGAAATCGGGCAGGCCGGCGAGATCGGCCTCGCCGTCGAGCTTCATCGACCAGGCCTTCTCGTCCTTCAGTACGTTCTGCCCGAACTGGGTGCCAAGGCTGGCGAGGCGCTCGGAAATCGCAGCGAGACGCTGCTTGACCGCCTCGGGCCTGCCGGCGCCGGCCCGGCGGAACGCGGTGTGATAGCGATCGAGCACACGGGCCTGCTCCGGCGACAGGCCGAGTTCGGCGCGGCGGGCGAAGACGGCGTCGACGCGCCGGAACAGGGCGTCGTTCAGATAGATCGCGGTGTGGTGGCGCGACAGGATCGGCGCCATCTCGCGCTCGATCGCCTGCAATTCGTCATTGGTGTTCGAGCCGGCCAGGTTGAAGAACACCGAGGCGACCTGGTCGAGCGACCGGCCCGACCGTTCCAGCGCCGCCAGCGTGTTATCGAAGCTCGGCTCCGCTTCATTGCCGGCGATCGTGTCGATCTCAGTCCTGTTCTCGGCCAGCGCCGTCTCGAAGGCCTGATGATAATGCTCGGTGCGGATATCGGCGAAGGGCGGCGCTTCGAAGGGGGTGGACCAGCGGGCGAGGAGGGGATTGGCGTCAGCGGACATGAGGACCTCGATTCGGGTACGGCCCTTATAGCAGCCGACCTACCATCCATCGAAATATGCATTATCTTGTCTTTTTGGAGGGCACCATGGCCGATGACGAAGACCCGGCGACGCCGGCCGATTCAAAGCTCACCCGCACCAAGCAGCTCTGGGCCCAGGCCGGCAAGTTCCTCACCGGCCGGGCTTCCCGGCCTCAGAGCGACCGCCTGCCACCCGGCCAGCATCTCGTCAAGGACTGGCCGGTGCTCGATCTCGGCCTGCAGCCCGGCATCGACAAGGCGCGCTGGCAGCTCGATGTGTTCGGTGCGGTCGAAAATCCGGTCGTCTGGGATTTTGCGGCCTTCGCGGCCCAGCCCCAGGTGACGCAGGTCTGCGACATCCACTGCGTCACCACCTGGTCGCGCTACGACAATCATTTCGAGGGCCTGCCCACATCAGCCCTCGCCGAGATCGTGCACCCCAAGCCGGAAGCGAGCCACGTCGTGCTGCATTCGGCCGATGGCTACACCACCAACCTTTCCCTGCAGGATTTCCTCGGCGAGGACGTGCTGATCGCCCATGCCTGGGAAGGCAGGCCGCTGACTTCGGACCATGGCGGCCCGGTGCGCCTCGTCGTGCCCCGGCTGTATTTCTGGAAGAGCGCCAAATGGCTCAGCCGCATCGAATTCGCCAGCCGCGACAAGCCGGGCTTCTGGGAAGTGCGCGGCTATCACAATCGCGGCGATCCCTGGCGGGAGGAGCGCTACAGCGAGTGAGGGGCGTTGGCCGTTCCTGGGATCGCCAGCATCCTGCTGGCTCTTGATAGCCCTCATCGTGGTCGCCGTTCCCATGAAGACCCTCCAAACAGAATGGTATTCACGCGGCTATCTTCCTCACTGGGAAGCTGGCGAGGCTCTGCAGTCCATCTGCTTTCGGCTCGCGGATTCATTGCCGCTGCCTATCGTGAAGCAGGCGTTGGCCGACCTGTCCCAAATACCTGAAGAAAAAGCCGTGATTGAACAGCGGAAGCGCTTGGAGGAGATACTCGATCGAGGGCACGGCGAAGCATTCCTGACCTCGCCCAAGGTTGCGAATATCGTTCGGACTGCTCTGTTTTTTTTCGACGGAACTCGATACCGGCTCCACGCCTGGTGCATCATGCCCAATCACGTTCATGCCCTGATGACGCCCGTCGGCGGGCACGCCCACAGCTCTATAGTCGGTTCCTGGAAGTCCTATACGGCACTCGGTATAAACCGGCTGCTGCAACGGGAAGGGAAGGTCTGGTTCCGGGAATATTTCGACCGGAAGATCCGTGACGAGCGCCATTTCGAGGCTGCCCGCTACTATATCGAACAGAATCCGGTACAGGCTCGTCTGTGCGAAAAGGCCGAGGATTGGCTCTTCTCGAGCGCGACACCTCACTCGAAAACCCTCACTCCCTGAGTGAGGGTTTTAAGATGCCAGCAAGATGCTGGCGGTCCCAGGAAAAGCCGCCGGCTCCGCTTACCCATCCACCTTGAGCGCGGCGATGAAGGCTTCCTGCGGGATGTCGACGCTGCCGAACTGGCGCATCTTCTTCTTGCCTTCCTTCTGCTTCTCCAGAAGCTTCCGCTTGCGGGAAATGTCGCCGCCATAGCACTTGGCGGTGACATCCTTGCGCAAGGCCCGGATGGTCTCTCGGGCAATGATCTTGGCGCCGATCGCCGCCTGGATCGGGATGACGAACATGTGCTGGGGGATGAGGTCCTTCAGCTTCTCGCACATGGCGCGGCCGCGGCTCTCGGCCCGGTCGCGATGCACCAGCATCGACAGCGCGTCCACCGGCTCGGCATTGACCAGGATCTGCATCTTGACCAGATCGCCTTCCTTGTAGTCGGTCAGATGATAGTCGAAGGACGCATAGCCCTTCGATACCGACTTCAGGCGGTCATAGAAGTCGAACACCACCTCGTTGAGCGGCAAATCGTACTGCACCATGGCGCGCTTGCCGACATAGTTGAGGTCGACCTGCACGCCGCGCCGATCCTGGCAGAGCTTGAGGATCGAGCCGAGATAGTCGTCCGGCGTCAGGATGGTGGCGCGGATCCACGGCTCCTCGATCGAGGTGATCTTCACGACATCCGGCATGTCGACCGGATTGTGCAGCTCGATATGGCTGCCATCGGTCATGTTGATCTTGTAGATGACAGAGGGTGCCGTGGCGATCAGGTCGAGATTGAACTCACGCTCCAGGCGCTCCTGGATGATTTCCAGATGCAGGAGGCCGAGGAAGCCGCAGCGGAAGCCGAAGCCGAGCGCCGCGGAGGATTCCATCTCGAAGGAGAACGAGGCGTCGTTGAGGCGAAGCCGCCCCATGGCGGCGCGCAGATCCTCGAACTGCGCCGCATCCATCGGGAACAGGCCGCAGAACACCACGGGCTGGGCCGGCTTGAAGCCCGGCAGCGGCACGATGTTGGTGTTCTTGCGATCGTCGGTGATGGTATCGCCGACGCGGGTATCGGCCACTTCCTTGATCGCCGCCGTGATGAAGCCGATCTCGCCCGGCCCAAGCTCGGCGATGGCCTGCATCTTCGGCCTGAACACACCGAGGCGATCGACCTCGTATTGGGCGTTGGTGCCGATCATCTTGACGCGCTGGCCCTTCTTGAGCGTGCCGTCGAAGATGCGCACCAGCACGACCACGCCGAGATAGGCGTCGTACCAGCTATCCACCAGCAACGCCTTGAGCGGGGCGTTGCGGTCGCCCTTGGGCGCCGGCAGGCGGGTGACGATGGCTTCCAGCACCAGGTCGATGTTGAGGCCGGTCTTGGCCGAGATCGGCACGGCCTCGGAGGCGTCGATGCCGATCACGTCCTCGATCTGCTGCTTGATGCGATCGGGCTCGGCCGCCGGCAGGTCGATCTTGTTGAGCACCGGCACCAGCTCGTGATTGGCATCGATGGCGTGATAGACATTGGCGAGTGTCTGCGCCTCGACGCCTTGGGAGGCATCGACCACCAGGAGCGAGCCCTCACAGGCCGCCAGCGAGCGTGAGACCTCATAGGCGAAGTCGACATGGCCGGGCGTGTCCATCAAATTGAGGACATAGTCCTTGCCGTCCTGGGCACGATAGTTCAGGCGCACGGTCTGCGCCTTGATGGTGATGCCGCGCTCGCGCTCGATATCCATGGAATCGAGCACCTGCTCGACCATTTCGCGGTCGGTCAGCGTGCCCGTGGCCTGGATCAGACGATCGGCAAGGGTGGACTTGCCGTGGTCGATATGGGCCACGATGGAGAAATTCCGGATATTTTCGATCAGTTCTTCGCTCATCCGCGCGCAATAGCAGGAAGGGATTGCAACGCCAAGGACAAATGGGGATTCCAGGCCGCCGCAGGCCCCGGTTTGCGGGGCCTGCCGGCTCTCCGGCTAGAACGGGCCGTGCGAAGCGATGTTGCGGATGACCTCGTCCAGCATGCCGATCCTCTCGCCATAGACCTTGTCGAGGCAGGCGGTGTCGGCGCCGCAGGCCTCGCGCGTCTTGATCCAGGCCTGCTGGGCCTCGCCGATATTGCCGCGCTGGCCCATTGCCACCAGCGACATCGAGACGCCGTAGAGCGTGGCCATGCGGGCTTCGGCCTGACCGAGGGCGTAACTGCCGCAGACGGCCTTTTCGGCCGGCGAGGCCGCCTTGGCGCAGTCGAGCGGCGCATACTCGCCCGCCTGCGCAGCGGAGGAGGACAGCAGGGCTGCGGCGGCGATGATGACGAATCTGCCTTTCAAGGGTCATCCTTTCCGGATTGGATGGCGAGGAGGCTCCGGCCGAAAGCCGATCATCTCGTCCACCTGGACCAAAACTATAGGGAAACGCACATGCTGCTGAAAGGATCCTGTCATTGCCGCGCCGTGACGTTCAGCGTCGATGCAATGAGCCCCGCCCCCTTCATGCATTGCCACTGCTCGATCTGCCGCAAGACGGCGGGATCGGGCGGCTATGCCATCAATCTCGGCGCCCACGCCGACAGCCTGAAGGTGGAGGGGCGCGAGCATCTGCGCGTCTATCACGCCGTGTTGCGCGAAGAGGGACAGCCCGACCAGCGCTCGCCGGCCGGGCGGCATTTCTGCGGGGAGTGCGGCAGCGCGCTCTGGCTGTGGGATCCGCGCTGGCCGGAGCTGGTCCATCCCCATGCCTCGGCGATCGATACGCCGCTGCCGAAGCCGCCGGAAATCGTGGAGATGATGCTCGCGGATGCACCGGATTGGGTCGATGTACCATCCGGTCCCGGCTATCTGCATTTCGATACCTATCCCGAGGAATCGCTGGACGACTGGCACCGGCGTCATGGCCTGCTGAGCGAATGAAGCGGGCGGGATCGGCCAGGGGCTGCCTGCCTGAACAAGAGCACTTGCTGTTTGCAATTGGTCCGGATGTGGTAAACCGACACCAAGGACCCCCGGATTGCTACCGGGACAGGAAGGAACGGCCATGAGCACGCAGGATGACGATCTCAGCCATTTCCACGCCTATGGCGCCCCGCCGCTGCCGCCGGCCGATATCGAGGGCTGGCTCGAGCATGACGGCGCCCGCATCTGGCATGCGTCCTATGGCGACGGGCCGCCGGTGATCCTGCTGCATGGCGGTCTCGGCCACGCCGGCAACTGGGGCTACCAACTGAATGATCTGCGGGCCGCCGGCTATCGCGTCGTGCTGGTCGACAGCCGCGGCCACGGCCGCAGCACACGCGACGACAGGCCCTATTCCTATGAGCTGATGGCCTCCGACGTGCTGGCGGTGATGGATCGGCTCGGCCTCGAGAAGGCCCGCTTCGTCGGCTGGAGCGACGGCGCCTGCATTGCCCTGGTGCTGGCCGCCCAGTATCCCACGCGCGCGGAGGGCGTCTTTTTCTTCGCCTGCAATATGGACCCCAGCGGCACCAAGGAGATGGAGCCCAGCACGGCACTCGACCGCTGCTTTGCGCGCCATCGCCAGGATTACGCCGCGCTGTCAGCCACGCCCGACAGCTTCGAGCCCTTTGTTGCCGCCGTCAGCGAGATGATGCGCACCCAACCCAATTATAGCGCGAACGATCTAAGCGTTATCGATGTACCGGTGCAAATCGTGCTGGGCGAGCATGATGAGTTCATCCGACCCGACCATGCCGCCTATCTGGCCCGCACCATTCCCGGTGCGACGCTGACCATTCTGCCGGGCGTGAGCCATTTCGCGCCGCTGCAGCGGCCGGCGCTTTTCAACCGGGCGGTGCTCGACTTTCTCGGCACGCTGCCGTCATGACTTCGTGATGCGGGCGGCCCAGGCCGAAACGCGAGCGGCCATGGTACGCAGGTGATCGGCGGCCGAAAAGCCGGAGACGGCCTTGCGCGGCTTGAGGTCATGGTCGCCATCCTCCAGCCACAGGATCTCGATGCGAGGCGACAAGGCGTAGGTCGCAACCTCGTCCCGCGTGCCGAAAAGATCGCGCGTTCCCTGGGCGATCAGGGCCGGCGTGCGCATGCCGGCGAGATGGGCGGTGCGCAACTGCTCGGACTTGCCGATGGGATGGAAGGGATAGCCGAGGCAGAGCAGGCCGGCGATGCGGCCCTCGGCATGGAGATCGTCGGCGATCAGGCTGGCGACGCGGCCGCCCATCGACTTGCCGCCGATGATGAGAGGGCCAGCCGCTCCCAATGCCTGAATGGCGGCGCGATATTCGCCTTCCAGCGTCTCCGCCCGCGGCGGCGGCTTGCGGGCACCCGATTGGCGCCGGGCCGCCATATAGTCGAATTCGAACCGGGCAACGCGCAATCCGGCCGCAGCGAGCGCCTCAGTACTGGCCGACATTGCGGCCGAATCCATCGGAGCCCCGGCCCCGTGCGCGAGCAGGAGGGTGACCCCGGCCCCCTCGGGTCCATCCATCAGAAAGCGCAGCGCCATGTCGATACCTTGTCCCAAGCCCAAGTGGCGGCACGCCGGGGGCACGCCTTGTCGTCATCAAAGGCCGGCACGGTGATTCATGCAATTGCCGCGGTATTGGTTGGCTCTGCCCTCACGAAGGAGAGAATTCTTCGCATGCCGTTGCGTTCAGGAAACGCGTTCCTCACGGAGCAATTGTCCGAGCAAAGAAGCCATGATCGAGGAAGACAAGCAGTATAGGAGGATGCAAACCAACCAGGACATTATTTCCTCCAACTCAGCCTGGCATCAGACTGTCCAGTTACCGATACGTCGCTTGCTTCAGCCGGGGCGATCGACATTTTGATCGATCCGCCTGGGTCGTTGACGTGCAACTACCTTTCGTCACTCATACCTTCATATTATCGAGACTGAGGGTCATGGCAATCAACAATACGCTCGTACGTTCGATTTAGAGTCATAATTATTATTCAAATTGTTTGAATTGTATATTTGCCGCCCGGGAAGGCTGGCCGGAGACGGGGTTCGAAGCGCAGGCCGGACGAGGTCCTTGCGGTTTGGGCGCCGATTTGATACTTAGCCTGATGGCTTATCGTACCGAGCAGCTCGACGAGATCTTCCTGGCCCTGGCGGATCCAACCCGTCGCGCCGTGCTCGGACGCCTGGGGCAGGGGCCGGCCAGCATCAGCGACCTCGCCGAGCCCTTCGACATGGCCCTGCCCTCCTTCATGAAACATATTCGCATGCTCGAGGACACGGGCCTGATCAGCACCCGCAAGCAGGGGCGCGTGCGAACCTGCACCATCGAGAAACAGGCTTTCGCCGCGGTCGAGGGCTGGCTGGCCGCCCAGCACGCCGTGTGGGAAGGTCGAACCGACAGGTTGGAGCGCCTGGTTGCCACCCTGCTCGACAAGGAGCCGCCGACGTGAGCCGTCACTTCGATCCCGAACGCGACCTCCGCATCACCCGCATCATCAAGGCCCCGCGGGCCACCGTGTGGCAGGCCTGGACCCAACCCGCCCTCTTCGAACAATGGTGGGTACCTGCTCCTGCCCGATGCCAGGTCGTCGAGATGGACCTGTCGCCGGGCGGTGCTTTCGTGACCCGGATCAGCGAGAATGGCGGCAGCTTCCAGCCCCATCTCGACGCCTGCTTCCTGACTGTCGACGACCGGCAGCGCATCGTCTTCACCAATGCGCTCACCAGTGGCTGGCGCCCCGCCGAACAGCCTTTCATCACGGCGGTCATCGATTTCGCCGACCATCCGGACGGAACCGGCTACACTGCCCATGTCATGCACAAGAGCAATGGCGACCGCGCCCTGCATGAAAAGATGGGCTTCCATGACGGTTGGGGCACCGTGATAGGGCAGCTGGCAGCGCTGGTCGAAGACCGAGGGTAACCGCGGCGCCGGGCGCGATTCCTGGAGTCTGGTGCATCCGATCGGAAAACGGTCGGCGGCATCTAGGCACAAGCGGCGCGCAGCAGAGTCCCGGCGTCCCATTGCGAAAGCCACTCTCTTCATGCCGAGCTTGCGGTCGCGACTGACTGAGGCCCGCACCATGCGCGCCGGGCGACGACGCGCGCCGTCGACCTCAAGCAGATCGCAGAAACTCGGTTCGCTTATTGCATAAGTAAATGCTTCTTATGTATTTTTAATCTATATTTTTGTATACAATTTAATTGCTCGGTGACACAGAGTCTGACAGTGTGTGGACACGGCCTCACCCAGAAGGCTGATCGAGGAGGTGTCCCATGGCCAGCAAGCAAAGCGGCGGCATATCGCAACCCACGCAGGAGCGTGGCATCAGCAGACGCGGTTTCCTGAATCTGAGCGCGAAGGGTTTGGCGGGCGCGGCATCGGCCGCTCTTGTCGGCCAGGCGGCCTGGTCCGGCCGGGCCCTGGCAAAAACAGCGCCCTCCGACATCGTGATGATGGATGCCATTCCGCTTTCGCAGGCGATCAAGTCGAAATCCATCTCCTGCGTGGAGGTGATGACGGCCTATCTCGATCACATCGACCGTTTCAATCCCACGGTCAACGCCATCGTTTCCCGACAGGATCGCGGCGACCTCCTCAAGCAGGCCGGGGAACGCGACGCCCAGCTCGCCCGCGGTGACTATGCCGGCTGGATGCATGGCTTCCCGCAGGCGATCAAGGACCTCGCCGATACCAAGGGCATCCCCACCACGCAGGGCTCGCCTCTGTTCAAGGATCGCATTCCCAAGGCCGATGCGATCTTCGTCGACCGCATGAAGCGTGCAGGCAGCATCGTCATCGGCAAGACCAACACGCCGGAGTTCGGGCTGGGGTCGCAGACCTACAACCAGGTCTTCGGCACCACGCTGAACGCCTATGACCACAGCAAGACCTCGGGCGGCAGCAGCGGTGGCGCCGCAGTGTCCCTGGCCATGCGCATGCTTCCGGTCGCCGATGGCAGCGACCATGCCGGCTCGCTGCGCAACCCGTCGGCCTTCAACAATGTGCTGGGCTTCCGCACCTCCTTCGGGCGGGTGCCCTCGCCCGGTGCCGATGTGTTCGATGCCGCGCTGGGCGTGAACGGGCCGATGGCGCGCAATGTCTCGGATCTTGCCCTGCTGCTCGCGGTGCAGTCGGGCTACCACGCTGCCGCGCCTCTTTCCCTCCACGAGGATCCCACCCGCTTCACCGAGCCCTTGAAGCGCGATCTCAAGGGCGTGCGCATCGCCTGGCTCGGCGATTGCGGCGGCTACCTGCCCTTCGAACCGGGCGTGCTCGAGCTCTGCAAGACGGCGCTCAAGACCTTCGAAACGCTCGGCTGCACCGTCGAGGAAGCCCGGCCCGATTATCCGATCGAGAATGTCTGGCGCAACTGGCTGCCGCTGCGCGCCTGGCAGACCGGCTCAGGCCTGAAGGTGCTCTATGACGATCCGGCCAAGCGCGCCCTGCTCAAGCCGGAGGCGCAATGGGAGATCGAAAACTATCTGAAGCTCAGCGCCGTCCAGCTCTCCGATGCCGCCGCCGCCCGCACGCAGTGGTATCAGGCGGTCCGCACCTTCATGGAGCGCTATGACTACTTCATCCTGCCGTCGGCGCAGGTGTTCCCCTTCGACGCCACCACGCATTGGCCCAAGGAGGTCAACGGCCGCGCCATGGATACCTATCATCGCTGGATGGAGGTGGTGATCCCGGTCACCATGTCGGGCTGCCCGGCGATGAGCGTGCCTGCCGGCTTCAACGAACGCGGGCTGCCCATGGGCATGCAGCTCGTGGGCCGCAACCATGCCGAGATGTCCGTGCTGCAGCTCGCTTACGCCTATGAGCAGGCCACGGGCTGGCCGCAGAACAGGCTGCCGCCGGCGCTCAAGCCAGCCTGATGCAAACAGGCGAGGCGGCCGAACCGGCATGCCTCGCCTTCCACGGCGCCGTAAAGGCAAT
The DNA here is from genome assembly GCF_047605565.1 of Labrys sp. (in: a-proteobacteria). Taxonomy (NCBI): domain Bacteria; kingdom Pseudomonadati; phylum Pseudomonadota; class Alphaproteobacteria; order Hyphomicrobiales; family Xanthobacteraceae; genus Labrys; species Labrys sp. (in: a-proteobacteria). The sequence continues at coordinate 30,181 of NZ_JASGFM010000006.1, forward strand.
CACGGCTTGCCGGCATCGGCAGAAGGCGCGATATGGGCCTATGACCGAGCGCCGAGCCACCCAATTGCGGGATTCGATCGAGGACGAGATTGCCACCGGGCAGCTGAAGCCGGGTGAGCGTCTTGACGAAGTGTCCCTGGCCGGGCGTTTCGGCGTGTCGCGCACGCCGATCCGCGAGGCGCTGCAGCAGCTCGCCGCCGCCGGGCTGGTGGAGCTGCGAACCCGCCGGGGTGCCATCGTCAGCGCGCCTGACGCCAGCCAGCTCATGGAAATGTTCGAGGTCATGGCGGAACTGGAGGCGATGTGCGGGCGCCTCGCCGCCCGCCGTCTCCTGCCCGAGGACGAGCAGGCTCTCGTGGCGGCCCTGGCGGCCTGCCAGGAGGCGGCCGCCAATGGTGATCCCGACAGCTATTACTATGAGAACGAGACGTTTCATCGCGTCATCTACCGCGCCAGCGGCAACAAGTTCCTCGCGAGCCAGGCCGTGGCCCTCAACAAGCGCCTGGCTCCCTTCCGCCGCCTGCAGCTGCGCGTGCGCAATCGCATGGGGACCTCGCAGGCCGAGCATGAGGCGGTGGTCGCCGCCATCCGCGCCGGGGAGGCCCAGCATGCCGCCGAGCAGCTGCGAGCCCATGTCGCCGTGCAGGGCGAGCGCTTCGGCGACCTGATGTCATCGCTCGGCAAGACCCGGAGCGCCAGCGCGTAGGGTCCTTCTTCTCCGAATGAAAGGTGGCTGCTCCGCGACCGGGCAGGGCTTCCATCCAGGCATGAAAACTCCTAAGCTCCCTATCGGCGCTGCGAGACGCCTCCGGACCCGCGGGAAGGGCACAGCCCCCTCACAATCATCGACACCAGGACGACCTGCCCCTGTGCAGCCGATTGCGGGTCTTCGGCCCTGCGCACATGGAGGCACCATGAAGACCCTTCCGGTTTCGCCCGACCTTTCGCATCTCAAGAACCAGGCCAAGCAGCTATTGCGCGCCGCCCGCAACGGCGAGAGCGAGGCGCTTCGCCGCTTCGCCGAGCTTCTGCCGTCGGCGCGGGGCCTCGATCCGGCAGGGCTCGCCGGCCGCGAGCTCGCTCTGCACGACGCCCAGTCCGTCATCGCACGCGACTACGGCTTCCGCTCCTGGAGCGAACTCAAGCACTATGTCGAGTGGACGCGCAGCGTCGCGGCCGAGCGGCTGCGGACCTGGCTCGCCTGGGTGCTGGAGGGCAATGCCGCCCAGCGTCATCTGGCGCGCCGCACCCTCGCCGAACAGCCGGCCCTGTTCGGACAGGATCCCTGGCTCGCCTGCGTCACCGGCGACGAAGTCCGGCTCAGGGCCCTCATCGCCGAGGATCCGGCCTTCGTGAACCGCAGCGGCGGCCCTCTGGCCATGCCGCCCCTGATCGGCGTCAGCCATTCCGGCCTCATCCGCGAGCCGGACTTCAAGGAGCCGCTGCTCGCCTGCGCCCGCCTGCTGCTCGCTCATGGCGCGGACGTCAATGCCAGCTGGACGGACCCACGCTGGCCGGATTCGCCGCTTTCCGTGCTCTATGGCGCCGCGGGGCGCACGCATGACGAGGCGATGATCCGGCTGCTGCTCGAGACGGGTGCCGATCCGAACGACAATGAATCCCTCTATCACTCGGTCGAGAGTTCCGACGACGTCGGCACCCGCCTGCTGCTCGCCGCCGGCGCACGCGTCACCGGCACCAATGCGCTGGGCCGCGTGCTCGATTTCGACAAGCTCGACACGCTCCGCCTGCTGCTCGCCCATGGCGGCGACGCCAGGGAGCAGGCCTGGATCCACCATGCCATCCTGCGCGGACGCTCCAGCGCCCATGTCCGGGCCTTGCTGGACGCCGGCGCCGATCCCCGTGGCAAGGGGCCTGGCGGAATCAGCCTCTATCGTTTTGCCCAGGAGCAGGGCCGCACCGACGTGGTCGCGATGCTCGAGGCGCTGGGTGTCGAGGAAGACCTTACGCAGGAAGAAGCCTTCGTCGCGGCCTGCACGCGGGCCGACCGGGCCGCGGCCGCCGATATCCTGGCAAGGGAGCCGGATGTTCTCGCCCGCCTTTCGGAAAGGCAGCTCAGGACCCTGCCTCTGCTCGCCGGCAACGGGGCGATCGAGGCCGTCCGCGTCATGCTCGGCCTGGGCTGGCCCCGTGAGGTGAAGGAGCATGAATGGTCGGCGACCGCCCTGAACAAGGCGATGTTCCAGGGCGATGCCGCCATGCTGCGCCTGCTGCTGGAGGAGGGTGCCGATTGGCGCACCGAGCACGGCTTCGGCAACAATGTGCTCGGCACGCTCTCCTATGCCAGCCAGGCGGAGGATATCGCCAGCGCCGTGCCGCAGGACTATGTCGGCTGTGCGCGGGCCCTGGTCGAGCACGGCGTGCCGCTTTCGGCCTTCGACGGCTATGATTTTTCAGACGCCGTCTCGGCCTTTCTCAAGGACCAGGTCTCGCCAGAAGCCTGATGGCCTCACTCCAGATTGGTGTGACGAGCCCGCATCGTCTCGGCGGTTTCGCCGAGGCGATCGCGCAGCTTCAGCACGATGATCTCGAACACCAGCATCTGCGCCGTCTCGAACAACGATCCCATCGGCAGCACCGAAACCCCGCCGCCCCGGTCATTCGCCATGGTCTGGGCCGGAATGGTGAAGACGATATCGGCGAGCTTGGGTGTGCGGGCTTCGGGCTGGGCCGTCACCACCGCGACCTTGGCGCCGGCCTTGCGGGCGACACCGATCAAGGCATCGCCGATGTTGGAAGCGCCTGGCCCGGAGGAGACGAAGAGGAGATCGCCGGGACCGATCGGCGGCACCGTCATGTCGGCCACGACATGGACGTCGAGCCCGAGATGGAACAGGCGCATGGCCAGGCCACGCATCTGCAGCCCTTCGCGCCCGGCGCCATAGATCGCGATACGGCCTGCCGTGGCGAGCGCTTCGATCAGGCCATCGGCGGCATCGACAGGAAGGGCCTTCACCACTCCCGCAAGGTCGTCGAGAGCGCTGAGGCTGAGGGCGGGAATGGTCTCCGGCATGGCAGGTCCAATTTGTTGCTTAAGAAAACGAACTAAGTTTTAGGCCCATGCCAGGCGATCTGCAACAACGGCCTTCATGCTTGACTCCACTATAGTGGATAAATATTCTTACATTATGGAATCAACCGACGCCACCATCGACACGGAGCTGGGCGGGCGCATCAAGGCACTGCGCAGCCAGATGCACCTGACCATCGATCAGCTCGCCGCGGCCAGCGGCGTCAGCCGCGCCATGATTTCGCGCATCGAGCGCGGCGAGTCGAGTGCCACCGCCCAATTGCTGGCTCGTCTCGCCGGCGGCCTCGGCGTCAGCCTGTCGACCCTGTTCGCCGCCGTGGCGCCGGTAGCTTCCCCCTTGGCCCGGCGGGCCGAGCAACCGCTTTGGCGCGATCCGGCCACCGGCTATCTGCGCCGCTCGGTTTCACCCGCCGCGGCCAACGGCATCCTCGACCTTGTCGAGGTCGAGCTGCCCGCCGGCGCCCTGATCCCCTTCGAACCGCAGGCAACCTCCTTCGATCAGCTGGTCTGGCTGCAATCGGGCAGCCTCACCATGACGGTCGATGGCGAAGCCTTTCCGCTCCAGCCGGGCGACTGCCTGCATATGCGGCTCGACAAGCTCGTCATGTTCCACAATCCGGGCGACGGGCCGGCGCGCTATTTCGTCATGCTCTGCCCCTCGCGACAGGTTCCCCGATGACCGATCTCACCATTGCCATCGCAACGCCCGAACAGGCCGAAGCGCTCGTTCCCACCCTGGCGGAAATCCTGATCGACTGCGTCGAGGGTGAAGCCTCCATCGGCTTCATGCTGCCGCTCGCCCGCGAGGAGGCCGAAGCCTTCTGGCGTGGCGTCGCCGCACGGGTGGCAGAGGGCACCGTCCTGCTGCATGTCGCCTATCTCGACGGCAGGCCGGTCGGCACCGTGCTGCTCAGCCCGGAAAGCCGCTCGAACCAGCCCCATCGCGCCGACGTACAGAAACTGATGGTGCACCGGCGCGGCCGCAATCTCGGCATCGCCAGCGGGCTGATGGCTGCCCTGGAGGAGAGCGCCCGGGCGAGCGGGCGCATCGTGCTCTGCCTCGATACCGCCACCGGCTCTTCGGCCGAGCGTCTCTATGAAGGACTCGGCTGGCAAAAGGCCGGCGTCATTCCGCGTTACGCGCTCTGGCCGCAGGGCGGCTATTGCGACACCACCCTGTTCTGGAAAGATTTGGATCGATGATCATCCGCCCCGCCACCCCTAATGACCTGCCCGACATCCTCGCCATCTACAATGACGCGGTGCTGAACTCGACGGCGATCTGGAACTGGAACGCCGTCGACCTCGCCAACCGCCAGGCCTGGTTCAACCTGCGCAGGAGCCAGAGCTATCCCATCCTCGTCGCCGACGTCGAGGGCACGGCAATCGGCTATGCCAGCTATGGCGACTGGCGGCCCTTCGACGGCTATTGCCACACCGTCGAGCACTCGATCTACGTCGCCGGGACAGCGCGCCGCCAGGGGGCGGGCGCTGCTCTGCTGGATGCCCTGATCGGCGCGGCCCGCGATGCCGGCAAGCATGTCATGCTGGGCGGCATCGAGGCTGGAAACGAGCCCTCGCTCGCCCTGCATCGGCGCTACGGTTTCACCGAAACGGCGCGCATGCCCGAAGTCGGCCAGAAATTCGGCCGCTGGCTCGACCTCGTCTTCATGCAGAAGACGCTGAACGGCTGATGCCGAGAGGCATTCGCAACGACGCCTACAGCTTCATCTCGAAGGGCTGCGGCCGGGTGAGGTTTTCCGGCCGCAGCACGGCGTCGAGCTGCTCGCGCGGCATCAGCCCTTTCTCCAGCACGAGTTCGTAGACGCCGCGCCCGGTGGCATGGGCTTCCATCGCCACTTCGGTGGCATGGCGGTAGCCGATATAGGGATTCAGTGCCGTGACGATGCCGATCGATTGCTCGACGCTGGCGCGCAGGCGCTCGCGATTGGCGGTAATGCCGGTGATGCAGTTCTTTTCCAGCGTCAGGCAGGCGGCCGTGAGATGGTCGACGCTGCGGAACAGGCTGTAGGCGATCACCGGCTCGAAGGCATTGAGCTGGAGCTGTCCGGCCTCGGCCGCGAAGGTAATGGTGACGTCATTGCCGATCACCTCGAAGGCAACCTGGTTGACCACTTCGGGGATCACCGGATTGACCTTGCCCGGCATGATCGAGGAGCCGGCCTGGCGGGCCGGCAGGTTGATCTCATTGAGCCCGGCCCTGGGTCCGCTGGAGAGCAGGCGCAGATCGTTGCAGGTCTTGGAGAGTTTCACGGCCACGCGCTTCAGCACGCCCGAAAGCTGCACGAAGGCGCCGCAATCCTGGGTGGCCTCGACCAGATTGGGGGCGGTGATCAGGTCGATGCCGGTGATCTCGGCCAGGCGCTTGCAGACGATGCCGGCATAGAGCGGATGAGCGGTGATGCCGGTACCGATCGCGGTGGCGCCCATGTTGATCTCGCGAATCAGCCCGGCGGCTTCCGCCAGCCGCGCCTCGTCCTCGGCCAGCATCAGCCCATAGGTGCCGAACTCCTGGCCCAGCGTCATCGGCACGGCGTCCTGGAGCTGCGTGCGCCCCATCTTGAGGATGTCGGCGAACTCTTCCGCCTTGGCCTCGAAGGCCCGGCGCAGCACGCCCATCGCCTCGATCAGCCGGCCGATGCCGAACCAGGCCGCGATCTTCAGCGAAGTCGGATAGACGTCGTTGGTGCTCTGCCCCATATTGACGTGCTCGTTGGGATGCAGATGGCCGTACTCGCCGCGCCGATGGCCCATGAGCTCGAGCGCCCGGTTGGCGATCACCTCATTGGCGTTCATGTTGGTCGAGGTGCCGGCGCCGCCCTGGATGAGGTCGACCACGAACTGGTCGTGCAGCGCCCCGGCCTTGATCTCCTCGCAGGCCGCCACGATGGCGGCGGTGCGCTTGTCGTCGAGCAGGCCGAGTTCGCGGTTGGCGAGCGCGGCCGCCTGCTTGATCGAGGCCAAGGCCCGGATCAGGTCCGGGCAGGTCGCCACGGTCTGGCCGCTGATCGGGAAGTTCTCGACGGCCCGCAGGGTGTGGACGCCATAATAGGCGTGCGCGGGCACCTCGCGGTCTCCCAAGAGGTCGTGCTCGAGGCGGAATGCGGTGTCAGACAAGGCAGGTTCCTCCGGCCAGGCGCCAGGGTTCCCCCCAGATCATGGCGAGTTGCAGCTTCGCGCGCGCAAGCGCGTGTTGGTGATGGATAGCCTGGCGGAACGAAGCGGTTCTTGCTTTGCCGGCTCCGTTCCGCCAGGCTGGGAAGGCTCATACGCCCGGCAGAAGATCCCTGCCAATGCTATCGCGGCAAAGCCTATTCCAAATCTGCATAACCTTCAGCCGGAAGCCGCCCGTGCTGCGCTCCAGACACGGTCGACGAACGGCCGCGAGCGATCTGCACTACGGTAGAGCCGGATATCCATCGGCATTTCCGGCGCGATCACCATCAGGGTTCCCTCGGCGATCTCGTCGGCGACCAGGCTGCGCGGCAGCCAGGCAACGCCATGGCCGTCCAGCGCCATGAATTTCAAGGCCTCGGCCATGGAGCCCTCATTGGTATGGGCAAGATAGGTCGACGGTGCGCCCTCGCGGGCCTGCGCGATGGCGGCCAGCAGCCCCAGGAACGAGCCGCGCGAATAATGCAGCAGCGGCACGCGCTCGTCCCCGGCCTGCCAGCTGCGGCGTTCCGGCCGAGCCGCCACCGCCACCAGGCTGTCTCGCCCCACGGTGAGGAAGGCGAAGCGTTCGGGATCGAGCGGCACCGAGATATTGGGATGATGAAAGGTGAGCAGGAAATCATAGCCGCCTTCCACCAGGGCCTGGATGCAGGTGTGGAAATTCTCCGGCAGCACGCGGCTCGTCACCGGGCCGACCTTGCGCCGGATTTCCGTAAGCCAGCCCGGCAGGAAGGTCAGGCAGAGGGCGTGCAGGGCGGTGACGGCCAGCACCGGCAGCTTGCTGCCCTCCTGGCGGCTGCGGAACTGCGAACGGCTGAGGGTGAGCAGGCGCACCGTTTCCTCGGCCGTCTCGCGGAATTGCCGGCCGTCGACGGTCAGGGTGATCGGAAAGGTGCTGCGGTCCAGCAACTCGGTGCCGAGCCAGACTTCGAGCGCCCGAATGCGCCGGCTGAAGGCCGATTGGGTGATGTTGCGGTCCTCCGCCGAGCGCGAGAAGCTGCGCGTCTCGGCCAAGCTCAGGAAATCCTCCAGCCATTTCAGTTCCAAGGCCATTCCTTCCGGTGTGACGAGACGGGCAAGCGCGCGTGAAAGGCCGGACGTTTGCCATGTTTGGCTTCGCCGCTGCCATGCCGCATTCCCGCTCTGGCATGCAGCGCGGAGTGATGCAATCATGCCTCCCTTTCGACCAGTTGCGTGGCCCCGGTGTCGCTGCTCTCCGAACTGATCCTCGCCACGGCCCTGGCGGCCGTGCTCATCTTCAACTGGCGGATCGCCTGGCAGCCAGCCTGGCTGCGCATCGGTGTCGCCGCTGGCCTTTTCTGCCTGTTCACCCTGCTGATCCTGCGGGTCGCCGGCATGCCGGCCGCGCCCATGCTCGACTCCGACACGCGCATCGCCACCTGGCAGCGCGGCCTGATCGCCCTGTGGTGGCTGCTGGGCGCGCGGCTGACCGTCGGTATCCTGCCGCTGATCCTCTGGCAGAAGCGCGAATCGAGCCAGCCCAAGATTGCTTCGGACCTCCTGGCCGGCCTGACCTATCTCACCGCCGTGCTGGCCATCGTCAATTTCGTGTTCGACCTGCCCGTCCGCGCCCTCCTCGCCACTTCCGGCATCATTGCCGTGGTACTGGCGCTGGCCCTGCAGAACACGCTGGCCGACGTCTTCGCCGGCATCGCAGTGGGCATCGAACATCCCTATGTGGTCGGCGACCGCATCGGCATCGACGGTTCCTTCGAGGGCGTGATCGTCCAGATCAACTGGCGCTCCATCCATGTGCGCACCGATGGCAACGACATCGTCACCATCCCCAACAGCCTGATCTCCAAGTCACGCGTGATCAATCGCAGCCGGCCGAGCACCCGGCGTGATGATTCGGTCCAGGTCGCCTGCGATTCCACGGCCCGGCCGGACCTGGTCCTGGAATATCTGCGCCATGCCGCGCTGCTGACGCCCAAGCTTCTCTCCAGCCCCGCCCCCGGAACCTCGCTGGCGCGCATCGGCGCCCGCACCAACAGCTACGACATCAGCTTTTCGGTGGCGCATACGGACCATCTCGGCGCGGCCAAGAGCGCGCTGCTCGGCCAGGTGCTGCGGCAGTTCCACTATCACGGCATCCGCCTGGTCAATCCGGGTGCCATGTCGACGCCGATCGGGCCGGTCCAGGTCAGTCTCGGCCCGCTGGAGACCCTGCCTCCCGAGCAGCTCCTTGGCGACATTCCGCTCTTCCGCGAGCTCTCGCCGAAGCAACGGGTCGATCTGTCCACCAAAATGATCAAGCGCCATCTCGAAGCGATGGCGACGCTGGCGTCGCAAGGGGGCACCCTCTCATCCCTGATCGTGGTGGCCTCCGGCGTGCTGGAGGCGAGCCGCACCATCCGCGACCATTCGCATGTGGTGGGACGACTGGGGCCGGGCGACCATTTCGGTGAACTCGGCCTCATCACCGGTGCCCCCAATGCCGGCACGATCCTGGCGCTGACCCGCTGCATCATCTTCGAACTGCGCAAGGAGGATCTCGATCCTGTCCTCGCCGCCGAGCCAGGGCTGGCGGAGGCGTTCGAAGCTTCGGTCCGCCGGGGCCAGGCCTTCCTTGCCCGCGACGAGGCGGCCGCCACCTATGCCCAGCCGGGCCCGCCCGCGCAGTTCCTGGCGCAGATCCGCGCCTTCTTCAAGACGTGATCCCTGGGACCGCCGGCATCTTGCCGGCTCTTCCATTCAGCAAACGCAACATTTCCAAGAGCCGGCAAGATGCCGGCAGTCCCAGGAAGGAAGTGGTGAAGCCGAGCACCCCATAGTAAATGGTCCCAATGCCATCCGGACCCGCCAGATGAACCCTGATTCGCGCCGTCTTCGCTTCGTCTATTTCCTGATCGCCGGGTCGGGTCTCGTCAGCGTGGCCCGGGCGATGAGCCTGTCCTTCCTGGCGGTGAAACTGCAGAAATCCTTCGGCCTGGGACCTGCCGCCATCGGCATCCTGCTTGGCACCGGGCCGCTTCTGGGTGCCATCGCGGCTCCGTTCGCCGGCTCGCTGTCGGATAGGGTCGGCCGCGTCCTCATGCTGGTGCTGATGCTGGCACTGACGGCCCTGGCCCTGATCGGCATGGGATTTGCCCAATCCGTCACGGCTTTCTGCGCGGCCCAGATCGTCGCGGCCGTATCGATCGCCGTCTACGAGCCGATATCCCGTGCCCTGATGAGCGACATCTGCCCGCCCGAGCGACGCCTGAAGTATTTTTCATGGCGTTACATGGTTGCGAATGCAGGGTGGGCTGTCGGGCCCCTGATCGGTGTTGCCGCCGGGACAGCGCTGAGTGCGATGTTCATGGTGGCCGGATGCATCTACGCTGTCTTCGCCATCGCCCTGCATCTGCTCGGCACGCCCGAAACCATCGATGCCGAAGAGAGTGAAAGCCATCGGCAACCTTCCGTCGTCGAGAGTATTCGCTCGGCCGCCCGGGATCCGCGGCTCGCCTTTTTCGTTGGCGGCGGCACTCTTCTGCTGGCCGTCTACGGCCAGTGGTCGGCCACCCTGGCGCCCTATCTCGGCGCCACGATGGAAGGCGGCGTCGACATCTTCGCCTATCTCCTCTCGATCAACGGGCTGGTCGTGCTCGTCGGCAATCTGTTCGCGCGCCGGCTGATCGAAAAGGTCGGCGCCCTCCACGCCATGGTGCTTGGCTGCGTCCTCATCCTCGCCAGCGAGCTCGGCTTCCTGGCGTCCAGCAGTTTCACCGGCTTCGCCCTTTTCATGGTGTTGTTCACCGTCGGCGAGCTCCTGGTGGTGCCGTCCGAATATCTCCTGGTGGACGGCATCTGCAACGCCCGCAACCGGGGCAGCTATTTCGGCGCCCACTCCTTCTCGACCATCGGCAATTTCTTCGGTCCGGCACTCGGCGGCCTGATGCTCGGCACTTTCGGGGGCACCGGCATGTTCCTGACCTTCGCCGCCTTTGCCGCGGCCAGCGCCGTGATGTTCACCATCGGCATGCGGATGCCGCCGCCGCGCCCGCGCGTCCAAGGCCTCCCGGCCGCTGCAGCCATTGAGGTTTCAGGCCTCAGCCGGCGCCTGCATTACGCCTGAGGCGCCTGCATCAGGCGTAGCCGAGGCAGCACAGAGCCACCGGCCCGGTCATGATCGCGCGGCCATCCGGCAGCAGTTCGATGGACAGCGCCCCGCCCGGCAGATGCACGGTGACGCTGTTGCCGTCGATCAGCCCACGCAGGCGGGCAGCATAGGCAGCGACACAGGCGCCGGTGCCGCAGGCCTGCGTCAGGATACCCGGGCGCTCCCAGACCTTGAGGCGCAGCGTACCGCGATCGACCACCTCGGCCACGCCGACATTGACGCCCTCCGGGAACAAAGGATCGTTCTGGATGGCTGGTGCCACCGCCCTGACGTCGACGGCGTCGAGTTCCCCAACGAAGAACACTGCGTGCGGATTGCCGATATTCAGGGCGAGGCCATCGCGAAGCGGCCCGCTGACGAGCGGCAGATGGGCGGTGTCGACCTCATGCGCGAGCGGGATCTGGTCCCATCCCATCACGATCGGCCCGAGCGTCACCGCAACAGCCATCGGGCCGGCCCGGCGGCAGGCCAACAGACCCCCGCCGGTCTCCAGCACCAGTTCGTCCCGCCCGCTTTCCTCCAGCAGGAGATGGGCGACGCAACGCGTGGCATTGCCGCAAGCCCCCGCCTCACGCCCGTCTATGTTGAAAATGCGCATGCGGGCATAGCTCCCACCGGCGGCCCCAGCGGATGTCGGCGCCTCGATGGTGAGCACCTGTTCGGCGCCGACTCCCGTCTCGACGTCGCACAGGCGCACGATATCGGCCACAGGCAAGGCACGGGGATGCAGGCGCTGGTCGAAGATCACGAAGTGATTCCTGAGGCCGTGCATCTTGACGAAGGGCTTGAGCCCCTCGAGGCCGGGCGCCGGCGCTTGGGCAAGGTAATCGGGCAGCAGCATCGGACGAGGCCTCATGGCGCAGGGTAACCACGACCGGATTTGTATTGTCCGGCAATTGACACATGCCTAGAGAAGATCCACCCTGAACGAAACAAATATTACTTCCAGGGAACAGCGTGGGGACATGATGGCAGGCCAGCAGCTTTCTGCACGCGATCGGCTGCGCCCCTGGTATCTGCTCTCCCCGACCCTGATCGTCCTGACCGTGCTGATGGTGGTGCCCATCGTCATCATGACGGTGTACAGCTTCTATGAGTTCGTCACGGCCGGCGTTGAGAAGCAGGTCTTCACCACCGCGAACTGGCACGAATTCTTCACCGACAGTTTCTACCACCTCTTCCTATGGAAGACGGTGAAGGTGGCGGCGATCACCGCCATCCTCTGCGCGCTGCTCGGCTATCCGCCGGCCTATTTCATCGCGATGACGCGCACGCGGCACAAATGGCTGCTGCTGCTGCTCCTGATCGTGCCCTTCTGGATCAGCTTCACCATCCGCACCTTCTCCTGGATCCACATCCTGGGCGAACAGGGCATCATCAACGTGGTGCTGATGAAGCTCGGCCTGATCTCCGAGCCGCTGCGCATGCTCTACACCCAGGGCTCGGTAATCATGGGCATGATCCACTTCCTGCTGCCCTATATGATCCTCAACATCTATGTCAGCCTCGAAGGCATCGACCGCAACCTGATCTCGGCGGCGCGCACGCTCGGCTGCACCCAGGGCCAGGCCTTCCGCGAGGTGGTGCTGCCGCTGTCCCTGCCGGGCCTGATGGCGGGCCTCTTGCTCTGCTTCGTGCTGGCGGCAGGCAGCTACGTCACCCCGCAGGTGCTGGGCTCCACCCGCGACGCCTTGTTCGGCAATCTGATCTACGACACCATCATGACGCAGCTGAACTGGCCGCTGGGCTCGACGCTCTCCATCGTGCTGCTGGTGCTGCTCGGCATCGTGGCTACGATCTACAGCCGCTATATGGGCCTGTCGCGCATCTTCAAGGGGTTGAGCCAATGAGCGAGCTGCCCGCCGCGGAAAAGGACTGGTCCTGGCAGGCCGTGAAGGTCTTCACCATCCTCGTCTACATCTTCATGTTCGCGCCGATCCTGGTGGTGGTGATCCTCTCCTTCAACGATTCGCAGTTCGGCGGCTTCCCGATGACCGGCTTCAGCCTGCGCTGGTACAGCAAGCTGATGGAGAACGAGGCGGTGATCCGCGCCTTCAAGACTTCGCTCTGGGTCGCCCTGATCACCGCGGTGGTCTGCACGGTGCTCGGTATCATGGGGGCGATGGCGCTGGTGCGCTACGACTTCCCCGGCAAGCAGTTCATCAACACGCTGCTGATCGCCCCGGCTTTGGTGCCGGAGACGGTGCTCGGTGTCGGCCTGCTGCTTTTGATGCGCTGGGCCCAGCAGCCGCGCACGCTGGTGCTGCTGGTGCTTGGCCATATTATGCTGGCGCTGCCCTATGTCATCCTGGTGGTGCAGTCGCGGCTGGTGGGCATCCGGCGGGTCTATGAGGAGGCGGCCCTGTCGCTCGGCGCCAACCGGTTCCACACCTTCCGCGAGATCACCCTGCCGCTCTTGATGCCGGCCGTCATCGCCAGCCTGCTGCTGGTCTTCACCATTTCCTTCGACAACGTCACCGCCAGCCTGTTCTGGCGCCCCTCAGGCGTCGAGACCATGCCGACGCAGATCCTGTCGATGCTGAAAGTTTCCATCAGCCCGGAGATCAACGCCCTCGGCGCGCTGATGATCCTGCTGACCGTGGGCGTGCCGCTCATCGGCGGCGGCCTGGCCCGCTATCTCGCCCGCGGCATTCGCTAGGGCCAGTCATAAAACCACCAGGAGGGGAACCAGACCAATGACAATGTCGCAGACCAGGCGCCTGGAGCGCCTCAAGGAGCGTTATCTCAATGGCGGCATGAGCCGCCGCACCTTCCTCGGCCTCACCGCGGCGGCGGCGGCAGGGGCCGGCATCAATCTGAAATGGGGCGGCTCGGCGCTTGCCGCCGCCAAGGACGTGCGCTTCGACGGCTGGGGCGGCAGCGTTCAGGAGGCGATGGATAAATACGCCTTCAAGCCCTACACGGCCAAGACGGGCAACAACGTGGTGCAGGGCACCTTCGGCGACGAGAACGAGGTCATCACCAAGGTCAAGACCGCCTCGCCCGGCGAGTTCCAGGTGATTCATTCCTCCGGCGTCGAATATTACAAGCGCTATGTCGATGCCGGGCTGACCACCAAGCTCAACGACGCCAACATCCCCAATATGGCCAACATCATGCAGGTGATGTTCGAGCCGTTCCGCAAGATCTCACCGGACCTGTCCTGCGTGCCCTATGACTACGGCACCACCGGCATCGCCTACAACACCAAGGTGATTTCCGAAGCCGAGGCCAAGGAGAAGGGCGTCAATCTGCTGTTCGATCCCAAATACAAGGACAAGATCGGCGGCTATGGCAACATGATCACCCGCGTCTGGTATGCGGCGCTCGCTCTGGGCCAGGACCCCAACGCCATCAAGGACATCGATGCCGTCTGGGACAAGGTGCGCGAGCAGCGCGACCTTGCCAAGAAATACTGGTCGTCGGGCGCCGAGCTGATGGACCTGCTCTCTAAGGGCGAGGTGGTGGTCACCGATGCCTGGTCGGGACGTGTCGCCGCCCTGCAGGCCCAGGGCGCGCCGATCGGCTATCTCGATCCGCCCGGCTCCTATGCCTGGATGGAGGACCTGCTGGTGCTCAAGGGCGCCCCGATGGCCGAATGCGAGGAACTGCTCAACTTCATGCTGCAGCCCGAAGTGATGATCGCGGTGGCGGAGGGGCAGAGCTATCCGCCCGCCCTCGATCCCACCAAGGTGAAGCTGACCGACAAGGTCAAGGCGCTGCCGGCCTTCGACCCCACCGGCAAGATGGCTTCGCTGACCTTCGCCGACGCCGCCTATTGGGACAAGCACACGGACGAGTGGACCAAGACCTGGGACCGCATCGCCAAGGGCGCTTGATCTCCCTCTGAACTCCGGGCTGGCGAGCTTTGCCGGCCCGGCTGCATTCGCAGCCGAAGTTAAAAACGAGAGCGTGACTGATGACCAAGCCAACGGCCGTGGAACTCACCAATGTCAATCTGGCCTATGGCGATTTCGTTGCCGTCAAGGACGTCAACCTCACCATTCGCAAGGGCGACTTCGTCACCCTGCTCGGCCCCTCGGGCTGCGGTAAGACCACGATCCTTCGCTCGATCGCCGGCCTGGTGCAGCCGACGGCCGGCGAGATCGTGGTGGCGGGAAAGCGCATCGACACGATGCCGATCCACAAGCGCAATATCGGCCTGGTCTTCCAGAACTACGCCCTGTTTCCGCATAAGAACGTGTACGACAATATCGCCTTCGGCCTGAAATATCGCGGCGTGGACAAATCCACTATCGCCGCCAAGGTCAAGCGCGCCCTCGACATGGTCCGCCTGCCGGGTGTCGAGCGCAAGCTGCCTTCCGAACTCTCCGGCGGCCAGCAGCAACGCATTGCCCTCGCCCGCGCCATCGTGATCGAGCCGGACGTGCTGCTGCTCGATGAGCCGCTCTCGGCGCTCGACGCGCATCTGCGCGAGGAAATGCGCACCGAGCTCAAGATCATCCAGCGCGAGATCGGCATCACCTCCATCTTCGTCACCCACGACCAGGAGGAAGCCCTGGCGATGTCCGACCACATCGTGGTGATGAACAAGGGCGTGGTCGAGCAGCAGGGTACGCCCGAGCAGGTCTACAAGCGCCCGGACACCCGCTTCGTCGCCAGCTTCCTCGGCCAGTCGAACCTGGTCGAGGGCAAGATCATGGGCGTGGCCGATGGCCGCCTTGCCCTGCATCTCGACAATGGCGTGCAACTGGTCGCCGTCGCACCGGCGTCGGCCCGCGCCGGCACAAGGGCGACCGGCGTGGTACGGGCCCAGCGCATCCGGCTCGGCCCGCCGGGCGGCGATCCCGGCGAGCTGCGCGCCACCATCATCGCCGCTTCCTACCTCGGCGGCACCGCCGCCTATATCCTCGATCTTGCCGGCCTGAGGCTGCAGGCCAATGCCACCATCGAGGACAGGGTCTGGCATGACGGCGAGGCCGTCGCGGTGACCATTGCCCCTCAGGATGTGTTGCTGCTGGACGAGAATGGGCGCAGGCTCACCTGACGGCGGGTCGCTCCAGCCGAACCATATTCGATACCAAAGTTCTTTTCAGCACCAATGGGGTTTTCCATGCGTTACGACGTCATGGTTCTCGGCGCCGGCATCGTCGGCACCTCGATCGCCGCGCATCTGCAGCAGCGCGGCCGGTCCGTCGCCCTGGTCGACCGGCGCGGCCCGGGCGAGGAAACCTCCTACGGCAATAGCGGCGTGGTCGAGCGCTCCGCCTTGCTGCCCGTCGCCTTCCCGCGCAGCCTGTCCGCCCTCGCAGACGTCGTGCTCAAGCGCTATCCCGGCGCCAACTACCATTGGACGGCCCTGCCGGCGCTGGCACCCTGGCTGCTCGCCTATTGGCGCAACTCCGCCCCGGACCGGCTTCTCGCCACCGCCCGGATGATGCAGCCTTTGCTCAGCGCCACCGTGGCCGAGCACCGCGCCTTGGCGAGCAAGGCCGGCGCCGACGCCCTGTTCCGCGACACGGGCTGGCTCAAGGTCTATCGCAGCGAGACGGCGTTCGAAGCCGAGAAGCGGGAATTTCCCCTCGCCGCCGAGTTCGGCTACCGGGTGAAGGCGCTGACGCGCGACGAAGCTCTGGCGCTCGAACCCAATCTCCGGACCGATTTCACCGCGGGCGTGCATTGGCAGGATCCGCACAGCGTCTCCGATCCCGGCGGCATCACCAAGGCTTATGCCGGCCATTTCGAAGCGATCGGCGGGCAGGTCCTGATCGGCGACGCCCGCAGCCTGCGTCCGGGTGCTTCCGGGTGGAGCATCACCACGCAGAACGGTCCGATCGAGGCGCGCCAAGCCGTCGTCGCGCTCGGCCCCTGGTCGATGGATGTGCTCGCCCCGCTCGGCTATCGCTTCCCGCTCGCGGTGAAGCGCGGCTATCACATGCATTACCGTGCCGAGGGCAATGCCGGCCTCAGCCGCCCCGTGCTCGACGAGCAGGGCGGCTTCGTCATCACACCGATGGCGGGCGGCATCCGCCTCACCACCGGCGCCGAATTCGCGCGGCGCGATGCCCCGAGGACACCCGTGCAGGTCGAGCGCACGGAAAGGCTCGCCCGCAAGCTCTTTCCGCTCGGTGAGCGCGCCGAGGCCGAGCCCTGGATGGGATCGAGGCCGATCTTCCCCGACTCGCGCCCGGTCATCGGCAAGGCGCCGCGCCACGACAGCCTCTGGCTGGCCTTCGGCCACCAGCATCTCGGCTTCACCCTCGGCCCTGCCACCGGCCGGCTCCTGGCCGAGATGATCACCGGCGAAAAACCTTTCGTCGACCCCTCCGCCTACCGGGCGGAACGTTTCGGCGCCTGAGCGCCGTAGCGTTTTGCGATTTGGCGGAATCGCAAAGGCGCGTCGAACCAAAGGGTGAGGGCAAACCAGTGTTTCCATCCAAACGCGCTTTGCTCCAGGGGCCGTCCCTTGTCCGAAAAGGCGACGATCTGCACCGAAAGGACATGGCCATTTCCCTTTGCAGCGCCACGATTTGGTGGTTAGACGGTGCATGACGAGATTGCGGAGCGCCCGATGAACCCCTCTTTTGCTGCCGATCTGATGGAACGCGCCCGCGACAAGGGCCCTGTTACCATCGGCCTGGTCGGAGCCGGCCAGATGGGCACCGACCTCATCGTGCAGATCGCGCTGATGCAGGGCATCCGCATCGGCGCCGTCGCCGTGCGATCGCGACCGCAGAATGCCATCGCCGCCGCCCTGAGTGCCGGGCATCGGCTCGACGAGCTCGTCGAGGTCACCAACGCCTCGGCCATCGACCGGGCCATCGAGACCGGGCGCATCGCCATCACCACCGACCTGGAGGCGCTGGCCGCCGCCGGCCGTATCGAAGTGATCATCGATGCCACCGGCCATCCCGAATCCGGGGCCATCGTGGCGGAGGCCGCCATCCGGCACGGCAAGCATATCGTCATGCTCAATGTCGAGGCCGACATCACCATCGGCCGCCATTTCAAGGCCGAGGCGGAGAAGGCGGGCGTGATCTATACCGGCGCGGCCGGCGACGAACCGGCCGCCGCGCTCGAACTGGTCTGCTTTGCCCGCACCCTCGGCATGACAGTGGTCGCCGCCGGCAAGGGCAAGAACAACGCCCTCAATTTCGACGCCGTGCCCGACGACTATGTCGCCGAGGCGACGGCGCGCGACATGAATCCGCGCGTGCTGGTGGAATTCGTCGACGGCTCCAAGACCATGGTGGAGATGGTGGCCCTCGCCAATGCCACCGGTCTCGAGCCGGACAAGCCCGGCTTGCACGGCCCCCGTGCCAGCAAGGAGGAGCTTGCCGAGGTGCTGATCCCGGTCAGCCATGGCGGCGTGCTCTCCAAGCGCGGCTGTGTCGACTACACCATCGGCAAGGGCGTGGCCCCGGGCGTGTTCTGCGTGGTCGAGCCCAACCATCCGCGCGTGCTCGAGCGCATGACGGACCTGCATGTCGGCAAGGGTCCGTTCTTCACCCTGCACCGGCCCTATCATCTGACCAGCCTGGAAACGCCGCTCACTGCCGCGCGTGCCGTGCTCTACGGTACCGCCGACCTGCAGCCGCTCGACCATCCCGTGGCGGAGACGGCAGCGGTGGCCAAGCGCGACCTCGCTCCCGGCACCGTGCTCGGCCGCATCGGCGAATATGATTATCGCGGCTGGTCGATGCGCTGGGCCGATGCCAGGCGGGAGCGGTTGCTGCCTCTGGGCCTGGCCGAGCGGGCCCGCGTCACCAAGCCGATCCGCAAGGGCGAGCTGCTCAGCCACGACAATTGCGCGGTCGACGACAGCCTTACCATCGTGCGCCTGCGCCGGCAGCTCGACCTCGCCGACCAGCGCTTCCTCAAGGCCGACGCGGCGTAGGCCCGATCGGGGAGCTGGCCTTCCGATCAGCCTGGAAATGCCACGCTCGCTGGATCGAGAAAGGCGGGTCTGAAGACCCGCCCCCCAAATGCCGCCACCCTGACAACGCATCTCATGTTCTATTATCTCGCCAAGACCCTGGGCTTCCTGATCCTGCCCTCCAACGCGGCCCTGGTGCTCGGCCTCGTCGGCCTGCTCCTCAGCTTCATTCACCGCGTGCAACGCTTCGGCCGCTTCCTGATGGGCTTCGCGCTGCTGGCCTTCGCGGTGATGGGCTGGTCGCCGCTCGGCAATTGGCTGATCCAGCCGCTGGAGGAACGCTTTCCCCAGGCTGCGATCGCGCCCCAGACCAGGATAGCCGGCATCATCGTGCTGGGCGGCGCGGTGGACACCCACATCTCCACCACGCGGCATGAGACGGCCCTGACCGATTCGGCCGAGCGCATGACGGCTATCGCCGGCCTGTCGCGCCAGTTTCCCGATGCCCGCATCATCTTCACCGGCGGCGTCGGCTCGCTTGCCGGCCAGATCTGGGGCGATATCACCGAGGCGGATGCCTCCAGGCAGCTCTTTCGCAGTTTCGGCATTCCCGATGAGCGCATGCTGTTCGAGAACCGCTCGCGCGATACCTATGAGAATGCCGTCTTCACCTATGACCTTCTCAAGCCCAAGCCCGGCGAGACCTATCTGCTGGTCACCTCCGGCTACCACATGCCGCGCTCGATGGCCTTGTTTCGCAAGGCCGGCTTCGATGTAATGGCCTATCCCGTCAATTATCGCACGGCGGGTCCGCAGGATGGCATGCGGCCCTTCTATGCGATGAGCGACGGGCTGCGCCAGGTGAACCTTGCCGTGCGTGAGTGGATCGGCCTGCTGTCCTACCGGTTGAGCGGGCGCATCGACGAGATCTTCCCCGAACCTTGAAAGTTGCACCATGTCCGAGCCTCTGCTTGCCGCTGCCGAACAGGCCGTTCCCATCTGGTTCGCCACCAAGGAGACCGCCGGCGCGGTGCTGGAGCGCCTGTCTCCGTCGCAGCGGGACTGGATCGTCGCCAACGGTTTCGAGGCAAGCGCCGGCCGCCACCTCGTTCTGCCGGGACCTGACGGCAACCTCGCCGGGGTGATCTTCGGCCTCGAGGGCGAATCGGCCCGCCATCGTGACGGCTTCCTGCCCGGCAAGCTCGCCACCCTCCTGCCCGTGGGCACCTATCGCTTCGCCAATGCCAGCCATGACGACCGGCTCGCAGCGCTCGGCTGGGTTTTGAGCCTCTATCGTTTCGGTCGCTACAAGCGCAACGATATCAAGGCCGTACAGCTGGTCGCACCCGATGGTATCGACCGCGATGAAATCCTGTCGATTGCCGAGGCTGTGGCGCTCGGGCGCGATCTCGTCAACACGCCGGCCAATGACCTCGGCCCGGCGGAACTGGCTGAGGCGGCCCGTGCCCTGGCCGAGCGGCATGGTGCCGCGTTCCGGGTCGTGGTCGGCGAGGAACTGCTGGCCGAGAATTTTCCGATGATCCATGCCGTCGGCCGGGCCTCCTCGCGCGCGCCGCGGCTTGTCGACCTCACCTGGGGTGATCCTTCCCATCCCAAGGTGACACTGGTCGGCAAGGGCGTGATCTTCGACACCGGCGGCCTCGACATCAAGCCGTCGGCCAGCATGCTGCTGATGAAGAAGGACATGGGTGGAGCCGCCTCGGTGCTCGCCTGCGCCAGCATGATCATGGCCGCCGGCCTCAAGCTGCGCCTGCGCGTGCTGATCTCGGCCGTCGAGAACGCGATTTCCGGCGATGCCTTCCGGCCCAGCGACATCCTGGCCTCGCGCAAGGGGTTGAGCGTGGAGATCGGCAATACCGACGCCGAGGGCCGCCTCGTGCTCGCCGACGCCCTCGCGCTTGCCGATGAGGAAGCGCCGGAGCTGATCGTCGACATGGCGACGCTGACAGGTGCCGCCCGCGTCGCCCTCGGCCCCGACCTGCCGCCTTTGTTCTGCCGCGACGAGAAGGTGGCGACCGATCTCCTCGCCCATGCCGCCCGGGAGAACGATCCGCTCTGGCGCCTGCCGCTCTGGCCCCCCTATGACGCCATGCTCGATTCCAAGGTCGCCGATCTCAACAACGCCCCGGGCGGCGGCTTTGCCGGCTCGATCACCGCGGCCCTCTTCCTCAACCGCTTCGTCGAGAAGGCTGGGGCCTATGTGCATCTCGACATCTTCGCCTGGACCCCTTCCGCCAAGCCCGGCCGGCCCGAGGGCGCCGAGGTGATGGGCGCCCGCGCCCTCTATGCCTATCTCAAGACGCGGTTCGGCTGAGACACCGCAGACAGACCGACCGGGGCCGGCGGCACAGCCGGCTCCGGCTATAGCAAAGCCAATCCAGCCTTCCGGGAATTCGCGCCATGAGTAGCCATGACGAACTGATCCGCCTGACCGCTTGCGAGGTTGTCGAGCGCCTCAGGCGGCGCGAGGTCAGCCCGCTCGATCTCGTCGAGGCCTCGCTTGCCCGCATCGGGGCTGTCGACGGCAAGGTCAATGCCATGGTCACGCTCTGCCCCGAGCGCGCCCGCGACCAGGCCCGCCGGCTAATGGCAGCCCCGCCCAGCGAAGACCCGCACTGGCTCAGCGGCCTGCCGCTCGCCGTCAAGGACCTCAACGACGTTGCCGGCGTACGCACGACCTATGGCTCGCAGATCTACAAGGATCACGTGCCCACGCGCTCGGACATCATGGTCGAGCGCCTGGAAGCCCACGGCGGCATCACCATCGGCAAGAGCAACACGCCCGAATTCGGCGCCGGCGCCAACACCTTCAATGCCGTGTTCGGCGACACGCTCAACCCCTGGGACACCAGGCTGAACGCCGGCGGGTCCTCGGGCGGGGCGGCCGTGGCGCTCGCCACCGGGCAGGTCTGGCTGGCAACCGGCTCGGATCTCGGCGGCTCGCTGCGCACACCCGCGAGCTTCTGCTCAGTGGTGGGCTTGCGCCCCTCGCCCGGCCGGGTCGCCAGCGGCCCCGACGGCATCAAGTTCGAGACCCTGCCGGTCAACGGCCCGATGGCGCGCACGGTCGAGGATGTGGCGCTGATGCTCGACGCCATGGCCGGCTGGCACATCGAGGATCCCCTGTCGCTGGAGCAGCCAGCCATCGGCTTTCGCGAAAGCGCCCGCCGCCGGCAGGCGCCCAAACGGGTCGCCTTCTCGCCTGACCTCGGCATCACACCGGTCCATCGCGAGACCAGGGCGATCGCCGAGGCTGCGGCCAGGAAACTGGAGGAGGCCGGCTCGATCGTCGAGGAGGCCTGTCCGGATTTCACCGGCGTGCCCGAGGCCTTCCAGACGCTGCGCGCCCTTTCCTACGCCGCCGGCATGCGTGAACTGCTGGAGACGCGCCGCAGCGAACTCAAGCCCGACGTGATCTGGAACATCGAGAAGGGCCGCGCCCTCGACGCCGATACGATCGGTGCCGCCATGCTCCGCCGCAGCAAGCTCTATGACGACATCGCCGCCTTCTTCTCGCGCTATGACGTGCTGATCGCCCCAGCCGCCTGCACGCCGCCGCTCGGCATCGAGCAGCGCTGGGTGCGCGAAGTCGAGGGCAGGGTGTTCGAGAACTATGTCGACTGGCTCAAGATCGCCAGTGTCGTCACCATGACCTCCTGCCCCTCCCTGGCCATGCCCGCCGGCTTCACGGACGATGGCCGCCCCGTCGGCGTGCAACTCATCGGCCGGCCACGTGGCGAGGCGGCGCTGCTAGGTGCGGGCGCCGTGCTGGAGGAGTTGCTGGGGCTGAGTAGACTGGTACCGATCGAGCCGAGGACCACGCTCTAGAAAGTCAGGGTTCCCCCACCCGATGGTGGGCTCCGAGAAAGGGCAGTGATGAAAACAGACTGGATATCCCATCGGTGCTGCCCTCAACTGGAACCTCGGTGCCGCTGCACGGAACTCGGCAAACAAGCTGTCAACAATATGGACTTGATAGAGAGCCATCTAAAAATGTGGCAAGAAAATGGTGTCTAGGTGCCCGCTTAGCACCAAGAAAAAATTTTACCCCGGATGCCGGCTGGCTCACCATCGTAAGCAATCCAGGTCAATACGATGGACTTGTTTGGCGCTGAATCTCTTGTACAAAGATAATCTAGATATCTCCGATACCTTATCCCAAGGCCTTCTACCGAGATTGGAATACTATCATGAACGGTCAACCAAATTTTGATTCGAACAACAAGCTTCAATCTCAGGATCAAAATTTCCTGGGAAGAGCCCTATCAGGCAACCATTATTTAGAGGTTCTCAAAAATTTTCATAGGTATCTACAGCCTAAGACATATTTAGAGATTGGAACAAATACCGGTTCGTCTCTTGATCATGTAGAGTGCCGAACTATCGCAATAGATCCGCGATTTATACTTAAAACTTCTGCGACCGGCCGACGTCCGGCGACACTCTTTTTTCAAATGACAAGCGATCTTTTCTTCAGGAGCTATGACCCTAGACAATTATTGAATGACAATATCGATTTTGCATTTCTAGACGGCCTACACGAAGCGGAAGCCCTGCTGCGGGATTTTTACAATACGGAAAAATATTGCAACCAGAACTCGATCATCGTGTTGCACGACTGTGTTCCAACCCACAAGTCCATGCTTTCCCGCGCTGACAACGGCGGCGGCTGGACGGGGGATGTCTGGAAAGTCGTTTGCATGTTGAAGGAATACAGACCCGATATCGATATGCGCATTTATGATGCGGCGCCCACAGGACTTGTTTTCTGCACGAACTTGAACCCGAATTCCACCACTCTCCGTGACAGCTATCCGGATATTTGGCGAAAGTGGTCAAGAATTGATATGGAATCCTATGGATATGAGAAATACATTACGGAGTGTGACATTCAGTCTACAAATTCGATTGCATCTCCAGAAGAGATCCGTCGCTACTATTGGTTATGATACAGGCTCAAAAGACACTCGTAGATAGGCAAGGAGCTTCGCCGGAAACGGCCTTGTGCCACACTGAAGAAGAGAGGCGGACCGAATGGCTGGATTCATCGGGATAGGATATTGAGGTGGACTTGAGTAGAACCTCCTCCATTACGATATTGGCTGCGCTTGAGAGGCAACGCCGGGTCGTACATGCGGTCATTCTCCGAAATATTAGGACGCGTTTTTTTGGCCATGGGCTCGGCTATATCATAGCGGTTGGCTGGCCCGTGTCGCATATTCTCATTCTTATACTCATCTTCAGCCTTACGGGGCGAGCCGCTCCCTATGGCGATAGTGCCGTTTTGTTTATTGCGACCGGAACTATACCATTTATGGTCTTTTCCTATCTTTCGCGTTTTATGATGGTCAATCTTCTATCGACCAAGCCGCTACTAAACTTGCCCGGCGTAAATACACTCGATGTGCTCATCGCTGGCGCTTTGCTCGAAGTCGTTACGTCGGGCCTTGTGATTCTAATTATGCTCTTTCTCGGCTTTGCTTTCGATATCCCGATCATGCCGCGAGACATAGGCACCGCCTTTGGGGCGTTGGGAGCCGCAATCCTGCTTGGATGCGGCATGGGCGTGATCAACAGCGTCATCGTCATCGCAGTCCCGATGTGGATGACTGGCTATTCTCTACTCATCATTGCCATTTGGGCTTCGTCCGGCGTGGTCTTTGTGCCTGACATGGTTCCGGAGCCTTACCGATCGTTTCTTGCATACAATCCTGCATTGCAGATCGTGGAATGGATGCGCTCTGCCTACTATACAGGCTATGGTCAACTCGTGCTGGACAAGCCTTATACGATAGTATTCGGAATGGTCTGTCTGGTAAGCGGGCTGGTACTTGAACGAACGCTGCGAAATTACATCCTCTCCACACGCTGAATTCGTGCCATCATTGCGTGGAATTTTCCATGGCTAGCCTCATCATTCCTTCGGCAAGCCGTTGCGGATTACGGCACGCCACTGGACGGTTCGAGAAACTGGGCACCTCTAAAAACCCTCGTGTTTTTTGAGTTTGGTGTGATTCCATGCGGGATGGCAGCTGGAGGGATCATGAGCGCAGGCATTCCCGGGTTTTTCGACTTTGAGGAGCGTCTGGCCGAGCTTTCGGCCAAAGACGACGATCTAGCGCCTGAATACGGTCATCGATTTCGAGATGTTCCGGGTTGCTCTAGAGGTAGCCGTATCGCATGCGGACCACTCGAAGGGCGGTCGGCCGCCGTTTGACACGGTATTGATGTTCAAGGTCCTGATCCTTCAGACCATGCATACTCTGTCGGACGAGCGCATGGAGTGTCTAGATACCACCATAAATCCGATTTTTATCGCCGAAACGGGATGAGAGAGATCGGGTACGCGGTCTGGAGGGCTTTGTCTTGTGGTGGGGCATGAGGCTTGGCGCTTGTCGGAGTTCCCAGTACCTTTGTGGTCATGCGGTGGCGGCTCTGGCGTGCAGCCAGACGCTCCGCCGCATGTTGTTGGCAAGGTTGGTCAAGCCGATCTTCACCTTCGCCCGCACCAAACCGATGGTTCTCACGACGAGCGCCATAGGCCCCTTCTCATGAGTGAACACATGCTCGACGGCGGCGCGGACCTTGGACTTCATCGCATTGGCTCGGCGGGTGCGCTCGGGCATGGGCTTGCCTTTCGGCTTCTTGCGGTGAATGCGCGAGACAAGGTGGCGCTCGTTCAGCATCGCCTCGTTCCTAGCCGAGCGGTAGGCTGTGTCAGCCCAAACGCCACTCGCCGTGTTTGTCGCGTCGAGCACGTCGGTCAGGTGCGCTCCGTCGTGAGCGCGGCGTCAGTTACCGTCCATTTGCGGATCAGACCGTGCTCGCGCTCGATGGAGACATGCTTCTTATAGCCAAAGGCCGGGATCGCCAGATCGACCGGCTTCGTGCCCTCCTCTTGTAGCTTGGCCTTAGTGTACTTCGTGCATCGCGGTCCTTTTGCGCGATCTTCGCCGGTTTACCCTTCCAGGCATCAGCGACGCGCCCCTCCTTGATTGCCTGCTTCTCATCCTTCGTGTTGCGCTGCTTGGGCTCGGCCATGATGATGGCGTCGACGATCTGCCCGCGCATTGCCAAGAAGCCGCCGGCCCGCAACGCCGCGTCGAAGCGGGCGAATTTCAGACCGACCAGTTCATGCCCTGGAACTCAAACCCTGAACAGTACCGGCTAAGCGCCTATATCACGGTTCTCGGATCGCTGTTGATCACTCTCAAAACATCGTCGGCCAACGCTTTTGGATTCTCGCTCCTAAATGCATAGCCCAGAGTGTGATGCTCGTCCTCGTATCGACCAATTTGAACGATTTCGGGAGAATGATAATATTCTGGACTGTTATTTCCCGCTAGATCGAACAACTGATAGTTGGGATTATTCTTTTCCCCGTGACCAATAATAATTATACGCCCCTTGCAATGGGAGAAAGCAGCCGTGTGAAAAGCAGAGCCGAGGAAACCGACAATATATTTTCGTTCGCGGAACAGCCTGATTTGATCGGAAAAACTTTCAAGCTCAGGATAAAATATATCGAAACCCAAACTTTGGAGGGCAAGTTCCAAATCTTTCTCATTTGCAAGACCGGTTCCCTTGGTCTTTAATTTTGATTTTGATATGTATACAGGCCTTTCTGACATTTCGTTGCTATAATTACCACAGATTTTATCTCCAATATAATGATACAAGTGAGAAGCTGCATCGATATAGATAAACGATTTTTCCTGCATACAAGGCTCAGGGATCAAGACATCCCTTAGCGCTTCGGGATACTCGGGCTGAAATATATCACTATCTTTAATGCCCAAGGCCCACATGGTACTCGTAACGACGGGGTTCTTATACCAACGATTCACACCGTCAGGAAAGCCCGACTGAAAGACCATTTTGCGACCATCAAGGCCATACTTGCTTACGTACCATAGTCTAGAAATTGTATCTAATATATAATGCCCATAGTGAAGTGAAACATTTCCACCATATATATAATCAGACCGATTATTATATAGCACGTCTTCGGCCGAAACACCAAGTTCCGGAATCTGAAATCTTACGCTATTCTCTTTACCCGTGTAAAAGGTTGCTTCGGTAAGAAGTGAACCATCCGGATAAAAGGCTCCCCAACGACCGTTTATAACGGGCTTTGTGAATGTCGCCCTTTTTACCAAGGCAAGTTTCGGTGAACCTTCCCTAACGTCGTTGTCAATCCAAAACCCGGTGCACGATCTCAAGACGCTCTTATGGTTCAACTCCACTATCTCCAACCTGCTTTGGCATGCACGGCATTTTCATCCCAGAATTTCGCTGCGAGTTTGGTTGTAAATTTCCTCCATCTCGATTCCAGAATAGGCTTTGCTCATCAAACCAAACTCTACAATCCTCCCCTCGAATCCGGGCGGACTAGATACGTGCTGCCAAGCCTTGCCTAAAACAATCCCGCGGTAATTAAGCTTTGGAAGCTTCACGGAAACGATAGGAAAATTCCCCATCTTAAAATTAGCTGTAAGTCCGTCCCAAGATATCAGAATGACATCGAATTCACCTTTTTTAAGCTCTTCCGAGATAGGTAAATTTAACGTAGTACCTTCATAAAAAAGTGTAATTCTTTTTGAGCAATTTATGAAAGAGGGTTTCAACCCAAAATTTGAACCACCCCCTCCGAAATAGAAAATATAATTCAAACCATTGTTATCAACGTTAAACTCTTTAATGCTACAGACGACGTAGCAAGTTAAAATGCTATAGCTGATAGGCAAATCGAAGCCGGTGAAATTTTTAAGGGATTCTTTTGAGTTAAACTCAAAAAAATGTAAGCGGCGCTTCGCTTCTTCATTGGGAGGCAAAGACTTAATGTCAGGAAAGCTCCAGCCCCGCCCCCAATCCGATTCGCAATTCCACACGTGTTCTCTCTCCTGAGCCACACCGGAGGATTTCGGCAAGGACTTCACAACATTAGGATCGAATCCTATATTCTTCGCGGCAGAAAGCGTAAGATATCTCATGGCATTATTTATACCCACTTCGGAAAGGAGAGCGAATTTATTTTTCTTGGACTTATTGTAAAATTACAATTTGAGCTCTTTCGCTTGCTTGAGGCAGTTTATAATCGTAAAACTTAGCTTCATAACTCGAGGTTGTAGTTACCGCATACCAAAGGACACACCTATTTTATGCTGGCAAGCGCAAGTTACGCCTCGGATCTGCCCTTACCTCGGACGCAGGCCTCCGTTACGCTAACAGTCCGGCCGGCTCAAAGCCTATTGCTCGGAGATGAGCGGCGCAAGACTCGCTGGATGCGGTCCGTGGCGTCAGCGGGCCATTTTGGGCCGCAGTCATGTGGTGCCGGTCCTTGATGAGACTGGCTTCCTCAAACAGGGTAAGGCGTCGCGTGAGGTGGCGCGTCAATACACCGGATCGGCGGACAAGGCTGCCAATAACCAGATCGGCGTCTTTGCATCCTATGTCTCGTGCCACGGCCACGCCTTCATCGATCGGGCGCTCCATTTGCCGAAGACCCGGGCGGATGATCGGAACCGGATGGCCACAGCCCAATACCGGCTTTACCATCAAGCCGGCCTTGCCGCTCGCTATGATTGAACGCGCCATCGCGTCGAATGCGCCATTTTCCCGGGTGGCGACCGACGGTGTCTACGGTGGCGGTGATATCGAAATGGCGCTCAAACGGGCCGCAAGAGATTATGTGCTGGGGGAATGCCGACCGTCCCTTCCGCTCATGGGCAAAGCCGCAGGCCGTTGCCGGGACAGCCGAGGACATTGCCGAGAGCTTGCCGCAAACCGCTTGGCGGCGTCTGCCGGCAAGCGACGGCACCAAGGGCGTGCGACCGAATGATTGGGCCCATCTCGAACTAACCGATCTCGATGCTAGCGATTTTGATGCGACATTTCCCGGCATCTGGACTCGTGGACCGCTGATCCGCCGCAATATCACCGATGGCGATTTTGCTTTCTTCCCGACATGGGGTCCGATCGGCATATCCATCGAACCCCTGGTGACGGTGGAAGGGTATCGAACCTTCATGCATCATCGCTGGCGCTCCGGCGGTGAGCACACCAGGCTTGTGCGCGACGAATACAGCTCAAAGCAAAATCGCAACTGTAATATTATATAGCAAAGCTGCGCCCATAAATAGGCGTAGCTCTGTATATAGCCGAAGAATAGAGTAAATTCTCTAAAACAAATCAAACGACCGCATGATATCGCTGGCCTTTCGATCCAATAAGCTACTTACGATCAGATCAGATCGTATAGTGCCCTTGCAACTGCTTGTGGGTTTTCACATCTCAACGTATAACTGATTTCAGGTGTCTTGCCGATTTCGATAATATTATTACTATAATAATATTCTGGATCATTCCCACCTGCAATGTCGAACAATCTGTAGTTTGAATTCACGTGATAGTTATGCGCAAGTATGATTTGGCGTCCAGCAGGTTGCGCAAAAGCCGCTGTATGAAAGGCAGATCCGAGAGCACCTACAATTGTCTTTCGATTCTTGAATATCCTGATTTGATCCACGAGACTTAGTGTTTCCGGATATATTATTTCCACCCCGAGCTTTGCTAAATTCTCTTCCAGATCGATTTCATTGATAATACCCGTGCCCTTCTGTTTATATCGTGTCTTGGACAGATAGACAGGCACCTCATTGATGGAGGCATCATCCCCGGTAAGGAGTTCGGTGCCGATCTTCTTGAAAAGACTCCTTGCCGCGTCCCGATGGATCCAGGAGTTTTGCTGGACACAGGGTAGTGGCACCAGAACATCGCGAACGATCTCGGGTCCGGTGCATTGGACGATGTCGCTTTCGCGGATTCCCAGGGCTTCGAAGCAGGGTTTTACAAAGGGCCGATTATACCAATCCGAGAGGGCGAAGCCGGATTGATAGAGGACCTTGCGGCCGCCGAGGCCAGCGCGCGCGATCGACCAAAGCCTCGGCAGCGTCTCAAGCAAAAAATGCCCAAAATGAAGATTGACCCGGCCACCGAAAATCAATCCCGCTTTACCGTGATCCGGAACGTCCGCAACCTCGCAAGATAACTCCGGCACCTGAAACATATAGGTATTGCTCGGACCAAAATAGTCCGTCGCCTCAGGCATGAGTTTACCAGAGCGATCGAAAAAACCCCATTTATCCGCCAACCGAAAGGAAGTGCATATCGCCTGATCGACAGCGACTATCGCAGGGTCTTGCTCACGAATATCGTGTCGATGCCAAAAGCCCTGGCATAATTTGAGTTCCGGCTCTTCATGCGTTCCCGTCATACTCCGGAAGCCTTTCAATCTCACCCAAATAGAATCATCCCTCTATGTTGCAAGAGAACTATGACCAACTTGAAACCATTTCCATATCTTTCTGCCTCCTTCGCTGGTTCCAAAGAAATCTCTTCTACTAAAATGTCCCAGGTTCTACTGTTTTCTATCGAGTGAACTTTTGGCCCTTGTTTTCGGCATTTCAGGGCATGCAATTAACCCAATCTGCGTGATTACCCCCTATCCTGGTCCTTCGAATGCCGGCGGCAGGGAGGCACAGAGGGGCGATGGCGGTGGAGATGCGGCCGGCGCAGGCGTTGCGGCTCTGGCATGACGTCATGCTGACGCTGGTGCGCGACGCCCAGCCAGATCTGTCGAGCCGGCAGCTCGCCATTCTCCTCACCGTCTATCTGGAAGCCCCGCCTCATACGGTGCGCGGCCTCGCCGCCAAGCTCGATGTCACCAAGCCGGTAATCACCCGTGCGCTCGACAGCCTGGCCAAGCTCAAGCTCACCGCGCGGCGGCGCGATGAGTTCGACCGGCGCAATGTCATCATCCAGCGCACGGTGGACGGTGCGCTCTATGTCGAGAAGCTCGGCGACATCCTGGTCGCCCTTGGCAAGGACCTTCCGCGCTGACGACCCTGGGGGTGCGAAGATCTTGCGGGACGGCACAGGCTGCTCCATTGAAGACAAGACCCGTTTGAAGGACTGTTGCATTGACTGCCCATGATCGACGCATCACCCCGGCTCGCCCCGATCTCGCCGCAGCCTCGCTACGCGGCATCGTCACGGCGCCACGCTATGTCGAGGGCAGCGAGCGCCGCGTCATCGAGACGGCGGTGCCGCTGCGGCCCGATCCGGATTTCTCCGCCTCCATCGATACCGAGCTCCTCTTTGGCGAGAGCTTCACCGTCTATGACGAGATGGAAGGCTGGGCCTGGGGCCAGGCCGACCGGGACGGCTATGTCGGCTGGCTGTCCGCCAATGCGCTGGCGGCCCCGCGCCCCGCCACCCATAGCATCGGCGTGCTGCGCAGCTTCATCTACCCCGTACCGTCGATCAAGGCGCCGGTGATGCTGGCACTGAGCCATGGTTCCGTCCTTTCCGTGGTCGCCAGCGAGGGGCAGTTCCTTCGCCTCGAGGATTGGGGCTTCGTCTTCGCCGCCCATGCCAGGCCTGTCGATTCCGAGGAGGACGACCCGGTCGCGGTCGCCGAGCGTTTCCTCGGCGTGCCCTATCTGTGGGGTGGCAAATCAAGCCTCGGCCTCGATTGTTCGGCCCTGGTGCAGATGGCACGCCATGCCTGCGGCCTGGCCTGCCCGCGCGACAGCGACATGCAGGAAGGCGAACTGCCGGGCGAGCGGCTCGACCCCGCCGGCCCTCTCGCGCAATTGCGGCGCGGCGACCTCCTGTTCTGGAAGGGCCACGTCGCCATGGTCCGCGACGAAACGACGATGATCCACGCCACCGGCCACACCATGACCGTGACGGTCGAGGGCCTTGCCGACGGCATTGCGCGCATCGCTGCAGCGGGCAGCCCGTTGCGCAGCATCGTCAGGCCGGATTGAGCCGGGCTGATATTCGCGACTTCGGCTAGAGGGAACCAATCATCATGACCTCGATGGATGCGCCGGCAAAAGCCATGGGCGGCAGGCTGACCATGCAGGACAAGCTTGCCGCCGGTATCGCCTCCGGCCTCTTGCGTGACCTGCATGTCGTCCTCGCCAGCCAGGACGGACGCACCATTCTCGAACATTACCAGGCTGGCGTGGACGAGAGCTGGGGCAGGCCGCTCGGCGAGGTCGGCTTCGGGCCGCAGACGCTGCACGATCTGCGCTCGGTCACCAAGAGCGTCGTCGGCCTGCTCTATGGCATCGCCCTCGACCGCAAGCTCGTGCCGCCGCCGGACGCGCCCCTGCTGCCGCATTTTCCGGACTATCCCGACCTCATCGCCGCATCCGACCGGCAGGGGCTACGGATCGAGCATGCCCTTACCATG
This sequence comes from Labrys sp. (in: a-proteobacteria), assembly GCF_047605565.1. Taxonomy (NCBI): domain Bacteria; kingdom Pseudomonadati; phylum Pseudomonadota; class Alphaproteobacteria; order Hyphomicrobiales; family Xanthobacteraceae; genus Labrys; species Labrys sp. (in: a-proteobacteria). The sequence continues at coordinate 61,676 of NZ_JASGFM010000006.1, forward strand.
ACGCTCGGGCTCGAATGGGACGAAGAGCGGCCCTATACCGATCCGCTGAACAGCGAGATCGCCATGGAAATGGCGCCGGATCGCTACCGCTTCGTCCTCGAGCGACCCGTCGTCGCGGAACCTGGCACACGCTGGATCTATTCGGGCGGCAGCGTCGCCCTGATTGGCGAGCTGATCCGGCGCGGAACCGGCAAGGCCCTGCCCGAATTCGCCCGGGAAACGCTGTTCGAGCCACTCGGCATCGACAGGTTCGAATGGATCGCCGGCGATGACGGCGTCGCCTCGGCGGCTTCGGGCCTGCGCCTGCGCGCCGCCGACCTGCTGCGGATCGGCGAGCTGGTGCTCGCCAAGGGCCTGTGGAACGGCGATCGAATCATATCGCAGGCCTGGATCGAAGCCTCGTTGAAGCCTGCCATACCGACCGGTGACGGTCTGGCCTATGGCCGGCTGTGGTTCATCGGCGCAGACGCGACGACAGCCCTGCCCGGCGGCGAGCATCCCTGGATCGCCGGCTTCGGCAATGGCGGCCAGCGCCTCTGGCTGATGCCGGATGCCGGCATCGCCGCCGTGATCTATTCGGGCAAATACAATGCGCCCGACGCCTGGGTGACTCCGACGCGCCTCTGGCGCGAGATCATCCTCGCCAATGCAGGAAAAGCCTGAGGCAGCCTCTGGGGCCTATTTCGGCGCCGTGCCATTGAAGGCGAGGATCTCGCCGGCGAGATAGAGCGAGCCGGTGAGCACGACGCGAGGTGCCACCGGAAAGGCTTCGCTGGCGATCGCCTCGAGCGCGGCCTGAAGACTGCCATGGGCGCGGGCAGCGAGCCCGGCCTGGCGCGCCGCTTCGGCCACGGCCTCGGGGGCGCGGGCTGCCGCACTGTGCTCGATCGGCACCGTATGCACCTCACGGGCGAGACCGGCGAAATTGTGCAGGAACCCGTCGGAATCCTTGGTGGTCAGCATGCCCGTCACCAGCACCAGCGGCCGGGGATTGCGCTCCTCCAGTTCGGCGAGGGCCTCGGCCAGCACACGGCCGCCATCGACATTGTGGCTGCCGTCGAGCCAGATCTCGGAGCCCGGTGGCAGCAGGGCCGGTATGGCACCCTGGGCGATGCGCTGCAGGCGGGCGGGCCATTCCACTGCCTGCATCGCCTTCTCGAAATGGCCATCCTCGACGGTGAACAGGGTCTGGCTGCGCAGCGCGGCGATGGCAAGACCGGCATTGCGGTGCTGGTGTCGCCCGGCAAGGCGCGGCAAAGGCAGATCGAGCAGGCCGCTCTCGTCCTGATAGACCAGGCGGCCATTCTCCTCATGCACGTCGAAATCCTGCCCGCCGATCACCAGTGGTGCGCCGACCCGCGCGGCCACGCTTTCGATCACGGCCCTGACAGCGTCGATCTGCGGATAGATCACGCCGCGTGCGCCGCGCTTGAGGATGCCGGCCTTCTCGCGGGCGATGCCCTCGATGTCGGTGCCGAGGAAATCGGCATGGTCATGCGAGATCGAGGTGATCACGCTGAGAAGCGGCTTGTCGATGACGTTGGTGGTGTCCATGCGTCCGCCGAGCCCCACCTCCAGCAAGAGGACGTCGGCCGGATTCTCGGCGAAGAGCTTGAAGGCGGCGGCGGTCGTGATTTCGAAGAAGGTGATCGGCGCGCCGTCATTGGCCTGCTCGCAGGCCTCAAAGGCCTCGATCAGCATGTCTTCGCTCACCAGGGCGCCAGCGCTGCCCCTGGACCCGGCCAACCGGATACGCTCGTGGAAATGTACGAGATGGGGCGAGGTATAGACGTGCACGCCATAGCCGGCGGCTTCCAGCGCCGCGCGCAGGAAGGCGATGGTCGAGCCCTTGCCATTGGTGCCGGCGACATGGATCACCGGCGGCACCTGCCGCTCGGGATGGCCGAGCTTGGCCAGCAGCCTCTCGATCCGGTCGAGCGAGAGGTCGATCTTTTTCGGATGCAGCGCCATGAAGCGGGAGAGATAGGCGTCGGACTGCGTCATGGGGGAGGTAAGGCCTCGAATTGACCTGGTTCGGATCGAACCGGAGAGGAAACTAATCAACGTCAGCCTTACCTTTTCCCCCGGCGGGGGGCCAGACCCTTTCTCGCCGGCGATCATGTCACCCAGGAAGTACGCCAGCGACAGATCGAAGCAACCACCGCACCGGTGAAGGCAAACGGAAGGGGCCAATTCATCCCCCCTGTCAGTATCAGCATTGGAATGCCTGCAGATCCTGCGCCGGCCAGCGCCCAGACGACGGGCGATCGCGCGATGTTATTGGACATGCCAAAATAGAACATGATCGATCCGCCGAGAGCGGCAAGGGGAAAGCCAATGATGATACCAAACCCGATGGCCACCGGCAGGAGGGCGAGCAGAGAGGGTAGATCTCTGATTGACCTCGCAATGTCGGTGGGCTGGCGTATGCCAGCGATTATCGCCAACCCGAGCAGGAAGACAGGACCGGCAGCGACACCCGCCAGGCAGATGCTTGCCCAGTTCGGACCCGGATACCGTCGAGACGTTTCAGTGCCTGTCATGAGGCAGATCTTTCCTAGGCGTCATCCCATGCGACCCGCCAGCGGCTGATGGAGGCGACGACCGCACCGGTGAACGCGAAGGCGGTGAGAAACTCCGAATCTTCCATGCCAATGCAGGCCGCTGGCCCTCCGGCTGCGAGCGCGCCCGTCAGCGCCCAGAATGCCGGGTGGCGCAACCCGATATTGTCCCGGCCGAGCCCCGACAGTGCCATCGCTCCCAGCATGGCAAGCGGAAAGGCAATGATGGTGCCGACAATGACGGCGGCTAGCATCAACCCCATCAAAGCCGGGAGCAGATCCGAATCCACGTGGAGCGGGACGGGCCGATCCGGCTGCCAGCCAAGTGCCGCCAGGGCCAGTCCGAGGAGAAAGGCCGGGCCCGCGGCAACGGCGCCGAGCGTGATGCTGGGGAAGTGAGGTCGCCTGGCACCATGGCGTGTCAGCAGGAAGATGGCGGCGCAAACCAGGCAAAGGAGAGCAAGGGCGGCAAGCATGGCGGCCATCCTTCCAGATCGAACGGCAATGCGGATCTCGGGGCCTGCCCGTTACGGAGCAGGCGTCGTTTCGGTCGCGACCGCCATGGCCGGCCCGCGCGCCTCCCCGACCCAGCCATTCACCTTGCGGCCGAGCTGGGCGATCGCCCCCATGTTGAAGAAATGCATGGCGCCGAGCACCAGCACGGCGAGGCCCACCTTGCCGCTTAGGAAACGCATCGCCCCGGTCATGGTGGTCGGCTCGTCGCCCAGACTGAGGGCGAGCGTGATGAAGCCGATATTGACGAGGTAGAAGCCGACGATGAGCAAATGGTTGGTCGAACGCGCCAGGGTCTCGTTCTGGCCGAAGCACTGGGTCAGGAAGACCAGGCCGCTGCGCGACAGGGTGTGCGCCACCCAGATGGTGATGCCGATGGCGATGACGAGGTAGAGGGCGTAGGCAATCTCAGTCATGTCGTTTCCTATCGTTATATCCGTTATTTCTGAATATTAAGAAATAACATGACGCGAGAAGGTTCGGAGCGGCCTCGCGTCTCGCCGGTCTATTCCCTGCTTCTGCCAGGGATGAAGCGCGCGACCTTGCCGCCGAGCTTCATCAAGGTCACGAGGGTGGGCTTGGGCAGCACCCGGACCTGTTCGTACCAGCCACTGAGCGTGGACATGAAGTCGTGCAGGCGCGTCACGCGCTCGCGTATATGGGCCGGCGCGTTGCCGTCGCGCTGCAGCTTTTCGGACAACTCGCCCAGCAGCTGGATGGTGGGATCGATTTCGCGGCGCTTGCGTTCGATGGCGATGCGCATCAGCATCTCCCACAGATCGGTCTCGGCGACGAAATGGTCACGCCGGTCGCCCTCGACATGCACGCGGCGGACGATGTTGTAGCCCTGCAATTCCTTGAGGGCGGTGGAGACGTTGGAGCGGGCCAGGCCCAGTTCCCCGACGATGGTCTCTGCGTCGACGGGCCTCTCGGACAGATAGAGCAGCGCATGCACCTGCGCCACCGAGCGATTGACTCCCCAATAGGTTCCCATCTCGCCCCAATGGAGCACGAAGGTCTTGGCTTCGGGGTAGTCGAGCAGGCGCATGATTTATCCTATTTCTGTAAAAACAGAAATAACAGTCATGGGCGAGGGAGTCAATCCGGCAACCTGCTCCGGTGCACGGGCACCTTGCCCGCTCTTCCGATCCTGCAAACGCCGAGCTTCCAAGAACGGGCAAGATGCCCGTGCACCGGAATCGCGTCCTGAAGAAAGGTCTGGCCTCCCTGGAAGATCAGGCGGCTTCCGCCGGGATCTCCTTGGGCGGGGTCTTGGTCAGCAGTCGGCAGATGCGCGCGACGGTGGCCTTCATCTCGTTGCGGTGAACGACCATGTCGACCATGCCGTGCTCCTGCAGATATTCGGAGCGCTGGAAGCCCTCGGGCAGTTTCTCGCGGATGGTCTGCTCGATGACGCGCGGACCTGCAAAGCCGATCAGGGCTCCCGGCTCGGCCAGCTGCACGTCGCCAAGCATCGCATAGGACGCAGTGATGCCGCCGGTGGTCGGGTTGGTCAGCACCACGATATAGGGCTTCCTGGTTTCCCGGAAACGCTGGATCGCCACCGTGGTACGCGCCATCTGCATCAGGGACAGGATGCCTTCCTGCATGCGCATCCCGCCGCCGCACGCGAACACCACGAAGGGTACGCCGCGATCGGCCGCCGTGAGCAGGCCCTTGACCACCGCCTCGCCGGCCGCCATGCCGAGCGAGCCGCCCATGAAGTCGAAATCCTGCACGGCAATCACCGCCGACACGCCATCGACCGTGCCGGCACCGAGCTTGACCGCATCCGTCATGGCGGTCTTGGTACGGGCATCCTTCAGCCGGTCGACATAGCGCTTCTCGTCCTTGAACTTGAGCGGGTCCGGCACGACCTCGGGAAGCGCGATGTCTTCCCATTTGCCGTCATCGAACATCAGCTTGAGGCGCTGCGTCGCCGTCATGCGCATGTGATAGTTCGAGGCCGGGATGACGTAGTTGTTCTGCTCCAGGTCCTTGTGAAAGACCATCTGCCCCGTCTCCGGATCCTTGATCCAGAGATTCTCGGGCGTGTCGCGGCGCGAAAAGAAGTCCTTGATACGCGGCGGAACGACGTTGGCGATCCAGTTCATGGGATACCTTTAAAAGCACGGCGCCCGCCCAAGGCGGGTCGGGGCTGCAGATCAATCATGTTGCCCCTACTTAGCCGTTCCAAACGCCTTTGTCAGCGCCCCCGGCGCATGACCGCCATCCGCCTCGCGGGTTTCCGGCGACAAGTCGAGCCATCCCACTCGACACACGCTGGACGGCGCACCCGAACCGCGCAATATGTAGGACGAATCCACGTTCAGACCGAGAAGCATCAGGGAGTCCCAGGGATGGCGAACGCCATTTATCCAGATCTGAAAGGCCGCACCGTCGTCATCACCGGCGGCGGGCAGGGCATCGGCGCCGCCACCGTCAGGCTGTTCGCCCATCAGGGCGCCAAGGTCGGCTTCGTCGACATCGCCGAAAAACCGTCGCAGGCCCTGGCGGACGAACTCAACCAGAGCGGTGCCACCGTCCTGTTCAAGAAGGCGGATATCACCGACATCGAGGCCCTGAAGGACGCCATCGCCGACATCAGCGCGACGCTCGGACCGGTCACGGTGCTGGTCAACAATGCCGCCCACGACCAACGCCATAAATTCTTCGAGGTGACGCCCGACTATTTCGACGACCGGATCGCCGTCAACCTCAAGCACGCCTTCTTCGCCGCCCAGGCCGCCATCCCCGACATGATCGCCGCCGGCGGCGGCACCATCGTCAATCTTGGTTCCGGCTCCTGGCTGATGGGCTCGGAGGATCTGAGCGCCTACGCCACCGCCAAATCGGCCGCCTACGGCCTGACCCGCGTGCTGGCCCGCGAATTCGGCAAGGACAATATCCGCGTCAACTGCGTCATTCCCGGCTGGATCATGACGGAACGCCAGCTCGCGCTGTGGGTCGACAAGGCGGGCGAGGAAGCGATCGCGCGCAACCAGGTGCTCAAGCGCAAGCTCGTGCCCGACGATATCGCCAAGGCCGTGCTCTTCCTCGCCTCGGAGCAATCCTCGGGCATGACCAACCAGCAGATCATCGTGGACGGTGGTTGGTATTGAGCCCTTCCTCGGACTCGGCGAGGGCCGGGCGCCTCGATCCCCGGCCCCGATAAAGGCTCGATGCTCGCCATGACGCTTGCGCATCGGCGGAGGGATGCGCATGTAGGCGCGTCGAACCCAACACCAACCGGATTGGACCAGCATGACATCCGAACTCATCGCCGTGGACTGGGGCACCAGCCGTTTCCGGGCCTATCGCCTCGATGGCGCCGGCACGGTGCTCGACCGGGTCTCGGCCGAGGACGGCATGTCGACGGTCCCGGCCGGCGGCTTTGCGGCCGTGCTGGAGCGCCATTGCGGCGCCTGGATGAAGGCCAGCCCCGATGCGCCGGTACTGATGGCCGGCATGGTCGGTGCCCGCAATGGCTGGGCTGAAGCCGCCTATGCGCCCTGCCCCGCTTCGCCCAAGAGCCTTGCAGAGGCGCTGCTGCACATCGACGAGCGGATTTCGATCGTTCCCGGCGTGATCGTACACGATGAAACCAGCCCCGACGTCATGCGTGGCGAGGAAACCCTGATCTTCGGCACCGATGTCCGCAATGGCCTGGTCTGCCTGCCCGGCACCCATTCCAAATGGGCAAGGGTCGAGGACGGCGTCATCACCGGTTTTGCCACCTTCATGACGGGTGAGACCTACGCCCTCTACCGCCAGCATAGCCTGCTCGCCCGCCTGGCCGCCGAGCCCGAGGATCTCACCGGCTTCGACGACGGGCTGGAAGCGGCCACCGACGAACGCGGCCTGCTGAACCGCCTGTTCCAAGCCCGCACCCGCGTGCTCGCCGGTGAGATGAGCGGCGAAAAGGTCGGCCCCTATCTCTCTGGCCTGCTGATCAATGCCGAGATCGAGGGCGCCTTCAAGCGCTACGGCGCCGACCATCTCGTTACGCTGGTCGCGGACGGCGTGCTGGCCAAACGCTATGTTTCGGCGTTGAGGGCCCGCGGCAGCGCCATCGAGATCATCGCGCCGGAACGGGCTTTCCTCGATGGTCTTTCCACCCTCGCCGCGGCTCGCTGACATCCGGCCCCTCGAACCGACAACAAGGACACAACCATGAGCCTCACCCTCGCCTCTGCCCTGGCCGAGATGCCGCTGGTCGCCATCCTGCGTGGGGTCAAACCGGACGAGGTGGAAGCCATCGCCGAGGCGATCGTCGCGGCCGGCATCCGCATCCTGGAAGTGCCGCTCAACTCGCCCGATCCTCTTCGCTCCATCGGCCTGCTCGCCCGCGGCCTCGCCGGACGTGCCTTGGTCGGCGCCGGCACCGTGCTGACCGTCGACGACGTCGCCGGCGTCGCCGAGGCGGGCGGCACGGTAATCGTCTCGCCCAACACCGATGTCGAGGTGATCCGGGCCAGCAAGGCGCGCGGCCTCCTGTCCCTTCCCGGCTTCTTCACGCCGACCGAGGCCTTCGCCGCGCTGGACGCGGGCGCCGACGCCCTGAAGCTGTTCCCGGCCGAGATGGCATCGCCCGTCGCCGTCAAGGCCATGCGCGCCGTGCTGCCGCGCAGCACCAAGGTGCTGGTGGTCGGCGGCGTCTCGCCCCAGACCATTCCGCCCTATCTCGCCGTCGGCGTCGACGGCTTCGGCGTGGGTTCGGACCTCTATGCTGCCGGGCGCAGCGCCGCCGAAGTCGGCGAGCGCGCGGCTGCCCTCGCGGCCGCCATCCGGGCGCTCAACGGCGAGCGCACGGCCTGAACCTGTCCCAATAGTGTTTTTGCGATTTGACGGAGTCACCTCGAATCGCAAAGACGGGTCGAGCCAAAAAGTTTGAGCAAACAAGCGTTCAGTCATGAACGCGCTTTGCTCTGGAGAGGCCGAGTTGCGCGCCTCGCCTTTCCCGTTATGCTTTCCAAAACAATCGAGGAAACCGCCCTATGATCGTCGTGTTCGGTTCGCTTGGCGTGGACCTGGTCACCAATGTCAGCCATATCCCCCACCCTGGCGAGACCGTGCTGTGCGAAGGTTATTTCATGGTGCCGGGCGGCAAGGGCGCCAATCAGGCGGTGTCGGCGGCACGCGCCGGCTCGAAGACCGCCATCATCGGCTCGCGCGGCAATGACGGCTTCGCCGATCTCGCCCTGTCGGTGATGCGGGAAGCCGGCGTCGATGTCGCGCCGGTGCTGCCGGTCGACAAGCCGACCTGCGTCGCCTTGATCACGGTGGACGAGAAAGCCGAGAACGCCATCGTCGTCGCGTCCGGCGCCAACCAGGCCACGCGCGCCGCGCAGCTCGAGACGTTCGACCTCGCTGAGGGCGATATCGTGCTGCTGCAGCGCGAGATCCGCGATTCCGAAAATTTCGCCGCCATCAAGCATGCCAAATCGCGCGGTGCCCGCGTCGTCTTCAACGTGGCGCCCGCCGGCCCGCTCCCCGAAGAGGTCCTGCGCCTCGTCGACGATCTCGTCGTCAACGAGCATGAGGCCCTGGTAGTGGCCAAAGCTGCCGGTATCGAGGCGACCGATCCTGTCGAAGCCGCCCGTGTGATCAGCGAGCGCTTCGGCTGCGCCGGCATCGTGACGCTGGGCGCCGAAGGCGTGGTCGGCTGGAGCAAGGGCACACGCCACACCGCACCGGCCCTCAAGGTGACGCCGGTCGACACCACCGCCGCCGGCGACAGTTTCACCGGCGCCTATGCTGCTGCCCTCGACCAGGGCCTCGGTTTCGACGCTGCCCTGGCTCGCGGCGCCGCCAGCGGCTCGCTGGCCTGCACCCGGCCCGGCGCCCAGTCCTCCATCCCGACCAAGGCCGAGATCGACGACGCCCTGCGCCAGTCATAGCCTGAAAATTGGCAAGGCGCGGCGAGCGCTCGCAGGAGCGGAAGTTCAAGCTCCCCTTGTCGCCACGGCCCTGGCGTGGTACCCGCGCGCTGGCTCAGCGGCCTGTCATGATCGGACTGCCGCTGATTGTGATTCCTAGAGTATGGTGTCTCCAAGCTGGAACGCGCCTTGCCCTAGCCCTTTGTTCTGACGCGTCGTTGCCAGGTTCGGCGGCCTTGCCGGACCACAAGACGCTCCGGAGCGCTTTTTCCTTCGGCCCAAGGGCTGCACACCCACTAAGGAACTCGAAATGGCGAACGAACAGCAGAACGGCCCCGAAGAGGCGCAGGAAGTCCAGCCCTCCCTCAACGTGCTGGCGCAATACATCAAGGATCTCTCCTTCGAGAACCCCAATGCACCGCGTTCGCTCGGCAACCTGCAGAACTCGCCGCAGATCCAGCTCACCGTCAACGTCAATGGCAAACCGCTCGGTGGCCCCGACTACGAAGTCGAGCTTTCGATCGAAGGCGGCGCCGGCGAAGGCGCCAACACCCTGTTCAAGTTCGAGCTGCTCTATGGCGCGGTGATCCGTCTTGCCGGCATCCCCGAAGACAACATCCACGCCATGGTGATGATCGAAGGCCCGCGCCTGCTCTTCCCCTTTGCGCGCCAGATCATCGCCGACTGCACGCGCAATGGCGGCTTTCCGCCCCTGATGATCGACCCGATCGACTTCGTGGCGCTCTATCGCAACCGCCTCGCCCAGAGCCAGCCGACCGTCGGCCAGGCCTGATCGTCGCGAACTGCGCAACTCTCCTGAACAGGACCGGCGGCGCACACCCGATGCGCCGCCCGGTATCTTGTGAAACAAGCGCCATTCCCGAAGCGGCGCTATGATCGGAAATCGATCATCCGGCACCCCTCGACAAGGCCAGGACCGGACACAGGAGGAATGGGCTTGGGAACGCGGCGACTGATCGTCGGATGCCTTGCCGCGGCCATGCTCGTTGGCGGCGGCATTTATGCCATCGGCCAGCAACTGCGCAGCTGCGGCCTCATCGATATCTGGCTCCGCCGCAGCGGCTGCATCGCCGCCCATGAATTTCCGACTCTGTTCGACGGCAAAAGCCTCAACAATCCCGCCATGGCCTTCGAAGGCGATAGCGATCGCCTCGCCCTGGCGATGACCGAAACCCGGCCGGCCACCGCCACCGGCGCTATTCCCCAGCGCTACATATTGCTTGAAGTATCGGCCGAATCGGGCACGGTCCTCAACCGCACACCACTCGGCGGCTTCGAGGAAGGCCGGCTCAACGGTGCCATCCTGCTCGCCTGGAACGGCCGCCATGCCGCGATGGCCGTACCGCAGCCGGGCAAGGCAGCTGCCCCTGCCGCCAAGGAACAGGTCGCGGCGACCCTCAAGCTCATGGCCCTGGCGGGCGGCGAAGCCGGCTGGGAAAAGCCGTTGGACGACATCCCTGCAAGCCGGTCCGGCTTCGGCCAGTTCGACCCGGACAATCAGCGGTTCCGGCTTTTCACCGGTGCATGGACGATCGCAGGGGAAAAGATCGATCGAGGCCAGGTGAATTGGAACAGGGCATTCGGCTCCGGCGACATGCCGGTGAACACGCCCGACGGCACCACCGCGGTCGTCCGCGCCGACAAGGGCGCGATCGAAATCATACAAGCGGACGGCCGCAGATCCAGCCACGATCTCGGCATCGCCGGACAGCAGATCTCGACCAACTGGCTGCTGCTGTCGCCGGATGGGCGCAGATTGTCCCTGATCCTGCGCCCCGTCGGGGCAGACGGCATCCTGCAGGTTTGGGACATCCGGACCGGCCAGCGCCTGATCGATGCGGTCGTACCCAGGCTCGCCACAGAAGCGGCATGGTCCGCCGATGGCCGCCGCCTGGCCGTCCGCCGCAGTGGCCTCGAAGGTTCGGGCTACGCCCTGTTTGCCATTGACGGCTGAGACCTACGGTCGCGATGTTCGATCCAGCATCGGTGCTGTCGGCATGAGACCGCAGGAAGCGGGTGGCATCGATCCGGCCAGTGCCGCAGATCTCGAGAAAGCTCGCTCTGCGGACAAATACGATGTCGATACCGGCCACTCCCAATCGCCCGATGAGCCTCGTCGAATGGGGCCTGCTGCTCGCCCTCTCGCTGCTCTGGGGTGGATCCTTCTTCTTCACCGGCATCGCGATCGGGGCCTTGCCGCCGTTCAGCATCGTCCTGCTGCGCGTCGGTCTCGCCGCGCTCATCCTGCTGGTGGTCCTGTCGTTCCACGGCCAATCCCTGCCGCGCGAGCCGCGTCTTTGGGCTGCCTTTTTCGGCATGGGCCTGCTCAACAACGTCACACCCTTCTGCCTGATCGTCTGGGGCCAGACGGAGATCGCCTCGGGCCTTACCGCCATCCTCAATGCCACGACGCCGCTATGGACGGTGATCGCCGCCCATTTCCTCACAGCGGAGGAGCGCATGACCGGCAATCGCCTTGCCGGGGTACTGATCGGGCTCGCCGGCGTGGCCGTGATGGTCGGCCCGCAAGCCCTCGCCGGCCTCGGCGCACAGCTTGCTGCGCAGCTTGCCGTGCTCGGCGCCGCGATCTCCTATGCGCTTGCCGCCATTTTCGGCCGCCGCTTCCGGATCCTCGGCGTGCCGCCGATGGTCACCGCCACCGGGCAGGTCACGGCTTCCGCCCTGATGCTGGCACCGGCTGCGATCCTCGTCGACCGGCCCTGGACGCTGGCCATGCCAAGCTTGCCGGTCTGGGCGGCAATCTTCGGCCTGGCCGCCATGTCGACGGCGCTCGCCTATGTCCTCTATTTCCGGATCCTGACCACGGCAGGTGCCACCAATCTGGCCCTGGTGACCTTTCTCATCCCGATCAGCGCCATCCTGCTCGGAGGGTTCGTGCTCGGAGAAAGGCTCGATCCGAAGCATTTCGCCGGGATGGTCTTGATCGGCCTGGCTTTGACGGCGATAGACGGCCGTCTTTTCAGGCGCCTGCGCCCGGCATGAGACAGGCCGGCTGTCAGACCGTTATCTCTGCGGCTCCGTCACGGCGCATATTTCTTCCACAGGGCGTTCTCGCCCAGGCCGGCGATGAAGGCTTCGTGGGCGGCCAGTTCTTCGGGCCGAATGCGCGACGGCAACGCCTTGGGGCGGGCCCCGACCGTGCCGCCCCCAGCGCGGGCGACGATGGCGGCAGAGGCTGAAGCCAGGCTGAGCGCCGTCTGGCGTCCGCCGGTCAGCTCGATATAGACCTCGGCCAGGATCTCGGCGTCGAGCAAGGCGCCATGCTTGACGCGCTTGGAATTGTCGATGCCGTAACGCTGGCAGAGTTCGTCGAGCGAGGCACGCGCGCCGGGATGCTTGCGCCGTGCCATGGCCAGGGTATCGACGACCCGGTCCATCGCCAGGGCCGCGAGGTTGACCCGTTTCAGCTCCGCATTGAGGAATCGCATGTCGAAGCCGGCATTGTGGATGACGAGATGGGCGTCACCGACGAAATCGACGAATTCCTGGGCAAGTTCGGCAAAGAGCGGCTTGTCGGACAGGAACTCGGCCGAGAGCCCATGCACGTTGAAAGCTTCCACCGGCATGTCGCGCTCGGGATTGAAATATTTGTGCCAGGTGGCACCGGTGGGATTGCGGTCGATCATCTCGACACAGCCGATCTCGACCAGCCGATGCCCTTCATTGGGATCGAGGCCGGTGGTTTCGGTATCGAGGATGATCTCGCGCATTTAGGGTCCGTCGTCAGCTATGGTTTGGAATTTGATGAGGTCAAAAATAGTCAAATGGGAGGAGAGAGCGTAGCCAAGTCTTTCGTCTTGGCAAGCGAAGCGACGCTGCAGATGACCATTTTTCACCTCACCGCTTCCGACTCAGGCGGTGGAGGACAGGGCCGTGATTATGGCATCCACCTGACTCTGGGCAAAGTCGAGACCCTTGCTCGAATCGATGATGAAATGGGCGCGGCGGCGCTTTTCCACATCTGGAACCTGGCGGGCCAGGATCACGGCGAAGCGTTCCTCGTCCATGCCGGGACGCGCCATCACGCGCTCGCGCTGGATGCGGGCGGGCGCCGAGACCACCGCCACAGCCCGGCAGCGCCGTTCGCCACCGGTCTCGTAGAGCAGGGGGATGTCGAGCACGGCAAGGTTCGCCCCCTTGGCGCGGGCAGCGGCCAGGAAATCCTGTTCGGCAGCATGCACGAGCGGATGCACGATGGTTTCGAGAGTGCGCATCGCCTCGGCATTGCCGAATACCTGCCGGCCGAGCTTGGCGCGATCGATCACCCCATCCACGGACACCCCCGGAAAGGCTGCCTCCACCGCCTCCACGGCCGGCCCGGCATAGAGACGATGAACCGTGGCATCGGCGTCGTGCACCGGTACGCCCCGCGCGCGGAACATCGCCGCCGTCGCCGACTTGCCCATGCCGATCGAACCGGTCAGGCCAAGGATGAAGGTCATCATCGCCTCCAGGGAGCATGCGCCCCCATTCGTATCGTGATCACACCGGCACGCCAGCAGGGATCGTCAAGAAACCTTAGGCTCAGAAATCCGAAGCCCTGAAATCCTACGCTTTCGCCTCGATGTCCGCCAGCACCAGCGCCCGCAATTGCGGCGTCACCTCGGGCCGGGCGCCGAACCAGCGCTCGAAACCGGGAACCGCCTGGTGCAGGAGCATGCCGAGCCCATCCACCGTGGCAAGGCCGAGCTGCCGGGCCGCGGCGAGCAGCGGTGTCTCCAGCGGCACATAGACGATGTCGGTCACCAGCGCCGATTTCGGCAGGCGCGAGAGGTCGAGATCGAGCGGCGGCTGGCCCTTCATGCCGAGCGATGTGGTGTTGACCAGGAGATCGGCCTCTGCAAGGGCGGTCTCGGCCTGGTCCCAGGCCAAAGCCGTGACCTTCGTGCCGAAATGACGGGCGAGAGCTTCGGCGCGTTCCAGCGTGCGGTTGATCAGCAGGATCCGCTCGGCGCCGCGCTGCAGGAGCCCATAGAGAATGGCTCGGGAAGCACCTCCGGCCCCCAATACGACGGCCTGCGTCATCCCGGCGCTCCAGCCCGGGGCTTCCTGGTCGAGATTGGCGAGGAAGCCGGTGACATCGGTATTCATGCCTTTGAGCTGGCTGCCTTCGAACCAAAGCGTGTTGACGGCTTCAAGATCGCGCGCGACAGGATCGTCCACGCTGGCGAGGCGGAAGGCCGCCTCCTTGTGCGGCACGGTGACGTTGCCACCGACGAAACCCTGCTCGGCCAGGGTCCTGACAAAGGTCTCGAACGCGGCAGGCTCGACGGCGATGCGTTCATAGCTGCCCTGAATACCGAGTTCCTTCAGCCAGAAGCCGTGAATCAGGGGCGAGCGCGAATGGGAGATGGGGTAGCCGACGACGAAGGCACGTTTCATGGCAGGTCCTGTAAAGGCTCAGGCGGTCGCAAGGCCATGCTCGCGCAGCGCGGCGAGCAAAGGCAGCAAGGGAAGGCCGAGAATGGTGAAATAATCACCCTCGATCGCCTCGAACAGGGTCACGCCCAGCCCTTCGAGCTGGTAGCAGCCGACACTGCCCAGGATGGCCTCGCCCGCGCGGGCAAGGTAGTCGTCGAGGAAGGCATCGGAGAAATCGCGCATGGTCAGGCGGGCGCTGGCAACGCCGCTCGCGATGACGTCGCCGTCCTGGGCCAGGGCATAGGCGGAGTGGAGTTCGTGGCGCCGTCCACGCAGGACAAGGAGCTTGTCGCGAGCCTGCGCCAAGGTCGCCACCTTGGAAAAGCGCTGCTCGCCCAAGGCCATGGTCTGATCGGCGCCGATCACCACCGCGCCCGGCGCATCGCGGGAAACGGCAAGGGCTTTCTCGCGGGCAAGCGCTTCGGCAACCCGGTCGGGGGCCAGATTGTCCGCCTGCCATCGGCGTTCGAAGCCGCGCTCGTCGATCGCTGCCGGGATCGCCTCGATCGCCAGCCCGGCGGCACGCAGCATCTCGCCGCGAATGGCGGATTTGGAGGCCAGAATGAAGCGCGGCGATGCTTCGCCAGCCCTGCCTTCGGCCCGACCGTCAACTTTTTTCATTCGCCTGAAAATCCCGTTTTTCTGCGTCTGCCTTAGCAGTCCGCCCCGCTTTTGCGTAGGGGAGCGGTCAAAAATGCCGCATGATCGCTGCCTTCAGCCGCAGGGGTTGCCTGAAAATCCTGCACACCGGCCCGTTGCAAACCGTCGGATAATGTGATCACATTATCGAAAGCCAAGAAAAATGAACCGAGACGAGCCTGGCCGTGAGCCAAGGCAGATGAGGGGTTGTGCGTGCCGGACGGAACGGTTGTCAATTCAATCGAAGTTCGCGATGTGCGGAAGGTTTTCGGCGCTGGCGACCATGCCTTCGTCGCTCTGGATACGGTCAGCGTATCCATTCGCCAGAATGAATTCTTCACCTTGCTCGGGCCGTCGGGCTGCGGCAAGACCACGCTGCTGCGCCTGATCGCCGGGTTCGATTTCCCCACCTCCGGGCAGATCCTGCTCTATGGCGAGGACATTGCGGGCCTGCCGCCCTTCAAGCGGCCGGTCAACACGGTGTTCCAGAGCTATGCCCTCTTCCCGCACATGTCGGTAGCCGAGAATATCGGCTTCGGCCTGGAAATGCTGGGCAAGCCCAAGGCCGAGATCGGCACGCGGGTCGCCGAGATGCTCCGCCTGGTGCGCATGGAGCACCTGGCCGATCGCAAGACCAGCCAGATCTCGGGCGGCCAGCAGCAGCGCGTGGCGCTTGCCCGCGCCCTGGCGCCCCAGCCCAAGGTGCTGCTGCTCGACGAGCCGCTCTCAGCCCTCGACTACAAGCTGCGCAAGGAAATGCAGCTCGAATTGAAGCGCCTGCAGCACGAGACCGGCATCACCTTCATCTTCGTCACCCATGACCAGGAGGAAGCCCTGGCCATGTCGGACCGCATCGCGGTGATGTCGGCCGGACGGATCCTGCAGGTGGGCGGCCCGCGCGACATCTACGACACGCCGGCCGAGCGCTTCGTCGCCGAGTTCATCGGCGAGACCAATTTCATCGAGACCGATTTTCTCGGCCGCAACGGCGCCCAGGCCCGCGTCAAGCTGCCCTCGGGCCGCGAAATCACGGCCGGCCTCAGCGACGGGCACCAGCCCGCCGACAAGACCTGGCTGGTGGTGCGCCCCGAACATGCCCAGCTCACCGCCGCCGAAGGCGCCCTCCTGGCCGGGACGGTGGAGAATGTCGTCTATCTGGGCACCGATACGCATTTCCATCTGCGGCTCGATCACGGGCCCCGCTTCACCGTGCGCCGGCAGAATACCGGGGCTGGAGCGGTGACCAGCCCAGGACAGGCCTTCGAGCCTGGCCAGCGCGCCGGCGTCACCTTTGCCGAAGGCACAGCCCGGGTGTTGAGGGACTGATGACGGACGCTGCCGAAATCGCCACCAAGGCCCGCCGCAACGAAACCCGCAACCGCTGGCTGCTGTCCGCACCTGCTCTCCTTGTGATCCTGGTCGCCGCCACCGGCCCGCTCCTGATCGTGCTGGTCTATTCCTTCCTGGTGCCGGGACCCTATGGCGACGTGAAGTGGCAATTCTCCACCGAAGGCTGGACCTCGGTCCTCTTCGAACGCGACATGTTCGACGACACCCTGTCGCTGGCCAGCGCCCATCTCACCATCTTCTGGCGCTCGGTGAAGCTGGCGCTGATGACCACCGTGGTGACCTTGGCGCTCGGTTTTCCCACCGCCTACTTCATCTCGACGCGGCCGGCCCACCGGCGCGACCTCTGGCTGTTCCTGATCACCATCCCGTTCTGGACCAACCTTCTGATCCGCACTTTCGCCATGCTGCAGATCATCCGCAACGAAGGCCTGTTCAACATGGTGCTGATCAAGCTCGGCGTGATCTCGGCACCGCTGCAGATCCTCTATACCGATACCGCCATCCTGGCCGGCATGGCCTATGTCTACCTGCCGCTGATGGTCCTGCCGATCTATGCCAGCATGGAGAAGTTCGACTTCCGCCTGGTCGAGGCCGGCTATGATCTCTATGCCAGCCGCTTCCAGGTGCTCCGCCGCATCATCATCCCGCTGACCAAGCCCGGCATCGTCGCCGGCTCCATCCTGGTGTTCATTCCCGCGCTCGGCGCCTATGTCACGCCGAACCTGCTCGGCGGCGGCAAGAACATGATGCTGTCCAACCTGATCGAGCTGCAGTTCGGCCAGGGCCGCAACTGGCCGCTGGGCGCCTCGCTCTCCATCACGGTGATGGCGATCGTGATGGTGGCGCTGCTGGTCTATGTGCGCAATACGGGTGGCTCGGGGGTGAAACATGGCTGAGCCCTTCTCGATCCGCCGCCAGCCCGGCTTCACCACCATCGCGCTGCTGTGCTTCGTGCTGCTCTATCTGCCGATCGTGGTGATGGTGATCTACGCCTTCAACGAATCCTCCTCGGTCTCCACCTGGGGCGGCTTCTCGCTGAAATGGTTCGTGGCGGCCTGGAACAACGACCAGGTGGTCGATGCCACCCTGCGCTCCTTCCAGATCGCCACCATCGCCGCGGTGCTCTCCACCGTCTGCGCCACCATGGCAGCGCTGGCGACCACACGTACCGAAGCCTATCCGGGCCTCACCTTCACCTATTCGGCCATCAACCAGCCGCTGATGGTGCCCGAGATCGTCACCGGCGTGGCGCTGCTGATCTTCTTTTCCCGCATCAAGATCGTCACCGGCTATGACGGCCTGGCCTATCTGATCGCCGCCCACACAGCCTTCTGCGTGCCCTTCGCCTATCTGCCGATCCGCGCGCGCCTGGAAGGCATGGACCTCACCTTGGAGCGCGCCGCCGCCGACCTCTATGCCACGCCCTGGCGGGCTTTCCGGCGCGTGACGCTGCCGCTGCTCTGGCCCGGCATCCTCGCCGGCCTGATGCTGGCCTTCGTCACCTCGCTCGACGATGTGGTGATCACCGAATTCGTCAAGTCCGGCGGCCAGGACACGCTGCCGACCTATATGCTCGGCCAGCTGCGCCGCGGCGTCACACCCGAAGTCAATGCGCTGTCGACGGTCTTCCTGCTCTTGTCCGTCGTCATCGTCACGATTTTCTTCTTCATCAGCAGGAAGAAAGACTGATGCGCCGGATGGAGCGAAGATCACATCTTCGTCCAACCGCCGCATCGCCACTCAGGTTGGGGGCAATAGAGCTCAAGCCGGTGCCCCGGCTTTGTAACGGGAGACAGAGATGAACTGGAAATCGACGGCCACAGCGGCCGCCCTGGCGCTGCTCGCATCCACGAGCCTCGCCAGCGCGGAGGGCGCGCTCAACATCTTCAACTGGGGCAACTACACCAGCCCGGAGATGATCAAGAAGTTCGAGCAGAAATACAACGTCAAGGTCACCATCACCGACTACGACTCCAATGACACGGCGCTCGCCAAGGTGCGCCAGGGCGGCACGGGCTACGACATCGCCATGCCCTCGCAGAACTTCATCCCGATCTGGATCTCCGAAGGCCTCGTCCAGGAGGTCGACCCCTCCAAGATGGAGAACTTCAAGAACGTCGCCAAGGAATGGGCCGATCCGCCCTTCGATCCCGGCCGCAAATATTCGGTGCCATGGGCCTGGGGCACGGTCGGTGTCGTGGTCAATACCGACGTCTACAAGGGTGACATCAACACCTGGGGCATCATCTTCGACACGCCGCCCGAGCTGAAGGGCAAGACCAATGTCGTGCCCGAGATGAACGACGTCATCCACGCCGCCATCCGCTACAATGGCGGCAAGATGTGCGACGGCGACAAGGCCCTGCTCAAGAAGGTGCGCGACACCCTGGTCAAGGCCAAGCCCAACTGGATCGCGATGGAATACAACACCATCGAGAAGATGGGCGCCGGCGACTTCAAGGCTTCCAGCGACTGGAATGGCTCGGCCCTGCGCCAGCGCCTGGGCCACCCGCAGATCCATTACGGCTATCCGAAGGAAGGCGTGCAGCTGTGGAGCGACAACATCGTCGTGCTGAAGGAAGCCAAGAATGTCGAGAACGCCAAGCTGTTCATGAACTTCATGATGGATCCTGAAAACGCTGCGATGAACTCGGCCTTCCATCGCTATGCCAACGGCATCGCTGGTTCGGAAAAGTTCATGCCGGCCGACATGAAGGATGCGCCTGAGGTCAACGTGCCCGAGGCGATCATGAAGACCGCCGAGTTCTCGCATGCCTGCCCGCCCGAAGTGACCGAGCTCTACAGCAAGATCTGGACCGAGCTGCAGAAGTAGGGGCGTCCATCTCGACCAAGAAGAATGAAGCGCGATTTCCTTCTCCCCTTGCGGGAGAAGGTGCCCTGAAGGGGCGGATGAGGGGTCGCACCACCCTTCTGGTACGGTCGCACAAAACCCCTCATCCGGCGCTTCGCGCCACCTTCTCCCACAAGGGGAGAAGGCTGATTACGTCACATCCTGATCTCCCATCAATTGCTCACGTATATCCATCACCCATGTCTCTTTCAGCCTTCGAAACCGCTTATGGCTTTCGCCGTGATGCCGTGCAGCTCGGCAATTGGCGCCAGGCGCCCTGGAATGTCTGGGCCTTCCGCAACGTGTCCGAACTGGTGCCGACGGCCCGGATCGCCGCCAACGCCGCCCTGCCCGAACCCCCGGATGCCGATCCTTCCGGCCTGCTGCGCGAAAAACTGGAGATCGGGGCGGAGCGGGGTTCTCTCGCCGATATCCTCGAAAAGACCTCCACGGATGCCCTGGTGGTGATGAAGGCGGGCCGCTTCGTCGCCGACTACCATGCCGCGCATTTCACCAGCGCCAGCCGCCACATCGTCTTTTCCATCTCCAAATCGCTGACCGCGATCCTGACCGGTGTCGCCGAGGACGAGGGACGGCTCGACCCCGAGGCGCCGATCGCCGACTATGTGCCCGAAGTCGCAGGTTCGGCCTTTGCCGACGCCAGCGTGCGCCATCTGCTCGACATGCGCGTCAGCCTCTCCTTCGAGGAAGCCTATCTCGATCCCACCGGCGAGTTTGCCCGCTATCGGCGCGCCACCTTGTGGAACCCCTCGGCGCCGGGGCAGGATCCCGGCACGCTGCTGGGCTTTATCGCCTCCATGCCCAAGGGCGCCGGCGAGCATGGCGGCCCCTTCCGCTACCGCTCGCCCAATTCCGACCTGCTTGGCATTGTGGTCGAACGGGCCAGCGGTGAGCGCTATGCCGACTACGCCTCCTCGCGTCTGTGGCAGAAGATCGGTGCCCGCCAGGATGGCATCGTCACCGTCGACGCGGCCGGCACCGCACGGGCTGCCGGCGGCATCAGCATGAGCGCGCGGGATCTTGCCCGTGTCGGCGAAATGATGCGCCAGGGCGGCAGTCTCGACGGCACCCGCATCGTCTCGCAAAACTGGGTCGAGGACACCCGCCGGGGCGGCAGCAGCGAAGCCTGGCAGCAGGGCGATTTCGTGCATCTGCTCGGCCAGGGCCGCTACCGCAACAAATGGTATCAGACTGGCTATGCCAACGGCGCCTTCCTGGCCATCGGCATTCACGGCCAGTGGCTCTATGTGAACCCAGCCGCCGAGGTGGTGATCGTCAAGATGTCGTCGCAACCCGAACCGGTGGACGATCCCACCGACAGGCTGAATCTCCAGCTGTTCGAGGCCCTGGCCGCCAGGGTTTGAGGGCAGAGCCTGCCGGTCTGGACGGGCTCATCGCTTTGCAAGACCGGCCGGCAGCCGCACCGCCACCAGCCAGAACACCAGGCCGCACGCTGCGCCCAGCGCGACGAAAGCCGTGGCATCCATGGCAAGACGGGGATCCTCTGCTAACAACTCCGCAGTGCGGGCCATCTCGAAATAGGTGGCGACGGCAAAAACCGCGGCCGCGGCCATGTAGAGCCAGGGCGATCTCCACCCGATCAACTGCGCGGCTCCTCGCGTCAACAAGGCGGGAATGACTGCAAACATCGCCGTCAGCGCAGCCAGGCTCGTGACCGGGGTCGCCGCCGGAAAGGACTCTTGCAGTTCCAAAGGGAAGAACTTTCCGCCTTGAAGCGCCGCCGCGCTGACATAAACCAGCGCCGCCATGAGCGAGGCTAGGGCGATGCCCAGCAGGCTGAAAGCCAAATGAAAAAGCAAAACGAGCGCCGGACGATCGCCTGGCGGCTGTAGGGCCCGATCCTCGCTCATTCACACCCCGCTCGCAGTGGCCGATCAAGCCTCCCCATTCTATGCCAAGCCGCGAATGGAGGAGCGCTCTCGCCCTACTCAACTCCTGCAAATTCACAGCAAAATCACGACCTGCCGGCATCTCGCCGTTGCCGACGCGCGATGCCGTTGACCTGTCGCGTTCCGACCAGCCGCCACGGCCATTGCATCCTCATTTTTCTTGTTGTACGTTTGTTCAATAAGAGAGAACAGCAGCCGTGGCGGAGGATGCTCGGCATCGGGAAACGTTCATGCCTGTCCCTGCCGATCATCCGATCTTTCGCGGCCATGCCTGTGCAGCCAGAGAGAACGGAAAGACACCATGCCTCTTCACATCGGGACGCGTTGTATTGCCGCCGCCGCCCTGCTCTACGTCGCCATCACCGGGGCCGAGGCCGCGCCGACCCGCGTCAGCCTTGCCGCCGAACCCTATCCGCCCTTCGCGGCCAAGGATGCCGAGGGGCAATGGGTCGGTTTCGAGGTCGATCTCGCCAAGGCCGTCTGCAAGGCCGCCAAGCTCGATTGCGAGATCGTGCAGACCGCCTGGGACGGCATCATCCCGGCGCTCAATTCAAACAAGATCGACGTGATCTGGGCCTCGATGGGCATCACGCCGGAACGCTCCCAGCAGATCGCCTTCACCATCCCCTATTACACCACCCCGGCTCACTTCGTCGGCGCCAAGGGCGACAGCTTCGACTTTTCGCCCGGCGGGCTGAAGGGCAAGACCGTCGGCGTGCAGACGAGTACGGTCTATGCCGATTATATCGCTCGCGCCTATCCCGAAGCCAGCGTGAAGACCTACTCGACCCAGGATGCTGCCAACGCCGATCTCGTCGCCGGCCGCCTCGATCTCGGCCTGGCCGACAGCATCGCGCTGGCCGATTTTCTCAAGGGCAAGGACGGCGAATGCTGCGAGGTCAAGAACGTGCCCAAGGACCCGATTTTCGAGGCGGGTATCGCCGGCGGCCTGCGCAAGGGCGATATCGACTTGAAGGCCAGGCTCGATGCGGGCATCACTGCCGTCTACAAGAGCGGTGAGTTCGACAAGCTCGCCAAGAGATATTTCAGCTTCGATATCGGCACGCCGCCCAAGAACTGAGCGCACGCCGGTGTCGGAAGAAAGCGATTGGGTTTGAGCTCCGTTTCGCCGACACCGCCCCGCCCCGCCAAGCGCGCGCCCCGCTTCAACCGCGAAACCGCAGACGTCCGCCGGCGCCAACTGATCGAGGCCGCCATACGCGCTCTCGCCAAGGGCGGTATCGCCGCCTTCACCATCGACAGCATCTGCAAGGAAGCCCAGGTCTCGCGCGGCCTGATCAACCATCATTTCGGCAGCCTCGACGATCTCCTGGTCGAGGTCTACCAATCCTCGCTCTATGAAAGCGTCAGCGAGCATATCGCGCAGGCTCGCCGGCAGCGGCAAGACCGGACAGGGAACCCGCCTGAGGCCGTCCTGCTCGCCCTGGTGCGCTCCAATTTCCAGCCGCGTTCCTTCACCCGCGACAATCTGCTGGTCTGGCTGGCGCTGTGGGGCGAGATCGCCGTCAATGACAAGCTCCGCCAGGCTCATCGCCGCCTCTACGAGGCCTATCGCGGCGAACTGGCCGTCGAAATCGCCGCCATCGCAGCCCATCGCAGCCGGCAAGTCGATGCCGCCGGACTCGCTCGCAATTTCATCGCTTTGGTCGACGGCCTCTGGCTGGAATGGTGCCTCGACGACAAGGCGGTGACCCCGGCCGAGGCCGAAGAGGCCAGCCTCGGCCTGCTCGAAAGCGCGCTGGGGCCCCTGCGGTAGAAGCGAAGGATGATATCGGAAACGCCAGCTTCAAGCCGGCAGTGGCCGCTCCCGGCGCGGCACGACCTCGGCCGGCGGCCTGTCGAACTCGCGGGCCCAGCGATGGCCGGCATGCACGGCGTCGGCGATCGACGAGGGTGCCAGGCAATCGCCGATGCGGGTGACGGAGCGGAGGCCGGCCGCCGCCCACTGCCCGGCCCTATCGGCCAACTCGCGATAGAGGCCATCCTCCGCCATGCGGCCGGTGACCAGGACGAGGGTGCCGAAATCATGCCGGCGGATCCGCCCGGTATAGGTGCAGGCGAGTTCGGCCACGCCATCCGCCGCTCCGGCCAGGCGCTGGCCGAGCAGCGGTTCCACGCCAAGTTCCAGGAGTCGCCTGTGGATGAAGAACTGCTCGTCCGTCATCACGGTCCAACTCGAAAACATGGCTGCCGGAGTGGCCAGCCGCACCTCATGGCCTTGCCTGCGGAAGGTCTCGGCCAGAGCACCGCCCATGGCGTAATGCTCGTCGTCATAGATCAGCACCGGCCCGCCAACCTCGGCACCGGCGAAGATGTCGTCGGGCGTAAGGATCTGGCCGGTGCCGAGGTCAGCGGCCTCCTCGCCGAGGCTGCCGATGCCGTCGCGCCGCCAGCGGCTGCCGGTCGCGAGCACGACATGCTCGGCCTCGAGCCCCAAAACGTCCTCGGCAGCGAGCGGGCTTTCCGGAAAGAGCTCGATGGCCGGCAGCTTGCCGATCATGGTGAGGCGGTAGTCGCGCACGCGAGCCCCGCTGGCGAGCCCCGGCAGGGTGGATTCGCGATTGATACGGCCGCCGAGCCGGCGCTCGGCCTCGGCGAGCATCACGCGATGCCCGCGGCGCCCGAGGGTCAGGGCGCATTCGAGGCCCGCCGGGCCGCTGCCTACCACCAGCACGCGTGACGGCCCGCCGGCCGTCGTTTCGATGCGCTCGGGATGCCAGCCGCGCCGCCATTCCTCGCCGATGGTGGGATTTTGCGTGCAGCGCAGCGGCACGGCCTCGTTGTTGGCCGAACGGCAGATATTGCAGCCGATGCATTCGCGGATCTCGTCCTCCCGGCCCTCATCGATTTTCCTGGGCAGGAAGGGGTCGGCGATGGAGGGGCGGGCGGCGCCGATGAAATCCTGGATGCCGCGCCGGACCTGGCTCACCATGCTGTCGGGCGAGGTGAAACGCCCGACGCTGACTACCGGCTTGCTGGTGAGAGCCTTGACGAAGGCGACATGCTCTTCCTGGAAGCCTTCGTCGCTGAAGCGGGCGGAGCGGGAATCATTGCCGAGCGACCCGGAGACGTTGACGTCCCACAGATCCGGCAACTCCGCCAGCATGGCCAGGATCTCCCGCCCTTCCCCCTGGGAGGTGATGCCGCGCGGCCCGTGCAATTCGTCGACCGACAGGCGCACGGCAACCGCGCAGCGGTCGCCGACGGCCTCATGCGTGTCCTCGATCAGTTCCCGCAGCAGCCTGACGCGATTGGCGAGGCTGCCGCCATATTCGTCGCCGCGCAGATTGAGGCGGGGCGACAGGAACTGGAACGGCAGATAATCGTGGCCGGCATAGCAATAGACGATGTCGAAGCCGGCCCGCCTGGCCCGCAGGGCAGCATCGCGGTGCCAGGTCCGGAACGCCTTGATGTCGGCCTTGTCCATGGCGCGCGCACTGCCCGGCTGCGGAATCAGGGCCGGACGGGCCGACGGCGCCAGGACGGGCTCGCGCGTCAGGCGGTTATTGGCATGGGAGCCGCCATGCCACAGCTCCACGCCGGCAAGGCTGCCATGATCATGGATGGCTTCCACCGTGGGCATGAGCGAGCGCACATCGTCCTCGTCCCACAGGGTCAGGAAGCCGAAGGGCGAATCGTCCGAACTCGGATGGATCGAGCAATATTCCGTGCAGACTACACCCCAGCCGCCCTCTGCCTTGATGCCGCGCAGCTTGGCGCCGCTTTCCGGCCTGAGATAGCCCATGCCGGTGGCGTGCGGTGTCTGGTAGAAGCGATTGGGTGCGGTGACCGGGCCAACGCGCACCGGTTCGAACAGAATGTCGTAGCGCGGATTGCGGGGCATCTCGACCTGATCTCTTGTTGTACATTTGTTCAACAAGAATAGATGTTTCGCCATAGAACGCAAGCAGCTGCCGGCGGCCAGTCACGCGGGGCTCAGGCCAAGCGTAATGACCCAATCAATCAGGATGCAGCGGCGCTAGCGCCTCAAAAGGCGGTCGGGCAGCCATACCGCCACCAGCCAGAACACCAGGCCGCAGAGCGCCCCCATCAAACCGAAGCCGAGGGCTACGCCGGCAAGTTCGGGGTTCCCGTTGGAAATCCACTCGGTACCGAACATCAGATAGACCGCACCGACGGCCGCGACGATCGCCGCCGCCGCCATATAGGGCCAGGGCGCCCGCCAGCCGAGCAGGTGCATGAGGGCACGGGTCAGCAGTGCCGGCAGGCCGGCGAGCAGCACGGTCATATAAGCCAGGGCACCAATCAGGGTCGGGGCATCCCCGGCATCGCCGAGGCCGGTATCGGACCGAACCATGATCGCGCCGATATAGGTCAGGGCCGCCGTGAGCGAAGCGAGGGCGATGCCGATGAGACAGAAGGCGAGGTGGACGAGAAAGCTCAGAACCGGGCGAGGTTTCGGCGCCACAGGCGTTGCATCGGCAATCATCGTCAATCGTTCCCGAACCTACCAAACCAGCCCAATTCCAGCCGGATTACCCGTCGTCATTGCGAGCGCAGCGAAGCAATGACAAAAAGGCGATCTCGAAGTCGAATCCCGACGATCGCCAAGCTCTGTCGGTGAAGACATAGCCGTTCCCGCGCCTCGGCGTTGTATCCGGCGCTACAGCATGAACGACAGCAGCTGCCCTTACGTCTCCACGATGCGGGCGCGGCGATGGGCGCGCAGCAGGCCCTGGATGGCCGCCGCGGTTTCCTCGATCGAACGGCGGGTGACGTCGATCATCGGCCAGCCGCGCTGAGAGAACAGGCGCCGGGACTGGGCGATCTCCTCGGCCACCGCCATGCGGTCGGTATAGGTATCCACTTCGTGATGCGGGCTGAGGGTCAGCACACGGTTCTCGCGGATCTGCACGATGCGCTCGGGCGAGGCGAACAGGCCAACGATCAGCGGATTCTTCAGATGCTCGACTTCCGGCGGCAGCGGCACGCCGGGAACCAGTGGAATATTGGCGGTCTTGACACCGCGATGAGCCAGATAGATCGAGGTCGGCGTCTTGGAGGTTCTGCTGACGCCGAGGAGCAGCACGTCGGCTTCCTCGTAATCGGTCGGCATCAGGCCGTCATCATGCATCATCGTGTAGTTGAGCGCGTCGATGCGGCGGAAATAATCGGCATTCAGCACATGCTGGGCGCCGGGCTTCACCATCACCTCGGTGCCGAGATAGGATTTGAACAGATCGAAGATCGGCTGCAGCACCGATAATACCGGAGCGCCCATCTCGCGGCAGCTGCGCTCCAGCCGCTCCGCCAGTTCCGGTTCGACCAGAGTATAGAGCACCACGCCCGGATTGGCTTCGATCTCGGCGATGGTGCGGTCGAGATCGCGCTCGCTGCGTACCAGCGGGTAGATATGCTCGAGCGCCGAGACTGCCGGATACTGGGCGGCGACGGCTCGCCCGGCCATGATCAAAGTCTCGCCGGTGGAGTCCGAAACCAGGTGAAGATGGAAGAAGCTTCTTGTGGCCATGACAGGACGTAGCGCGGGATGGCCTTGTGGACAAGTGGGGACAGCTGAAGGGCCTTAACCCCTTCTTAAGAGAGGCTGTGGAAGAACTCGATCTTTCATCAACAGGCTGATCGCTTGGGATGGGATTCCGCGTGCTCGGCTGCAAAAGACTCATAAGGCGCTAAGTGAGACTCGGCGCCCTCCCCCCGAGCTTGCCGCCACCGCCTTGATTCAACGGCTGGAATCCGCGCGGCTTTCTTCCGATTTTTCGCACTGAATTTTCTACGACGCTTGCCTGCCGCCTGTGAATAGATTGTGGACGGCAAGGAAGCACGGTAAACGAGGCGTTAAGAAGAAAGAGAATGAAGATTCATATCTCTCTTTTTCATTTTTTCTGGCGGTAGGTCGGATCGGGCGAACCCTGTCGCCGAGCTGGATTTCCGAACGCCCTCAAGAATGGATGCGATAGTCCAGCGACGTCTCAATCTTCCAGCGGGGCCAACCGGCCGAAGCACCCGGTTCGATCCATCGCCCCTGCTTCGTATTGCCGAGAAAGCCTGACCCATATGACCAAAGCTCTCCTCGATGTCCTCGCCGGCAAGGCTCAGCCGGTGCCGCCAATCTGGCTGATGCGCCAGGCGGGACGCTATCTGCCGGAATATCGGGCGATCAGGACCAAGGCTTCGGGCTTTCTGAACTTCTGCTACACGCCCGATCTCGCCATCGAGGCGACCTTGCAGCCGATCAGGCGCTTCGGCTTCGATGCTGCCATCCTGTTCTCGGACATTCTGGTGGTGCCCGATGCCTTGGGACAGAAAGTCTGGTTCGAGGAGGGCGAGGGCCCGCGGCTGGAGCCGGTCACGGACCTTGCCGGCCTGGCGGGTCTCAAGAGCCAGGTCGATCTCGATCATCTGGCGCCTGTGTTCGAGACCATCCGCCAGGTCAAGGCGACGCTGCCGGTCAATGTGACCTTCCTCGGCTTTTGCGGGGCGCCCTGGACAGTGGCGACCTATATGATCGCCGGACGCGGGGTGAAGGACCAGCTGCCCGCACGCCTCGCCGCTTATCAGGATCCGGTCTTCTTCGCCGCCCTGATCGACCGACTGGTGGCGGCTTCGATCGATTATTTGGCGGCTCAGCTTGAAAATGGCGTCGACGCTGTCCAGATATTCGACAGCTGGGCGGGCATCCTTCCGCCGGACGAATTCGAGCGCTGGGCTATCGAACCTGCCAAGCGCATCGTCGAGGGCGTCAGGGCGCGCCGTCCCGGAGCGCGCATCATCGGCTTTCCGCGTGGCGCGGGTTCCTTCTATCGCGATTATGCGCAGGATGTGGCGGTCGATGCCATCGGGCTCGATTGGGCAGTCGATCCAGCCTGGGCGGCACAGGAAGTCCAGCCGCTGAAGCCGGTACAGGGCAATCTCGACCCCCTGGCGCTGGTGGCGGGCGGCGATCCCCTGAACCGGGCGCTCGACCGCATTCTCGAGAACCTCTCCGGCAAGCCCTTCATCTTCAATCTGGGCCACGGCATCGTGCCGCAGACGCCGATCGCCCATGTCGAGCAGATGCTGAAGCGAATCAGGGGCTAGGGTTGTTAGACTGGTGACAATCGGTGCCGGAAAAGCAGCCTTCTCGCTGACGAGGAGAAGGGGCGGCACCCACCAAATGCAGGAACGACGTGATGGAATATGGCGGCACGGCCTATGATCTCGTAAAGGCGGGGCACATCATCGCCGTGATCGCCTGGATGGCGGGCATGCTCTATCTGCCGCGCCTGTTCGTCTATCACGCCGAAGCCGCCAAGGGCTCGATCCAGAGCGAAACCTTCAAGGTGATGGAACGCCGCCTCCTGAAGGCCATCATCAACCCGGCCATGGGCGCAACCTGGATTTTCGGCCTGCTGCTGGTGTGGTCGTCTGGCTTCTACAGCCAGCCCTGGTTCCATGCGAAATTCTTGGCTGTGCTGCTGCTTTCGGGCGTGCATGGCTGGTTTTCGAAGCTGACGCGGGAATTCGCCGAGGACCGCAATGTCCGCCCGGCGAAATTCTTCCGGATGATCAACGAAATTCCTACCGTTCTGATGATCCTGATCGTCATCCTGGTCGTGGTGAAGCCCTTCTGAGGATTTCACGCTTTTTCGACATTTGGCCGGTCCGCCCGCTTGCCCAGGCGCAGGGCCGGCTGTATAAAGCCTTTCTCCTTCCATTGCAGGCTGGCGTCTTGAGGGTATGGGTGTCGAACCCGGCCACGGCGCTGACGCAAGACTAAGTCTGGCGATAACAAGACCTGTTCCCCCCGAGAATCTTCTTATTCGCGCTTCTTTGATGCGCGTGATCCAACGAATCCATCCCCCAACAAGGACCCCCATGCGGGAAATCAAACTTCAGGATCTCAAATCCAAAACCCCAATCGAAATGCTTGCCTTCGCGGAGGAACTCGAGGTCGAGAACGCCTCCTCGATGCGCAAGCAGGAACTCATGTTCGCCGTGCTCAAGCAGCTCGCCAATCGCGAGGTCGAGATCGTCGGCGAAGGTGTCGTCGAGGTGCTGCAGGACGGCTTCGCCTTCCTGCGCTCGCCCGAGGCCAATTATCTGCCCGGCCCTGACGACATCTATGTGTCACCCTCGCAGATCCGCAAATTCGGCCTGCGCACCGGCGATACGGTCGAGGGCATCATCCGCTCTCCCAAGGATGGCGAGCGCTATTTCGCCCTGCTCAAGGTCAACACGATCAATTTCGAAGATCCGGACAAGACCAAGCACAAGATCAATTTCGACAACCTCACGCCGCTCTATCCCAACCAGCGGCTGAAGCTCGAAATCGGCGACGCCACCAAGAAGGATTATTCCTCGCGCGTCATCGACATCGTCTCGCCGATCGGCAAGGGCCAGCGCGCCCTGATCGTGGCGCCGCCGCGTACCGGTAAGACGGTGCTGCTGCAGAACATCGCCCAGTCGATCACCGCCAACCATCCCGAATGCTACCTGATCGTGCTTCTGATCGACGAGCGTCCGGAAGAAGTCACCGACATGCAGCGTTCGGTGAAGGGTGAGGTGATCTCCTCCACCTTCGACGAACCGGCTGGCCGCCACGTCCAGGTTTCGGAAATGGTGATCGAGAAGGCCAAGCGCTTGGTCGAGCATGGCCGCGACGTGGTCATCCTGCTCGATTCGATCACCCGCCTCGGCCGCGCCTACAACACCGTGGTGCCGTCCTCCGGCAAGGTGCTGACCGGCGGTGTCGACGCCAACGCCCTGCAGCGTCCCAAGCGCTTCTTCGGCGCGGCCCGTAACATCGAAGAGGGCGGCTCGCTGACCATCATTGCGACGGCGCTGATCGAGACCGGCTCGCGCATGGACGAAGTCATCTTCGAAGAGTTCAAGGGCACCGGCAACTCCGAAATCATCCTCGACCGCAAGGTTTCCGACAAGCGTGTCTTCCCGGCGATCGACATCACTCGCTCGGGCACCCGCAAGGAAGAGCTGCTGGTGGCGAACGACATTCTCAAGAAGATGTATGTGCTGCGCCGCATCCTCAACCCGATGGGCACGGTCGACGCCATCGAGTTCCTGCTCGACAAGCTCCGGCAGACCAAGGTCAATGCGGACTTCTTCGACTCGATGAACACCTGAGGCATCCGCCCAGATCGTTCCAGACGGCCCGGCAGTAATGCCGGGCCGTTTTGCGTCCGGCACCGATTCGGAAACGGAATGGACCGGTTGCGAGCAAGAAGGGGCGATTCTGGTTCCCATGCGAAGGTAGACATTGCCTCCAGGGCCAATCGGTATGAACGGCGGCAGGAAGTACCGGATACAATTAACCCTGTTTCACGTGAATCACCCTCCGACCCCAAACCGCTCTCCTGTAGGGGGAACGCCTCGATAGAGGCCGTGCGAACTTCGACGTCGCTTAGGTTGAACCGCATGGCCTTCCCACCTGATTCACGTGAAACAGGCTGCCGGTGATTCACGTGAAACAGGCGGTGCTTGCTTTGCCTAGGCGCCCCGCATGGACCGGATCGTCTCGGCGAGCGCCGCTGGATCCCCGACAGGAAGTGAGCAGCGTTGCCCCGAGCAGACGAAGGCGGCCGGCCCGCCACCGGCATCGGCCTGGCGCACGGCATGCCCCGCTGGCAGTTCCTCAATCCGCGCTGCCCGCAGGATGGTCCGGCTCGGAAAGGGTTGATCGAGCGCAGAGCGGTAAAGCTGATCGGCCGCCGCCCCGCTGCCCAGCACCACGATTTCCAGGCCATGGAGCCTGAGGTCGAGGGCATTGAGCAGGGAGGCGTGGCCGAAGACATTGCCGGCCATTGCCGGCGACAATGCCGTGAACATCTCGTCGCCGCGCTGTAGCCAGCGTTGCTCACCGGTGAGGGCGGCGAGACGGACCAGATTGTCCGCCATGATGCCGTTGGCGTTGGGAACGGCATCGTCGAGGGTGGAGCGCGGCCGGGTGATCAGCGCCGCAGCGTCCTCTGCGGTGAGGAAATATCCCCCGCCCTCGGCATCGGCATAGTCGCGTTCGATCGCCTCTGCCCAGCCAAGGGCCCGATCGAGATAGGCCTGCCCCGCTCCGGCCTCGTGCAGGGCCAGCGCCGCCCTGATCATGGCTGCGAGATCACTGGCTAGGCCCGGCTTGAGCAGCCGGCCCTCGCGCCAGGAATGGCCGAGGCGCGGCCCGTCGGCCATGGATTCGGCGACGAAACGAAAGGCTGCCTGGGCAAGAGCGAGCCAGTCCGGCCTGTCGAATATGACGGAAGCACGGGCAAGCGCTGCAATGGCGAGACCGTTCCAGTCGGCCAGGACCTTGTCGTCGCGGGCTGGCGCGACGCGCTTGGCCCGCTCAGCAATCAGCCTGGGCCGCAGATCCTGCCAGCCTATTTCGAGCGCCGGCTCGAGGTCGTCCTTGCCGAGACGATTGGGAATGGACTGGCCTTCCCAATTGCCTCCGTCGGCGATGTCGAAGGTGTGGGCCACGAATTCGGCATCATCGACACCGAGGATCTCGACGAGTTCATGCGGTTTCCAGACATAGAAGCGGCCTTCATGCCCCTCCGAATCGGCATCGAGAGAAGCGGCAAAAGCCACGCTGTTCGAGATTTGTCCGTCTCCCGCCAGCATCTCGCGCTGCAGCCATTCGACCAGTTCGATGGCCGCCTGGCGATAGAGATCGCGTTTGGTCTCCTGCCAGGCCAGCGCCAGCAATTCGAGTAATTGGGCGTTGTCATAGAGCATCTTCTCGAAATGCGGCACCAGCCAATACTCATCGACGCTGTAGCGCGCAAAGCCGCCGCCGACATGATCGCGGATGCCGCCCTGGCAGATGCGCTCCAGCGTCAGCAGCATCAGCTTGCGGGCTTCGCTGCCCGGTCCGCCGCGCCAGAGCAATTCGAGATAGGATGCGTTCGGAAATTTCGGCGCACCCTTGGTGCCGCCATTGACGGGATCGGTGATGCCGGCCAAGGCAGCGATCGCCTGGGCGAGGCCGTCGGCACCGAAGGCGCGATCGCCACGCTGGGGGATGCGGTTGAGCACGCCAAGCAGTGCCTGGCGATTGCGGCCGACCCGCTCGAAATCGGTGTGGTAGGCCTTGGCTATGGCCCGGAGCACGTCGACGAAGCCAGGACGGCCATAGCGCGATTCAGGCGGGAAATAGGTGCCCCCCCAGAAGGGTTCGCCACCGGGTGTGAGAAACATGGTGAGAGGCCAGCCGCCCTGCTCCCCGAGAGCGTGAAGAGCCGTCATGTAGATCTGGTCGATATCGGGCCTTTCCTCGCGATCCACCTTGATGTTGATGAAAAGCTCGTTCATGACGGCGGCGATGTCGGGATTCTCGAAGCTCTCATGGGCCATGACGTGGCACCAATGGCAGGCGGCGTAGCCGACGGAGAGCAGGATCGGTTTGTTCTGGGCCCGGGCAAGCGCCAGGGCCTCTTCGCCCCAGGGCTGCCAATGCACCGGATTGCCGGCATGCTGGATCAGATAGGGGCTGGTTTCATGAGCGAGGTTGTTTTGCAGCGCGGTGGACATGATGGCAGCCTCTCCTTCGAGAAGAGAGTATGGGGTCGCCGGCCGGGAAGTGAAAGCGCTTCGGTGTCATCAAGGGCGGGATCTGTCCGGGCGGGCGGAGTGTTCGCTCATGGCTGAGACCATCGTCGCGCTCGCCTCGGGTGTCGGCCGTGCCGGTGTTGCCGTGATCCGGCTGTCCGGTCCCTCGGTTCGATTCGGATTGGAAACGATTGCCGGAAGTGTGCCGCAGCCGCGCCGTGCCGCGTTGCGGCGTCTGAAGGATCCCGGCAACGACGAGGTGCTCGACGAAGCGCTGGTGCTGTTCTTTCCGGGCCCGGCCAGCTTCACGGGCGAGGATGTCGCCGAATTGCAGGTGCATGGCGGCCGGGCCATCATTGCCGGGGTGATCGCGGCCCTGACCGCCCTGCCGGGCTTTCGCCTGGCCGAGCGGGGTGAGTTTACCCGGCGGGCCGTCGCCAATGGCCGGATGGATCTGACCTCGGCGGAGGGTATCGCCAGCCTGGTCGAGGCCGAGACATCAAGCCAGCGGCGCCAGGCCTTGCGCCAGGCGGGTGGCGCGCTGGAGCGGGCGGCCATGGCTTGGCGGCAGCGCCTTGCCGGCCTGTTGGCTTTGATGGAAGCCGAGATCGACTTTCCGGACGAAGAGGACGTCCCTGCCCTGTTCCACTCGGTCCGGTCCGGGGCTGAGGCCTTGCTGGCGGAGATCGAGATGGCCTTGCGAGGCGCGCGCAGCGGCGAGCGATTGCGCGAGGGTGCGGTAATGGTGATTGCGGGCCCGCCCAATGCCGGCAAATCCACGCTGCTCAATGCTCTGGCCCGGCGGGATGTCGCCATCGTCTCTCCCATTGCCGGCACCACCCGCGATACGCTGGAGGTCCATCTCGATCTTGGCGGCTATCCGGTGACCCTGATCGACACGGCCGGCCTGCGCGAGACGAACGACGTGGTCGAGGCTATCGGCGTGGAGCGGGCTCGGGCGAGCTTGGACCGTGCCGATCTGGTGATCTGGCTGGAGGCCGGCGATGCTCGTGCCGATCCGCCCGAGCTGCCCGCTCCCCTCCTGCGTGTTCTCACCAAGCAGGACGATAGCCAAGACCCCCCGCCCCACACTCTGCCTGCGGGCTTCGAGCTCGGCCTGTCGGCCCGCAGTGGCGCAGGCATGCCCGCCTTGCTCGGGCGGCTCGAACAGGCGGCCAGAAAGGCCCTGGAGAGTGGCGAGACCGCCCTGGTGACGCGGGAGCGCCATCGCCGGGAACTCGAGACCGTGACGGCGCACCTGGCCACGGTGCGGGCGGCGGATGAGGCAACGCCGGTGGAATTCGTCGCCGAGGATCTGCGCCTGGCCGTGCGGGCCATCGGCCGGCTGACGGGCAGGGTCGACATCGACGAGATCTATGACGTGATCTTCCGGGAATTCTGCATCGGCAAGTAGGTGGGAACGAGGCATCCGGAAATGCCGCTATGTTTGGGTCGGTCTCGGTTCTTCGGGTTCTCGATCTCACGCTGGTTTTGACGCAGAGGCTGCTTCGGCGTAAGAGCTGCAACGAAACACGGATATTTGCGCCGTCACTGTCAGCGCAGCCGGACGATCCTGGGTTCAATGCCTGGATCCGTATGGTTGCGTTTGCAATGACGAATGGGCGTTCGAAGCCGCGGATGGCGGGCGAATGGATTCGATGATGAACCGGCAATTCGATGTGATCGTGGTGGGTGGCGGCCATGCCGGCTGCGAGGCGGCGGCGGCCGCTGCACGGCTTGGCGCCCGGACGGCTCTCATCACCCATCGAGCCGAGACCATCGGCACCATGTCCTGCAACCCCGCGATCGGCGGGCTCGGCAAGGGACATCTCGTACGCGAGATAGACGCGCTCGATGGTTTGATGGGACGGGTCGCCGATCAGGGCGGCATACAGTTCCGCGTGCTCAACCGCCGCAAGGGACCCGCCGTGCGCGGGCCGCGGGCACAGGCGGACCGAGCCCTTTACGCGGCCGCCATGCAGGCGGCGATTGCCGAGCAGGCCGATCTGACCGTGATCGAGGCGGAAGTCGATGATATCGAAATCATGGATGGTCAGGTCCGGGCTGTCACGACCACGAAGGGTGATCGATTCGGATGCGGATCGGTTGTCCTGACCACGGGAACCTTTTTGAGCGGCATCATCCATATCGGCGATACCAGGATTGCGGCGGGCCGTGTCGGCGAGGCTCCGGCACTCGGCCTTTCCCGGACCCTTGCCCGTATCGGTTTCGAGCTGGGACGGCTGAAGACGGGCACGCCGGCCCGTCTCGATGGCCGAACCATCGACTGGGCTTCGCTTGAGATGCAGCCCGGCGACGAGCCGCCGGAACCCTTTTCGACCTTGACCACACAGCTGCCCAATCCGCAGGTTTCCTGTGGCATCACCCGCACCACGCCGCAGACCCACAAGGTCATCCAGGACAACATCCACCGGGCTCCAATCTATTCGGGGCAGATTGAAAGCCGGGGCCCGCGCTATTGCCCGTCGATCGAGGACAAGGTGGTACGCTTTGGCGAGCGGGACGGCCACCAGATCTTCCTGGAGCCGGAAGGCTTGAACGATCATACCGTCTACCCGAACGGTATCTCGACCTCCCTGCCCGAGGATGTGCAGCAGGCCATGCTGGTGACCATTCCCGGCCTGGAGAAGGTTCGGATGATCCGACCCGGCTATGCCATCGAGTATGACCATATCGATCCGCGCGAGCTCGACGCCACGCTGGAGGCGCGGCGGGTACGTGGGCTGTTCCTGGCCGGGCAGATCAATGGCACCACCGGCTATGAGGAAGCGGGTGCGCAGGGCCTGGTTGCTGGCCTGAATGCAGCCCACCGAGCCGCTGGCGGTGAAGGCGTGAGCTTCCGCCGCGACGAATCCTATATCGGCGTGATGATCGACGACCTGGTTACCCGCGGCGTCAGCGAGCCCTATCGCATGTTCACCTCGCGGGCCGAATATCGCCTGACCCTGCGGGCCGACAATGCCGACCGGCGCCTGACCGACCGGGGCCTCGCCCTCGGCCTGGTCGGAGCGGAGCGGCAACGGGCCTGGAAGGCCAAGCAGGCCGCCTTCGACGCGGCCCTGGTCTGGAGCCGATCCGTTTCGGTGACGCCGAACCAGGCGGAGGTTGCCGGCATCCATATCAACCGCGACGGCGTCAGGCGCTCCGCCTTCGATCTCCTCGCCTATCCCAATGTCGGTTTCTCCGATCTGGCCCGGCTGTGGCCTGAGGCGGCCGAGTTTGAGGGGACGGTGCTGGAGCAGGTCGAGATCGAAGCCAAATATGCTGTTTATCTGGAGCGGCAGAAGGCGGATGTGGCGGCCTTTCGCCGTGACGAAGACATTGAAATTCCTAGTGATTTTGACTTTCAGGCTGTCGTTGGCTTTTCCAACGAGACCCGGCAGAAATTCGCCAGCGTGCAACCGCGGACCATTGGCCAGGCGAGCCGGATCGACGGTATCACGCCGGCGGCAACCACCCTTCTGCTGGCAGCGCTACGCAAGCGCAAGCAGGCAAGAGCAATCCTTTGATCGATTCGGACTCGTATCGAATAGCTTCGAGAACGTCGATCGAACCGCTCGAAGTATGAGGGAGCGCAGCCGGGTTGAGGCAGGTGGCTGACGAGCGAGCGTTCTCAAACCCACACGGTTCGGGCTAGCCGTAGCGTTGGATTACTCCAGGTCTTGCTTGCCTCAAGAAGCCGGATCAGCCATGGTCCGGGCATGACTCTGGACACTGACCGCCAAGCAGCCTTGCG
The DNA here is from genome assembly GCF_047605565.1 of Labrys sp. (in: a-proteobacteria). Taxonomy (NCBI): domain Bacteria; kingdom Pseudomonadati; phylum Pseudomonadota; class Alphaproteobacteria; order Hyphomicrobiales; family Xanthobacteraceae; genus Labrys; species Labrys sp. (in: a-proteobacteria). The sequence goes on from NZ_JASGFM010000006.1 coordinate 98,158, forward strand.
ATCCCTCCCTGTTTCACGTGAAACAGTTGGAGACTTTGACCTCTATGTCGATGCCCTGCAACGCTGGCAGAGGGTCAAGAATCTGGTGGCGCCGTCCACCCTTTCGCAAGTCTGGACCCGGCATATAGCCGACAGCGCTCAATTGCTTCCTCTGCTGGGCAATGCCAGGACGGTTGTTGATCTCGGCAGTGGTGCCGGCTTTCCCGGCATGGTCCTGGCAATAGCGAACAAGTCCATCCCGGGATTTCGAGTGCATCTCGTCGAGTCGAACGGACGCAAGGCCTCCTTTCTGCGAGAAGTGGCCCGCATAACCAACGCGCCCGCGACAGTGCATGCCCTTCGAATCGAAGATTTCGTATCTGGCTGGTCGGACGGCGCGGATATGATCACGGCGCGCGCTCTGGCATCGCTACCAGAATTGCTCGACTATAGCGAGGAGCTGTTGAAAACGGGCGCGCAGGCGCTGTTTCTCAAGGGACAAGATGTAGGGCAGGAATTGACCCAGGCAACTAAATATTGGAATATCCAGGCGGAATTGATACCGAGCCTTACTGACTCGACCGGGCAGATTGTTTCGATCAAAACCGCGATAAAGCGCCTGGGCGGGTGACATTTAGATGCCGTTTCCACGCTTTGGGCTGCAGGAAAGATGGGTGCCATGACGTTGCCGCGTATTCTCGCTATTGCCAATCAGAAGGGTGGGGTTGGCAAGACCACGACAGCCATCAATCTTGGCACGGCCCTCGCCGCAATCGGCGAAGATGTGCTGATCATCGATCTCGATCCCCAGGGCAATGCTTCTACGGGTCTCGGTATCGGCATGAAGCAGCGCGTGCGGACCACTTATGATGTGATGGTCGGTGATTGCGATCTGCGTGCTGCGATCGTCGAAACCGTGGTGCCACGGCTGCATCTGGCGCCCTCCAATATGGATTTGCTCGGGGTGGAGCTTGAAATCGCCGGTGAGCGCGATCGCGCATTCCGTCTGCGCAAGGCCATTCACGCCTTGGCTTCGTCGAGTGATTTTCCCTGCTCCTATGTCCTGGTGGACTGCCCGCCCTCACTCAATCTTCTCACGGTGAATGCCATGGCAGCTGCAGATGCTGTCCTGGTGCCCCTGCAATGTGAATTCTTTGCTCTGGAAGGGTTGTCGCAGCTGCTGCGTACGGTGGAGCAGGTGCGCAATTCGCTCAATCCCCATCTCAGCATTCACGGTGTGGTGCTGACCATGTATGATGCTCGGAACAATCTCTCTGGGCAGGTCATGGCGGATGTGCGCGATTTCCTGGGTGAGAAAGTCTATCAGACGGTCATTCCGCGCAATGTTCGTGTCTCGGAAGCGCCGTCCTATGGTAAGCCTTCGCTGCTCTATGACCTCAAATGCCCAGGTAGCCAGGCCTATGTTCGTCTCGCCTCCGAAGTGATTCAGCGCGAGAAATTGTTGCGTGCTGCGTAAGGAGCGATCATGACTTCTGATGATAGAATGCGTCCGCGCCTGGGGCGCGGCCTGGCCGCCTTGATCGGCGACGCTGGCGAGGAGGGGGCGGCGATTGAACGGGCCCGCGGCCAACGCCGGGTGCCGACGGGCTTCCTGCGGCCTAACCCCAAGAATCCACGGCAGAATTTCAGCGAGGAAGAACTCGAGGATCTCGCCAATTCTGTTCGCGAGAAAGGCATCATTCAGCCGATCCTGGTTCGCGCTGTTGCCGGCAGCATGGATGCCTATGAGATCATCGCGGGCGAACGGCGCTGGCGTGCTGCGCAGCGGGCCGAACTTCATGATGTACCCGTAACGATTGTCGAAGCTTCGGATAAGGAAGCGCTCGAACTTGCGATCATCGAGAACGTCCAGCGTGCCGACCTCAACGCTATCGAAGAGGCGATTGGCTATGATCGTCTGATCGAGGAATTCTCCTATTCCCAGAATGATCTTGCCAAGGTCATCGGCAAGAGCCGTAGCCATGTGGCAAACACGCTTCGTCTGCTCAAGCTTCCCGATGCGATCAAGGTCAATGTCGTAAGCGGCAAACTGACAGCCGGGCATGCCCGTGCCCTCCTGTCGGTCTCCGATCCCGAAAGCGTGGCCCGACTGATCATCGACGAGAACATGTCGGTGCGCGATGCCGAGAGCATCGTGCAGGACCAGTCGCAAAGTGCCGGCAAGACCTTGCGGGCGCGCAGCCGCGTCGAGAAGGACCCCGATACGATTGCGCTGGAGCGGACGATCTCGGACGTGCTCGGTCTCAAGGTCGTGCTCGATCATCGCGGCGATGGAGGCGAGTTGAAGATTCGCTACAAATCGCTTGAGCAACTCGACGATCTCTGCCGCCGTTTGCGTGGCTAGCCCGTCCCGGCCGGAAGCTCATCCTGCTTTCGGAAAAACGACAAGATAGCAAAGCCTATGGTCCGATCGGTTTTCGGAATCGGATCGAGGGCCGTAGCTGCCAACTTCTTTCTGGTCGCAGCCGGACCGATCCTCAGACCTAGCGAGGAGATGGGTCCGCCATGATCGGCTTCGGTCAACCCGGAGACGCTGCCTACCCGGCGGTTATTCCCCCAAACAGACATGCCACGCCGGGCGTGGCGGCCCACCCTCACCCGAGTGTTTTTTCCATGCAGATCACCCTCACCACCTGGAATATCAATTCGGTTCGTCTGCGCATGGGGCTGGTCGAGCGCTTGGTGAGGGAGAAAAACCCGGACATCCTCTGCCTGCAGGAAACCAAGGTCGAGGATGGCAAGTTTCCCCTCAACGATGTGCGTAAGCTCGGTTTCGAGCATATCGCCTTCAATGGGCAGAAGGGCTATCACGGCGTAGCGATCTTTTCGCGCTTGCCCTTCGAGATGGTCGACAAGCGTGAGTTCTGCCAGAAGGGCGACGCCCGCCATATTTCGATCCGCCTTGGGGCTGAAGCCGGACTGAAGCAGCCGCTCACCGTTCACAACTTCTACGTTCCGGCGGGCGGGGACATTCCCGACCGCGAGCTCAATCCGAAATTCGGCCACAAGCTCGATTTTCTCGCGGAGATGCATGAGTGGTTTGCCGGTGATTTTCCGCAAGCCAATGGTCGTGCCCTGCTGGTGGGAGACCTCAACATCGCGCCTTTCGAGCATGATGTCTGGAGCCACAAGCAGCTGCTCGACGTCGTCTCGCATACGCCAGTGGAAACCGAGGCGATGAAGGCGATGATCGCCGTTGGCGGCTGGATCGACCTGATGCGCGAGTTCACGCCCGAGCCGGCCAAACTCTATACGTGGTGGAGCTATCGCGCGGCCGACTGGATTGCCTCCAATCGCGGCCGGCGGCTCGATCATATCTGGGCGAGCCCGAGCCTGACCGGCACGGCCCGGTCGATCGAGATTCTCAGCGAAGCCCGTGGCTGGGAAAAGCCTTCGGACCACGTGCCGGTCACGGGCGTCTTCGAGATCGACTGACTACAATCGGGCGAACTCCGTTCGAGAGGCGAACGGCTGAGCCTGGATCACGGCTTGGGATCGAGGTGTCCCAACGAAGCTGATTTGGCAGTCGTTGGATGCACCCGCGCACGGACAGCGAGTTCGAGCATCGCGGCTTCAAGAGCGTTTTCTGTCTGCACTCACCGCGGTCATGGCTAACAAGAAACTAAGCCGGCAACTTAAAGCCGATCTCTTCTCGTTAATCAGGGCGAGGAATGCAGCCAAACCCTGAACGAATCACCGACGAATCGGGCGGCTCAGATCGGTCGAACGACTGCCTGGCCGAGGGGCGTTAATGGCTTTGGAAGGGGAAGCACATCGCTATACGCGGCAGTTCTGCCTCGAATGCCTGGAGAAGATGCCGATCCCAGACAGGAAACGGCTCGTCATCGGGCCGACGCGGATCAGTCGATAGTCGGCTAAGGACGATGAAATCCCGATCCTTGGGGATGATTGAAATAGGCTAGTGCCGAAACGGGCCGACATCAGGTTTAACCTCGATGTTTCGTTTTGGCACAGCCCCATCCGGCTCAATCTGCATCGCCGCCAAAACGAGAGGCGGTGAGGGTCAGGCGTCCAATCTGGGTACCGATGATGATCTTGAACGGCGCGAGCACATGCGTCTCGCCGATCGGTGCAAGCCATAGTTCGATGTCGCGGTTCTCGACCATGAATTTGGTCTGGGAGCGCGAAGGCCGGTGGCCGGCGATCGGCACATAGCGCGCCGAACAGACGATGGCGGGGCCGGCGTAGCCCTTGCCGCTGACCTGCTCGGTACGGGCATAGGACAGCTTGATGTCGAAACGCTGCGCTCCGTCGAACACCGGGAGTGAACGTCGGCATGCCGAGGCATCGAGGGCCTGGCCGCCGGTCACGGGTACCAGCACGGCAGAAAGCGGGTCGATCACGCCGTGCTTGTTGGCGTCCGTGAGCGGCACGCGATCCTTGCGCGGCGGCAGGTCGGGCTGCAATTGCAGGGCGGTGACATTGCCGCCGGCGAGAGCCATCTGCACCGATTGCGGCTTCTTGCCCGCCACCGAGGTGAGGGTATAGGCCGTCGGGCGGACCTGGCTGGAGCCGAGCTTTCCCGATGAGGAAGCCGAGCCGCGCCCGTCGCTGATCAGCCGGATCAGGCCACCCACCTTGGCGGAGGCGTCGATCTTGTAGGGGCCGCCGTCGCTCAGATTGATGGCGAGATTCGCCGTGCCGATGGGGAAGCCGGCAAGGGTGACACCGTAATTGATCGCCGTCCTGGCGCTGGCCGCGGCTGCCAGGGAAGGCGTCAGGCCGGCTGTAAGGAAAAGGCTGGCGCCGAGCGCCGATCGAAAGAAATGCGAAATCGTCACGCCGGTCTCCGGGGCCGTTTGCAGCGCCGGACCCGAATTCGGGTTCGGGCCCGATGCCGTGGGTTGTTGTCGCGTTTCCGCCGAAGACCGGCGTCCACGTTTCGGCACGAGGCTCCAGTCGGCGAGTCCATCATGCGCACAGAATCTCTCGAGCGCATTCTAACAAGGTAAACGTTACGTAAATCTTGCCGACGCCAGTGCTGTTGAAGCTATCTTGGCCCGCCCAGGCTGAATGGTCGATGAATCAGACATGGCGCAATTGTGTCGTGCGGAGCGCCGACATCGTGGCTGCCCGCTCTTGACGCCCTGCCGGTTCCCAGGATGCGGATATGGCGACGTGCGGCCATTCGCCGGCAGGTTCGTGCTTCGAAGACAATGCCGAGACGCGGCCTACAACGCCGTTGCCAGCAATTCCCGGCCTTGCTGCCCCTCGACCCGCACGCGCATGAAGCTGCCCGGGGCCGCGGGCCTGTCGGGCCGCACGGCGGCGAATTGAGCAGTGCGGCCGATGCCGCCGCGCTCCATCAAGATCTCGCGGATCTCGCCGGTTTCGCTGGCAAGAAAGCGTGCCATCGCCCGGTCGCCGGCCTCCCGCAGGCGGGCGGCGCGGCGCTTCACCTCGGCACCGTCGACGGGTGGCATACGCGCCGCCGGCGTGCCGGGCCGCGGCGAGAAGGGGAAGGCATGCAGATAGGTGATGCCGCACTCCTCGATGAGATCGAGCGAACGGGTGAACATCGCCTCGTCCTCGGTGGGGAAACCGGCGATCAAATCGGCGCCGAACACGATGTCGGGCCGGAGGCGCCGGGCCTCGGCGCAGAAGCGAATCGCATCCCGGCGCAAATGCCGGCGCTTCATGCGCTTGAGAATGAGATCGTCGCCGGCCTGGAGCGACAGATGCAGATGCGGCATCAGCCTGTCATCCTCGGCCAGGGCCCGCATCAGATCGGCGTCTGCCTCGATCGAATCGATGGACGACAGGCGCAGGCGCGGCAGGTCCGGCACCTCGCGCAGAATACGACGCACCAGCGAGCCCAGGGGCAGGGGATCGGGTAGGTCGGGGCCATAACTGGTGAGGTCGACCCCGGTCAGAACGATTTCCTTATAGCCGGCCTCGACCAGGCGGCGGATCTGCGCGATCACCATCTCCGGCGGCAGGGAGCGCGAATTGCCGCGGCCGAAGGGAATGATGCAGAAGGTGCAGCGGTGGTCGCAGCCATTCTGGATCTGCACGAAGCCGCGGGCACGGCCTTCGAAACGCTCGATCTCAGGCAAGGCGATGTCGTCGGCCGCCATGATGTCCGAGGTGACCAGCTTGCCCGAAGTCTCGGTCAGGGAGGCCCAGGTCCGGGCTTTCAGCTTTTCGGCATTGCCGACCACGAAGTCGACTTCCGGCATGGCGGTGAAACGGTCGGCATCGGTCTGTGCGGCACAGCCGGTGACGGCGATCCGTCGTTGCGGATTCTCACGCTTGAGCCGGCGGATGGCCTGCCTGGCCTGGCGCGCCGCCTCGGCCGTCACCGCGCAGGAATTGATCACGGTCAGGTCGTCGCGCGAGCCGATGACCGTCTTCATCGCCTCCGATTCGTGAATGTTGAGGCGGCAGCCGAAGGTGACGATCTCGGTCATGCCGCGTCGGCGAACCAGGAGGCCGCAAAGCGGCCCTCATGTTCGAGTTCCGCTGCCCCGGTCATCAGCACGTGGCCATCGGCCTCGCGCCATTCGATCCGGAGGTCGCCGCCCGGCAGGCTGATGCGAGTCCTGCGCCCGGTGTAACCGAGCCGAGCTGCAGCGACGCCAGTGGCGCAGGCAGCCGATCCGCAGGCGCGGGTGAGGCCGGCGCCGCGCTCCCACACGCGCAGCACGATATGGCCGCTGTCGCGGACCTGGGCGATCGAGACGTTCACCCGCTCGGGGAACAGGGGATCGTGCTCGATGGCCGGGCCGATGGTGGCGAGATCGATCTCGGCCGGGTCGCGGTCGATCCAGAACACGGCGTGGGGATTGCCCATGTTCACCACGCTCGGCGATTGCAGGACGGGAGCCCCAGCCGGGCCATAGGCGTAGTCGATCGCCCTGGTATCGCCGGCGTCCCGGGCGAGGGGGATCGCCTGCCAGTCCAGGGCCGGCGGGCCCATATCGACGGTGAAATCCGCTTCCGCACGCCGGGCCTCGACCAGGCTGGTCGGCGTCTGCAGCATGAGGCGGTCCTTGCCGAGCACCGGCATCAGATACCAGGAGACGCAGCGCGTGCCGTTGCCGCAGGCCCCGGACTGGGAACCGTCACCGTTGAAGATGCGCATGAAGGCGTCGCTCCCCGCCTGTTGCGGCGGATAGAGCACCATCAGCTGATCGAACGGCTCATGCGCCGCGATGGCACGGGCTTCCGCCGGCGTCACGGCATGCGACCCGTCGGTGAGATCGAGCACGACGATCTCGTTGCCGATGCCGTTCATCTTCAGATAGGGGCGGTTGGCGAGGCCAGACATGGTGGTTCCGATTGATTGAAGGCCCTTGATATAGGGCAAAAACCCTTGCGAACCAATGGGGGCATTCAGCTAGAGGCCTGCCCGAGGTCGAGGCGCATGATCGGGCGCTCCGGTGTCGGGGAGGGAGCATACCGGAAACCGAGCCGCTCGAAGGTGGTCACAAAACCGGTCGAGGAAGAGGAAGGCGAAAGGCGCTGGTCGATCGGATAGGCCTCGATGGTGGTGGCCCCGCCGGCGCGGCCGAAATCGATTGCGGCCTCGATCAGGCGCGATGCGACGCCCCGCCGACGGATCCCCTTGGCGATGTAGAGACAGGATACCGACCAGACCGGTTTGTGATCGGGCGATCGCAGCCGCCAGACGCGGTCGATATGGGGGATGGATGGACGTGGCCCGATCTGGCACCAGCCGACGGGGCTTGCGTCGGCGAAAGCCAGCAGGCCCGGCGGCGGCCCGGTCTCGACCACGGACCGGAAGGCGGCGCGATTTTGGGTGGGGGCTCGCCGTCGGTAGAGACTGCCGATCTGCCAATACATGCACCAGCAGCCGGATCTCGCGCCATTCTCGCCAAAGAGGGCCTCGAAATCGGGCCAGAGCTCGGCAGTGAGGGGACGAATGGTCAACTCCATGAGCAAGTCTCCTTCCCGTGGCATCCGACAGGAATCGCCCCAGGGGCATCAGGGTCGCGGCACACCGGCCCAGCTGCCGCCCTATTCTGCATTATGGTCACGGCCCCCAATTTGAAGCGATTCGCCATGCCTTCGACCGCCAATGCCCCCAGCCTGTTGCCTGCCCTTCCCTTGGGAAGAGAATGGCTGGCGGTCAGCCACGGTGAGTCGGGCGACAGCGTCTATCGTCGCAGCGATGGCGGGGCCTTCGCCAAACTATCACAGGGCCGTGGCGCCAGCGCGCTGGAGGCGGAGCGCCGGCGGGTCGAGTGGCTGAGCCGCTTCAAGCTCGGCTCTCCGGAAGTGCTCGACTGGCGCGCAGGGGAGGAGGGTGCCTGCCTGGTCACCAGCGCCATAGCCGGCGTACCGGCGAGCGATCTCGACGGTGATCAGCTATTGCAGGCTTGGCCGTCGATCGCGGCCCGCATCGGCGCGCTGCACGCGCTGGCGATCGAGGATTGCCCGTTCGAACGCGGCCTGTCGACCATGTTGGCGCGCGCAGCCGACGTGGTGGCGCGCGGTGCCGTCAATCCGGATTTCCTGCCGCCGGAGCAGCGGGAGGTGGTACCAGCCGATCTCCTGCTTGTGCTCGAGGCGCAGCGCGAACAGCGTCTCGCGGAAGAGATGAGGGATCGCGTCATCTGCCATGGCGATGCCTGCATGCCCAATTTCATGGTCGATCCCGCCACGTTGCGCTGCATCGGCATGATCGATCTCGGCCGCCTCGGCACGGCGGATCGCTATGTCGACCTTGCGCTGATGCTGGCCAATGCCGGCGAGAGCTGGTCCGGCCCGGAGCAGGCCGAAGCGGCCTTCGCCAGCCTGTTCGAGGTGCTCGGGCTGCAGCGACCGGACAGGCAGCGGCTCGACTTCTATCTAGGCCTCGATCCGCTGACCTGGGGCTGAGGCCGGCAGGCATTCGCGATAGACCGCAAAGGTCTCCTCGACCACGCGGTCCAGCGTCATGCGCGCGGCATTTGCGTGTGCACGGCTCTTGCCGTCCTGCAGGGCACCGGGGGTGACGAGCAGGGAGACCAGGGCCTGGGCCAGGCGAGCGGGATCATCGGGCGGCACCAGCAGCCCCGCCTTGCCGCCATCCAGCATTTCCGGCACGCCGCCGACATCGGAAGCGACGATGGCGCAGCCCGCCTCGCTGGCCTCGGAGAGCACCAGTCCGGCCGGCTCGGCCAGGGAGGGCAGCACGAAGACATCCGCTCCCCTGAAGAAAGGCCGTGGGTCGTCCCAGCCACCGTGAAAGGTGATCGCCGCTGCGCATGGCATGGCCGCGGCCATGGCCTCGTATTCGGCGCGGTGCGGGCCGTCGCCGACGAAATGGAGCGAGGCCCCGGGAACTTCCCTGGCGACCCGCTCGAAGGCCCGCAGCAGGACGGGCGCCCCCTTGCGCGGGTGCAGGCCGCCGACATAGAGAATCGAGGGCGTGCCAAGCGCCGCAGGCGGGCCGGCCGGCGCCGAGAGGCGCGGCGAGCCGATATTCCCGTTCAGCACGGTGCGGATGCGGGAGGCCGGGATGCCGCGCTTGGCCATCGAACGGGCGACGGCGTCGCTCACGGCAATCACCCGCCGGCCCACGCCCATGGCGACGGCGCTGCGCGCGAACTCGTTGTGGACAGTGGTGATCAGCGGCACACCCGCAGCCTTGCAGGCCGGCCAGCACAGCACCGCGCTCGTCATCATATGGGCATGCACGATGTCGAAACGGCGCGAACGCAACAGCCGGGTGAGAGCGGCGACCGCCCGCAGCGCAACCAGGGGCTTCTGGCGCTGGTCGATCCGGATGATCTCCACGCCATGGGCAGCCAGCAAGGCGTCGAAATCGCCGTCGCCGCTGGCAATGGCCACCTCATGGCCGAGCTGTGCCTGCATGCAGGCGAGATCGATGGTGAGGTGCACATGCCCGTTGAGGCGGCGTGTATGATTCAAGACATGCAGGATGCGCAAGGCCAGCTCTCGTCGGAAATGGAAAACGCCAAACAGTTTCTTGTCGATGCGGCTTGCGAAGGGCTCGTCGCTATGGAGTGGTTGCGTCGCCGGGGCTGACCGCTGTGGCAAGATCCTTCCGCCAAGCTTCGACATTCGAAACCGGCGGCATCATGGCCAAGACGATTTGAGAATAATCCATAAAAGCGCGCCGCGGGCCACTTGGCTAAAGGGAGGGGGCTCCTTCTGTGTGATATCCGTCGAATGGATATCTGTCGGCTGCCGGCGCCATTGTCTAGAAGAGCCCGCTGGATCAGCCCCATCGGGCCGGTATCGCCGCGGCGGTTGCCATATTTCGGCGGGCGCATGAACTGGAATCATCGGGCGCCACGATGTGATACTGTACCGATGGCACAACCCGTGCCGGCATTTTTGCACCAGCGGGGCCATTCCGGAACGTTTTTCCCGGGCCGGAACACAAGCATGCCACGGTTCGAGTGGCGGCCGAAGCGAGGACTGAGGGCAAGGCGCGTTTCCGCTGGAACGAGCTCTGCCAGGGGCAGACGGAAAGGGCCTCGCGTGAGTTTGGAACCTATTGGTGTCTTCTTCATTCTGCTCGGAATCCTGGCTTTGAGACGAGGGCCGGTTTTCGGCGTTTCCATGCTCATTCCCTGCATGATCTTCGGTTCCTCCGCCGCGCTCATCCTGGCGGGCACCACCATCCAGCCGGCCCATCTGCTGCTGGGATTCACGGCGGCATCCGTCCTGACACGCCCGGGCACCTGGTCGGTCGTCACGGCACGCCTCACCTTTCCGCGCGAGGGATTCTGGTTCGTCGCGACCGCGGCTGTCGGCATTGTCGGCGCCTTCATCCTGCCGCGCTTCTTCGCCGGTGCCTCCTATGTCGCCGCCATCGGTGCCACCTCTGACGGTGGCTCTGCGCCCATTCTGGTGCCGCTTTCTCCCACCACCGGCAATCTGACGCAGAGCGTCTACTTCATCGGCGACATCGTCTGCTTTCTGATCTGCTACATCGTTGCGCGGACCAGGGAAGGCCTGGAGGCCGTCACCAATGCCGTGGTGGCCTATTGCGCCCTCAATATTTTCTTCGCGGTCGTCGATCTCGCCACCTTCTGGACGGGAACCGCCTTCCTGCTCGATTTCATGCGCAACACCACCTACACCATGCATGACGACACGGTGGTCAACGGGCTCAAGCGCATCAACGGCTCCTTCACCGAGGCCGCGGCCTTTGCCTCGTCGTCGATGTGGGCCGGCAGTTTTGCCCTCCGGCTCTGGCTCGGCAATATCCGCCCTCAACTCACATTCTGGCTGGCGCTGATCAACTTGCTCCTGGTGATCTTCTGCACTTCCACCAGCGGCTATGTCGCCTTGCCGGTGGTGCTGGCGATCCTCTATGCGGAGTCCCTGCTGCGCCTGGTGCGCGGCGGGCCCCTGCCGCGCAGCGTCTATGCCTATCTGGCTTTCGCGCCCCTGCTGCTTGCCGTCATCGTCGCAGCCGTACTGCTCACCCCCACCTTGGCAGAAACGATCTACGGCATGATGCAGGACTTCGTGCTCAACAAGGGAACGAGCCAGTCTGCGGCGGAGCGCGGCATGTGGAACCAGACGGCGCTCGAAACATTCTTTGCGACCTATGGGCTGGGAGCCGGCATCGGCACGGTGCGCGCCTCGAGCTTCCCGCTGGCAGTGCTGGCCAATCTCGGCGCCATCGGCGCACTCACCTACGGGATCTTCATCCTGATGGTGCTGTTCAAGCCCGCTATCCGTCCCCTTGATTGGGCCACGATCCAGCTGCGCGCCGCCGTGCGGATCGGCTGCCTCGTAGGCCTGATCATGGCCACGATCTCGGGTACCCTGATCGATCTCGGCCTGCCCTTCTACATGCTGGCCGGCATTGCCTGCGCCACCTGCGACCTCGACTCGGGGGCCAGAAGGCAGACAGCAGAGGCCGTCAGGCCCGCCAGGGCCCAGGTCATGGGTTAGAGGTCATGGTTAGAGGTCATGGGTTGATGGCCACCGCGTCCGGATCCTTGGAATAGATGCGGATATAGTCGATCAGCATGTCGTAATGGCCGCTTTGGGGAACGCTGATCGGCCAGCCGCCGCCCATGGCCAGGTTGAACATCCAGAAGAAACGGTCGACACTGTCGGCCCGCAACAGCGAAACCGTGTGGACGAGCTTGCCGTCGAGAAAAGCGGAAACCTCGTTGTCGCCCACCAGATAGCCATAGGTATGGAAATCGGCGCTCAGGTCGGGGAGCTTTTGCGACATGGCGGGGGAAGATGTCTTGTTTCCCCAATTGTGGACGATGGTGTGGAAGATGGTCATGTCGACGCCATAGGCTTCCAGCCCGTCGATCTCGATGGAGCCGAGCGGATCGCCCTCAGGGGTCTGCGATTTCAGGTTGAGGGCCCAATTGGCAGGCCACACGCCCTTTCCGGCCGGGAACTTCTGGCGGACCTCGACATAGCCTCGCCGAAACGCTGCGCTTGGCGGCTTGCCGTTGGGAAAAGCCGTGCTGATCATGCCGGAATACCATTTGCGCTTCCAGCCGGTGGGATCGGCAAAGTCGGCCTTGTGATTGGCCCGGATCCGCAGCTTGCCGTCCGCGACCTGGTAGACCTGGCCGAACAGCTCGGCGTCCGCCTGGCTGGCGGTGACGAAATAGCTGTCCGAGCCCCATTGCTCGCCCTTGGGGTTGGTGCCGATATGCCATTTGTCGCGGTCGAGCTCGGTTCCCTCGAATTCGTCCCTGAAGATGAGCTTGTAGCCGCTGAGGTCCGGTACGGCTTGTCCCCATGCCGGTGCGGCGGACAGGCCCAGGGCGGGAAGGGCCAGGAACAGGCGCCGAGTGATGGGACTCATGGGTACGAATTCCTTTCAGGCTCGCGGGTGCTCCGTCGACGGAGCGTTGCAACGGGCTGCTGATGTGTGATGATTGGGAGCCGCCAGGTCTTTGCCGAGCTGCCTGAGGATAGCCCAGAGGGTGCGGCGCGGACCACCTCCCAAAAGGGGGAGTGGTTCCCTTTTGGCGATCCTTCGAATGGATAGCTGTCAGGCTGCGAGGCCTTTGCATAAAATAGCTATCGCTGGTAGCAGCCGTCATCATCGGCGGTCATCCGCGGCCGGATAAGCCACGACTTGTTTTGATATTCGGTCTGGGGGACGAACCCCCAGCTCGAGATTTTTGTTCGCTGATGAAAGGCTCCGGTCGTCGCGCCGTGATATCCACGTTCCATACAATTCAACCTCGATGATGATCCTGATCGCACACCCTCAATGGCAGCGCGGAACTTCCGGCGCCGGCTTCGAAACTGCTTGGGCCTTACGAAGGCAGGCAGAGGGGAGCCTGTGCCGCCATGAGGGCTGAAATCGGCGCACTTTCGAAACAGACGGCCAAGGCCGGTGCCTGGACCGCCGGAGCGCGGCTTGCCGGCAAGTCGGTGGATTTCGTTGCCTTGATCGTGCTGGCCCGTTTCCTCGGACCCAGCGATTTCGGCCTGGTCGCGATGGCGATGACATTGATCTTCATCGTCGAGGCCGTGATGGAACTGCCGCTCGGCGCTGCCATGCTGCGCGTTCCCGAGCCGACCGCGGAGGTCTACAACACCGCCTTCACGCTGGGAGCCCTGCGCGGACTGATCATTGCCGGCTTCTTCATTCTCTGCGCCTGGCCGATATCCTTCTTTTATGGCGAGCCCCGGCTGGTGCCCCTGGTGATGAGCCTGGCCCTGGCGCCGGCCATGCGCGGCTGCGTCAGCCCCATGCTGGTGGAATTCAACCGGCGCATGGATTTCCGCCGCCAGGCCGGGCTCGACATCACCAGCAAGACCATTGCCGTCACCACCGCGATCATCGTGGCCATCCTGACGCGAAGCTACTGGTCGATCGCGCTCGGAACTATTCTGGTGGCCTTCGTGGCCCTGGTCGGTTCCTACTGGCTCGCACCGATGCGCCCGCGCCTGACGCTGAAGGCCTGGCCGGTCTTTGCCGACATCCTGACCTGGAACCTGATGTCGCAGATCCTGTCGGCCATCAACTGGCAGGCGGATCGCTTCATCCTGCCCCGTTTCATTCCGCCCGCCGCCTTCGGGCGCTATGTCATGGCCAACGATCTTTCCTCGCTGCCGTTCCAGGTCCTGGCTGCCCCGCTCGGAACGCCGCTGAACGTGGCCTTCGTCAATGCGCATCAGAATGGCGGTCTTCGGAACAGCTATCTCAAGGCGAGCGTCGGCATCTTCCTGCTGATGGCGCCGATCCTTTGCTTCGGCGCCATCATGGCCGAGCACCTGATCCATGTCTTTCTCGGCCCGCAATGGGCCGAGGCCGCCCCCATCCTTACCGGCATCGCCCTGGCCTGCATCGGCTCCATTCCGGCGCTGCCGATGGCGCCCCTGGCCGTCAGCCTCAACAAGTCGCGCCAGATCACGTTCAGGAACCTGGTCGAGTTTGCCGTGCGCGTGCCGCTCACCATCGCCGGTATCCTGTGCTTCGGGGTTATGGGAGCCATTGCCGCCAAGGCGCTTGCCACGCTTGCGGTGCTGGTCTCGACCATGATGGCGGTGAAATCGATGATCGGGTTGAGCTATCGTGCCCAGCTTGCCGCCTTTGTCGGGCCCTGTGCAGCGCTGGTGATCAGTGCGCTTTTCCTGGTCTATGTCTCGACCCTGTTTCAAGACAGCACGGATATCGTCATGAATCTGGTCCGGATCGGTGCTGCCGGCGCGGTCTATCTGGTGACCTATGTCGGCAGTGTCTATCTGATGGCACGCTGGTTCGGTGACGCAGTTGGGCTGACCGGCCTGGTCGACCAGCTCATGTCGCGGGCACGGCTTCGGTTCAGGACCTGATGACATGCGCGGCGATGGCAAGGAAGACCTGCATCATGGAGAGATCGGCGTGAAGGCGCATGAGAACATGCGGATTGCCGTCGCAATCGCGACGGCGGGCCGACGGGATGTGCTGACCGAGACCGTGCGTGTGATGATGGGCCAGGAGCGCCGGCCCGACGATTTCCTGATCTGCCCGGCCAAGCCTGCCGATGCCGACGAGGCCGCCCTCCGGCAGATCGTGCCGGGCCTCAAGATGATTGCGGGTCCCGTCGGCCTGCCGCATCAGCGCAACGCCCTGATGGCCGCCACCGATGCGGACATCGTGATGTTCTTCGACGACGACTTCCTGCCCGCGCCCGATTTCCTGGCCGAGACCGTCAGGTTGTTCGTGGAAAATCCCGACATGGTGATGGTCACCGGCACGGTGCTCGCCGATGGCGCCCCGGGGGCGGGGCTCGGCATGCGCGAGGGCCTCGACAGGCTGGCGGTGGCCGGCCCCAATCGCGCGGCGGACACGCTGGAGCCGGTCTATAATGGCTATGGCTGCAACATGGCGGTGCGGCTCGAGCCGGTGCGCCGGCACGGCCTGGCCTTCGACGAAAAGCTGCCGCTCTATGCCTGGCTCGAGGATGTCGATTTCTCACGGCAGCTCGCGCCCTTCGGCCAGATCGTCAAGAGCGGGCGCCTGCGCGGCGTGCATCTGGGCACCAAGTCGGGGGGGCGCAGCCCCGGCCGGCGGCTCGGCTATTCGCAGATCGCCAACCGCGTCTACATCATGCGCAAGGGCAATATGAGCCTGCGCGGTGCGCTGGAGGGCAGCATCGAAAACCTGGCTTCCAATCTGGTCAAGAGCGCCTTTCCGGAGCCTTGGACCGACCGGCGCGGACGGCTCGCCGGCAATCTTCTAGCTCTGTGGGATCTGGTACGGGGGCAACTCGATCCTGCGCGGATTCTCAAATTGTAGGTCAAGGCGCAGACGATGGCCGTACATTTTTCACTGGTAATGGCGACGCTCGGACGCTCCGAGGAGATCGCGCTGATGCTCGACAGCCTGGAGACCCAGACCTTCAAGGATTTCGAGGTGATCATCGTCGACCAGAATCGCGACGAGCGGGTTACCGAGGTGCTGGCGCGCAAGATGCGTCCCTTTCCGATCCGCCATCTGCGCACGCCCGGCGTGCCGGGTGCGAGCCGGGCACGCAACAATGGCGCCAAGGTCGCCGAGGGCGAGCTTCTCGGCTTTCCGGACGATGATTGCACCTACCCATCCTGGCTGCTGGAAAAGGTGCTGGAGACCTTCGCGGAAACGGGCGCCGACATCGTCAACGGCCGGGCCGCCGACGAGACCGGGCGCTCGATCAATGGCCGCTTTGCCGAGGGGGCACGCTGGACCGGCGCCCGCGATGTCTTCGACACGCTGATCGAATGGGTGTCCTTCTGCCGGCGCGAAGTCTTCGAGGCTGTCGGCGGTTATGACGAGGATGTCGGCGTCGGCGCCACCTCGCCCTGGCAGGCCTGCGAGGCGCCCGACATCGTGCTGCGCATGCTGGAGCGGGGCTATCGCTCCTATTATGACCACGCCATCTATGGCCATCATCCCGAGATCCGTATCGACATGATGGATGTCCGCATGCAGCAGAAGGCGCGCGGCTATGGCCGCGGCATGGGCTATGTCCTGGCCAAGCATCGCATGGGCACGCTCTATTCCTTCAACTACATGCTGCGCTCCTTCGGGGGCTATGTCGTCAGCCGGGCGCGCGGCCAGCGCGGGCGTGCGATCTATTACCTCAACACGCTGAAAGGCCGGCTCGAGGGCTATCGCGACGGCCGCCGGGCGGCCTGATGCCCTGATATCCCAGCGAACCGCGACAGGCCGGCAGCGCGGTTCCTGCCCTTTTTTCTTCCCTAAGCGGAAGCAGCAGGAACAGCAGCCTTTCGCGGGATCGTCCGTGGACGAAGCCCGTAATTGTGCTTAGGGTCGGTTCCCCTGATAATGGAAACGCCCCCGCAATGACGGATAAGAAACCGCCGCGTCCAGTCGGCTCGACCCCGGTCCGCTCCAATCAAGCCCGCCCCAGCTTCACCGACCAGGAGGCTCTGGCCTTTCACTCGCAAGGCAAGCCCGGCAAGCTGGAGGTGGTAGCGACCAAGCCGATGGCGACGCAGCGCGACCTCTCGCTCGCCTATTCCCCGGGCGTGGCGGTGCCGGTGCGGGCGATCGCGGAGAATCCGGCTGTCGCCTATGACTACACGGCCAAGGGCAACATGGTGGCGGTGATCTCCAACGGCACCGCCATTCTCGGCCTCGGTGATCTCGGCGCACTGGCCTCCAAGCCGGTGATGGAAGGCAAGTCCGTGCTGTTCAAGCGCTTTGCCGATGTCGATTCGATCGATCTGGAGGTCGATACCAAGGACCCCGACGCCTTCATCAACGCCGTGCGCTATCTCGGCCCGAGCTTCGGGGGCATCAATCTGGAAGACATCAAGGCGCCCGAATGCTTCATCATCGAGCAGCGTCTCAAGGAATTGATGGACATCCCGGTCTTCCACGACGACCAGCACGGCACGGCGATCATCGCCGCTGCCGGCCTGTTCAACTGCCTGAAGCTGACCGGGCGTGACATCACCTCCACCCGCCTGGTGGTCAACGGCGCCGGGGCGGCCGGCATCGCCTGCGTCGAGCTGGTCAAGGCCATGGGCTTTGCGCCCGACAACGTCCTGCTCTGCGACACCAAGGGCGTGGTCTACAAGGGCCGCACCGATGGCATGAACCAATGGAAATCGGCCCACGCCGCCGAGACGGACCGGCGCACCCTGGCCGAGGCGCTCGACGGCGCCGACGTCTTCTTCGGCCTGTCGGTCAAGGGCGCCCTTACCACCGAGATGCTGCGCTCCATGGCGCCCAATCCGGTGGTCTTCGCCATGGCCAACCCCGATCCGGAGATCACGCCCGACGAGGCCCACGCCGTGCGCGACGACGTCATCATCGCCACCGGCCGCTCCGACTATCCCAACCAGGTCAACAACGTCCTGGGCTTCCCCTACATCTTCCGGGGCGCGCTCGACGTGCATGCCACCGCCATCAACATGGAGATGAAGGTGGCGGCAGCCCAGGCCCTTGCCGAGCTTGCCCAGGAGGAGGTGCCGGACGAGGTGGCGAGCGCCTATCAGGGCGCGCGGCCGCGCTTCGGACGCGACTACATCATCCCGGCGCCCTTCGATCCCCGCCTGATGACGCGGGTGCCCGTCGCCGTGGCCAAGGCGGCGATGGAGACCGGCGTCGCCCGCAAGCCGATCGCCGACCTCGCCGCTTATCGTGCCGCGCTCTCGGCCCGCCGCGATCCCGTCGCCGGCACGCTGGCCGGCATCTTCGATCGGGTTCGCCGCTCCCCCAAGCGGGTGGTGTTCGCCGAAGGCGAGGAGGAGGCGGTGATCCGCGCCGCAGCCTCCTTCGTCAACCAGGGGCTGGGCACCGCCATCCTGGTCGGCCGCGAGGATCGCGTCGAGGCCGCTGCCGCCTTTGCCGGCGTCGAGCTGCGCGAGGGCATGGTGATCCAGAACGCCCGTATCTCGCCGCGCACCAATGCCTATGCGCAATATCTCTATGACAGGCTGCAGCGGCAGGGCTATTTGATGCGCGACTGCGTGCGCCTTGCCTCGATCGACCGCAACCATTTCGCCGCCTGCATGGTGGCGATGGGCGATGCGGACGCCATGGTCACCGGCCTGACCCGCAACTATTCGATTGCCCTTGAGGATGTCCGGCGCGTCGTCAGCGACAAGCCCGGCCATTGCGTCCTCGGCCTTTCCATCGCCATTGCGCGTGGGCGCACGGTGCTGGTGGCCGACACCGCCGTGCATGACATGCCGACCTCAGAGGAGCTTGCCGCCATTGCCATCGAGGCGGCCTCGGTGGCCAAGCGCCTGGGCTATGAGCCGCGCGTGGCCATGCTCGCCTATTCCACCTTCGGCCATCCGGAGGGCGAGCGGGCCGAGCGCGTGCGCGACGCGGTGCGCATTCTCGATCGCCGCCGCGTCGATTTCGAATATGACGGCGAGATGGGGGCCGATGTCGCGCTCAACCGCGAGGCGATGGCGCTCTATCCGTTCTGCCGCCTGTCCGGACCGGCCAATGTGCTGATCATGCCGGCTTTCCACTCCGCCTCGATCGCCACCAAGATGCTGCAGGAGCTCGGCGGAGCCACGGTGATCGGCCCGATCCTGGTCGGCCTCGACAAGTCGGTGCAGATCGTGCCGCTGGCCGCCAAGGACACCGATCTCGTCAACATGGCGGTGCTGGCGGCGGCCAATATCGGCGGGTGAACGAGGCGCGCCGGATCCTCGGTCTGTTCGGCACCATCGACAATCCCAAGAGGCATCGAGGATGCCTCTTGGGGCTGCACCAGCAAGCGGGCGGGAAGTCCAGGCTGGATGCCCATGCGCCACCAGGCAGAATTGGCGCCATTGCTCCCCGTTTTCGCCGAAACCCTGCCCGCGCTTTCAGGCATGGGGCTCCAGGAGCGCCTATTCCGTGCCTTCGCCCGCCAGATAGGTCGGCCGGTTGGCGAGCATGGTGAGGGCGGTGAGGAAGGCAATCGCGCACATCGCCGTGACGTACCAGAAGAACCAGGTCTCATGGCCTGCATCCTTGAAAGCGAGCGCCACCGCCTCGGCCGAGCCGCCGAAGAGGGCATTGGCGATGGCGTAGGAGAGGCCGACCCCGAGCGCCCGGACCTCGGCCGGAAACATCTCGGCTTTCACGAGCCCGCTGATCGAGGTGTAGAAGGACACGATCGCGAGCGCCGCCACCACCAGGATATAGGCCGAGAGCGGACTCTCAACGCTGCCGATCGCCGTCAGGAGCGGCACGGTGCACAGTGTCGCGAGGCCACCGAACAGCATCATCGACCATTTCCGCCCGATCCTATCGGAAAGCGCGCCGAAGAGCGGCTGCATGCACATATAGGTAAACAGCACCGCCGTCATGGTGACGTTGGCCGTCTCCTTGGCCATGTGTGCCGTGTTGACCAGATATTTCTGCATGTAGGTGGTGAAGGTGTAGAAGATCAGCGAGCCACCGGCCGTGTAGCCTATCACGGTCAGGAAAGGTCGCGGATGCCGGCGGAGCAGGCCGACAAGCGAGCCGGCTTCCTTGCGGGCGCGTGTCTCCGCCGACGAGGTCTCGTGCAGGGAGCGCCGCAGGTAGAAGGCGACGACGGCGGCGCAAGCGCCCACAACGAAGGGAATCCGCCAGCCCCAGGCCCGCATTTCCTCGTCGCTGAACAAGAGTTCGAGGATGACGATGACGGCCGAGGCGAGGAGCTGGCCGCCGATCAGCGTCACATATTGGAAAGAACCGAAGAAGCCGCGCCGCCCGGCGAGCGCAACCTCACTCATATAGGTCGCCGATGTCCCGTATTCGCCGCCCACGGAGAGGCCCTGGACCATCCGGCAGAGCAGGAGAAGGATCGGTGCCAGGATGCCCGCCGTGGCGTAAGTCGGCAGCAGCGCGATCGCCAGAGATCCCGCACACATCATCAGGACCGAGATCATCATCGAGTTCTTGCGGCCGTAGCGGTCGGCAATCCAGCCGAAAAGCCAGCCCCCGATCGGCCGCATGAGGAAACCGATGGCGAAGACCGCCGAGGAATAGAGGAGCTGGGTGGTCGGTTCGGCATTCTTGATGAAGCCGAAGAAGGCACTCGAAAAGTAGAGCGCCGTAAACGCATAGGCGTAGAAATCAAACCATTCGACAAGATTTCCGGAAGATGAACCGACAATCGCCATCACCCGCCGGCGGGTATCATGTGGGTCTTCTGCCGCCATGGCTGCGGTGTTACTCATATGTCTCCCCCCTGGTTGACCTTGTCTTTAGGTCTGTCTTTCAAAGCGATTGCGATCATGCTGCGGGTTTGCTGATCCGGGCAAGCCATTTTTCCCGAACGGCAAGGACAGGATGCCCGGACGGGCGCCGATCCTTGAAACCGTTGGTCAGATCGATGATCTCGTCCTCGATGTTTCTGGGTGGCAAAGACCAGATCGCGCTCCATAGCGACGCCACGGCGCCCATCCGTTCTGCCGCCTGTCGGGGCTGGACCATGTGCCGGCGGGCAATATGGCGGGCGAACGGAAGCTGCAGGATCTTGAAGGATCTTGAATGCTTGCAGGGCTTCTCGATATTGGCCACGAAGGAGCGTTGTCGAAAAGCCCATTGAGACTTTGGGCGGGACCTGCGCATGAGCGACGATCGTTGGAACCTCTATCTGTTTGAACGCCATGACCGGCAGCAGATCGCGCAATGGGCGCGCAGGCTCCGCTATTTCCGGTTCTGTCGGGCGGTCGGCGGCCATGCCAATGATGGCGATGAACTGCTGGTGGCCATCGGCCTGCAGGCAGGGGCCGATCTGGCGGATGTCTGTGCCGCCTTGGGCATCGTGCTGGAGGCCGTTGCGCCCGGCTCCCCACAACCGGTGCCAGGCGTCGCCTATACGGCAGAGGCCTATCAGGGCTTTGCGTCCATCGTGCCCGGAACCAAGGGCATCCTTCAGCCTGGCCATATCGAACTGGCTGGGCAACCCGTCTATGCGCATGCGCAGACGAATCGACTGGAAATCAGCCTGAGCGACCCCGACTCTCCCTACGAGGTCACGGAAGCGACCGTTCGCTCAGCAGAGCGGATGGAAGCACTGCTCGCACCACTGGCAGATCGTCTGATCGACCCGCCGCGCGCCAGCCGGCATTGTGTCTGCCCGGCCCATTATCCCGAAATGTGGAATTGAACGTCAGCTTTTTACAAGAACTGCCGGTTACCCTGGTGTTCAGTTATGCTGCCGGAAGTCGAAGCATCGGTGTTTTTGTCTGTAGTAGGCGGGGATGTTGTGCCATCCCTTGGGAGCTGGCGGGGGCGGCGGCAAGGGCGCAAATATGCGATCTATCCATATCCTATTGGTTTCATCTCTCGCAGCAAGCCTCGTCTCGTGCGCTCCGACCAACGAAGAGGCACAAAACGCCTTTGACAAGCACGACTACGTCACAGCTTTGAAAGATTGGCAGGCATTGGCCAAAAGGGGGGACGCGGGAGCGCAATTCGGCTTGGGCGTACTCTATGCAAATGGCTTTGGTGTTGCGCAGGATTATGCTCAGGCGGCCGTTTGGTATCGGCTTGCCGCCGATCAGGGCTTGCCCGATGCAGAGAACAATCTGGCGGTCCTCTATCAACGCGGCCAAGGCGTTACACAAGATTATGCCGTGGCGTTTGCATGGGCTCACAAAGCCGCGGATCAGGGTCACGCTGGGGGACAGGTTAATACCGGAAACGCCTATCGAGATGGAATCGGGGTTCCGCAAAACCAAGCGCTAGCATTTGTATTGTATCAGAAGGCAGCGGACCAAGGTCTCGCTGATGCACAGGCGGCGCTCGGTTTAATGTACGCGCACGGCCTTGGCGTTCCCAAAGACGACAGCAAGGCTGTTGCGCTGCTCCGCAAGGCTTCCGACCAGGGTTCTGCCACAGGGCAATACGACCTCGCTATCCTCTATGCTACTGGTCAGGGTGTTACACGTGACGACAAGCAGGCCTTGGCGTTGCTGCGCAAAGCAGCGGATCAGGATTTCGCACCTGCTGAATGCAACATAGGCGTAGCGTACGCTCATGGTCTAGGTGTGTCCGCTGATGATGCCCAGGCGGCAGCTTGGTTTCGAAAAGCCGCCGAACAAGGCGATGCTCGCGGTCAGGACAACCTTGGGAAGGCCTATCTTTTTGGAAAGGGAGTCACAAAAGACTATGGGCAAGCTTTTGTTTGGCTACGCAAAGCGGCGGACCAGAACGATGCTTCGGCCCAAGGGAGTCTTGGAATGATGTATTGGATTGGTCAAGGTACCCCACAAGATCTTACCCAGGCACTCCCTTTGCTCCGCAAGGCAGCGGGGAGGGGCGACGCTACCGGCCAAAATGGCCTCGGCGTTGCCTATGCGACCGGCCGTGGTGTTCCTCAGAATTTTACCGAAGCAGCAACCTGGTTTCGCAAAGCGGCCGATCAGGGCAGTACTGATGGGCGACGCAATCTTGCGCTTCTCCTCGCCCAACAAACCAACCAAAAATAAGCCGGAACCCAAACAGGGACAAATATTCTGAGATTTCCGAAGCGGATGTTTAGGTACCCTTTGCGCGAGCAATCTGCTTCATCAAGCATTTGATTGGAGATGGCGCTAGGGTCGTAGAGATCGCTTCTTATGAAACCCCTCTGGCCTATCTGCGAAGGGAAAACTGGTGCCGCTTGCGTGACTCGAACACGCGACCCCATCATTACGAATGATGTGCTCTACCGGCTGAGCTAAAGCGGCGCCAACGGTCGTTCAGAAGGCGATCCTTGCGGATGCGCCGCCCTGATACAGGCAAGCACAGCGGAAGGCAAGCCCTCTCGCGCATGCGGCCCAAGTTTAGAGTCAAACTCTTGACGCGGCACAAGCTCCCGACTATAGCAACCCACACAAATTTTGGCGGGAGGTTCCGCCCCCATTCTGGGGTGGCGGTTTTCTTTTTGCCCAAGCGGTTCTGTCGGCGCAAGCCATGCAGGATTGCCGGACCCTCTTAACACCGGCAGGTTCTTCCGGATCTGCCCTGGCCCCGCTGCAGCGGCGCCGTTCCGAATCGAGAAGGATAGACAAGATGTCCCGCCGTTGCTCGTTGACCGAGAAGGGCGTTCAGACCGGCCACAAGGTGAGCCATTCGAACGTCAAGACCAAGCGCAAGTTCCTGCCGAACCTGCACAATGTCACGCTGATCTCCGACGTGCTCGGCCGCTCCGTGCGCCTGCGCGTCTCGGCCGCCGGCCTGCGCACCGTCGAGCACAATGGTGGCCTCGACGCCTGGCTGATCAAGGCCTCCAAGGATGAGCTTTCCGCGCCGGCCCTGCGCCTGAAGCGCGAAATCGAAAAGAAAATGACGACTGCCCACTAAGGCTGGTTGCATAACTGACTTTTCGGGCCGGGGCCTTGCGCTCCGGCCTTTTTCGTTGTCGGGCCGCATGGCGTCTGCAGCCCGTCCTGCTCCAGATGAGCAAAGCTTAATGTGACCTCCCCTTGACGGGACATGCCCGTATCGGCGATTTGAAAGCGCCGGTTACCGGGCCCCTCTGGCGCATGCCCTGCATGACGCGATGTCGGAGCCGGCTTCGATGTTCTCGAAGCAAAAGGGTCCGGCACGATGCTCGATTTCCTGTATTCCGATTTTGCCGGCCAGCCGACCTGGATGTGGCTGGCCTTCCTCGCCTTCGTGGCGTTGCTGCTCGCCTTCGACCTCGGCGTGCTCAACCGCGACGACAAGGTGCTCAGCGTCGCCGACAGTTTCAAATTGTCGGCTGTCTATATCGCCATCGCCATGGCTTTCGGCGGTGCCATCTGGTGGGGCATGGATACCCGCCCCGACGGCACCAGCCCGGCGCTCGACTATTTCACCGGCTATTTCATCGAGAAGTCGCTGTCGATCGACAATGTCTTCGTCATCGCACTGATCTTCCGCTACTTCGCCGTGCCGCCCGCCTATCAGTATCGCGCCCTGGTCTGGGGTATCCTGGCCGCCGTGGTGCTGCGCGGCATCATGATCGCGGCCGGCGCCAGCATCGTGCAGAGCTATGGCTGGGTGCTCTATATCTTCGCGGCCTTCCTGATCCTGACCGGCCTTCGCATGCTGGTGGCCTCGGATGACCATGCCGAGTTCAAGGAAAACTGGCTGGTGCGCTTCCTGCGCCGCCATATGCGCATCAGCGAGGACCTGCATGGCAGCCGCTTCGTGGTGCGCCAGCCGGACCGCACCACCGGCCGGAACCTGCTGCATGCCACGCCGCTGCTGCTGGCCCTGATCGTCATCAACGTCGCCGACATCGTCTTCGCCGTGGACTCGGTGCCGGCCATTCTCGCCATCACCACCGATACCTTCATCGTCTACACCGCCAATATCATGGCCATTCTCGGCCTGAGGGCGCTCTATTTCGCTCTGGCGGCGATGATCGATCGCTTCCACTACCTCAAATATGCGCTGGCCCTCGTCCTCGTCTTCATCGGCGGCAAGATCTATTGGGGCCATCTCGTCGGCAAGGTCGATCCGGCCCTCGCCCTGATCGTGACCGTGGCGATCATCGTCGGCGGCATCGTCTTCTCGCTTTGGAAGACGCGAGGCCAGGACAGCTCGAGCGTTTCCTCCTGACGATGGTGGAGAAGAAAGGGCAACTCCCGCAAAAGTTGAGCTGTTTCAGCGGGAACAGACGGGCTAGAGTGATGGCGTGATGATGGCTTGATCGGGTTCGTCCGCTCTTTGCGGAGCAATGGAGCCGGTCAGCGTCGCCGGGACGGATCCTGCGATCCGTTCCCGTCCGGGGGGAAAAGAAGGCAGAGGCCATGCCAGGCGGCATGGCCGGAATGGTTTCGTGCGGTTTCTCCTCCCGACAGGCAGCGCTTTTGAGCAATCATCATCCGAAAGCCTGCCCGCACGGCTTGCCGGGCCCTGCTTTTCGGAATCGTGTTCGAGCGAGGAGAACTGCGATGACGATTTCCGGCCTGAAGCTTCGCTATCTGCTGCTGGGCGCCGTGCTGGGCGCGGCCGCCCTGGCGCCGCTGCCAGCCTCCGCCCAATATGGTGGCGGGGGGTATGGCGGTGGCGGATACAACAGCGGCGGCTATGACGATGACGACTATGGCGGCGGCTATCGCCGGCAATATCGTCCCCGCTGCTATTATCGCGTCGTGCGGGTGTATGACGACTATTATGGGCGCTACGTCAAGCGGCGCCAGCGCGTCTGCGAACGCAGCGGCTACTAAAACAAAGCACGTTGGGGCCGGAAACGGTTTCGCCCCATAGCATCGAACCCGATCTCGAAACCGGGTTCGATGCATATTTGCGATTCGGGGTGCTTCTGCCGAATTGCAAAATGCTCTAGAGGTTTTCTACAGC
The DNA here is from genome assembly GCF_047605565.1 of Labrys sp. (in: a-proteobacteria). Classification (NCBI taxonomy): domain Bacteria; kingdom Pseudomonadati; phylum Pseudomonadota; class Alphaproteobacteria; order Hyphomicrobiales; family Xanthobacteraceae; genus Labrys; species Labrys sp. (in: a-proteobacteria). The sequence continues at coordinate 123,860 of NZ_JASGFM010000006.1, forward strand.
GCCGGGTTCGATTTGGATTGGAGCCAGTGCTGGCCACGTGCCACTTGTCACGGCCCAGACGGAATCCTTGGCCTATGGCATTCGGACAAGGATTGTGTTTCGTGGCTTTCCGCCCCAGGACGGATAGGGACAAGGAAGCGTCATCATGTTGATTCACCGCCGTACCGTGCTTGCCGGTCTGGCCCTTGCCGGGCTGCGGCCGGGTGTCGCCTCGGCGATGCAGATCGTCGAGGCTGGCACCGTGCTGGCCGTCACCGGGCAGACCACCGGGCAGCTCAAGGGCGAGAAACGTGCCCTCCAGGTCGGCGAGCCGGTTTTCATCGACGACATGCTGGCAACCGGAGAAGGCGCCCGGCTGGCGGCGCGGCTCGGGGATGCCACGCGCCTGTCCCTGGGCGAACGCACGCGGGTGCGCATCGACAAGTTCCTGGTGGACCGAGGCGGCGACCTGGTGCTGGAGCGCGGTGCCATGCTGTTCGACCGGCCCGACAACCAGCCCTCCGGCCCGCTCAACGTCACCACACCGTTCGGCCTGATCGCCGCCCGCGGCACCAAGTTCTTCGCCGGCCCCAGTGAAGGCGTGTTCGGCGTCTTCGTCGAGCATGGCGTGGTCACCGTCGCCACCAAGGGTGGTCAGGTGACCCTCACCAACGGCCTCGGCACCAACCTCGTCAATGCCAGGCAGGCGCCGTCCGAGCCGACGAGCTGGAATACGCTGCGCATCGCCCAGGCGGAAGCATCCGTGATCGGCGGGGCTTCTATGGAGTCAGCTCCGCCAGCGGCGGCGGTGCCTCGCGGACCACGGCCGGCACCCAAGCCTTGAAGCTCGCCCAGTCGGGGCGGGCCAGGCTGAAGCGATCGATCGGCAGGGCGCCGCCACGGGCCGGCGCATGCTGCAGGCCGGAATTGACATAGCGCAGCCCGCACTTTTCCATCACCCGGCGCGAGGCCTCGTTGATCACCCGGCATTCGCCGGTGATCGAGGTGATCGGCAGGGTCGAAAAGCCGTGGTCGATCAGGGCCCGCGCCGCTTCCGTCGCCAGCCCCTGGCCCCAATGGGGCTTGCCCAGCCAATAGCCGATCTCCGCGCTCTCGCGCTTGGGAAAGCGCAAGCCGATGCAGCCGAGGAAGGCACCGCTGTCGCGGCATTCGATCGCGAAGGCGAGTTCCTTGCCGGCCTTGCGAGCTTCGTCCTGATAGCGCACGAAGGTTTCGGCGTCGGTCTCGCCATAGGGGAAGGGCAGGCGTCCCGTCATCAACGCCACCGCCGAATCATTGGCAAGGCGCGCCATCGAGGGCACGTCGCCGAGATGGGGTTTGCGCAACACCAGGCGCAGGGTCTCGATCTCGATCGAGGCAATGGTGATGGCCGGGAGAGACTTGTAAGGGGGCATGATGGGCTCCTGGCAAGAAGAAGGGGCGGACTGGATTTCTCCACCGCCCCTGCGTCAACCTGGAGTCCCAAATGGGGTCTTTTCAGGTCCGCCGGTCCAGTGGAGCCGGCGGAGCTTCTGACCCGCCGGGATTATTCTGCTGCTACTTTGGTCGTGGCGACGTTGACGTAAATTCGGCCGTTGGCTCGGGTGCGGAAGTCCACTCGGCCGTCGGTAAGTGCAAAAAGGGTATGATCCTTGCCCATGCCGACATTGACGCCCGGATGCCACTTCGTGCCGCGCTGGCGCACGATGATGTTGCCAGCAACGACGGCTTCCGAACCGAACTTCTTCACGCCCAAGCGACGACCGGCCGAATCACGACCGTTGCGCGACGAACCGCCTGCTTTTTTGTGAGCCATGGCGATAACTCCTCGAATCCTATCTACGCCGGTGCTGTGACACGGCGGTGAAATCCATCAATCGGGGGCGACAATGCCCGAAAGCCGGGCTGTTGTCGACCCCATCGCTCCGAAACCGGCTCAGAGATCCTTGCCGGAAGCCTGCTCGGCCTGGTCGACCTTGGCGCGGGGCGGCTTGCCGTCCAGCAGTTCCTTGGCCTGGATGACCCACTCTTCGCGGGCGGCGCGGCCGCGCAGCGAGAGCTCTTCATCCCACTTGGCGATGTCGGCATCGGTCCAGGCGGCGATGTCGTTCCAGCTGTTGATGCCGGCGGCACGCAGCTTCTTCTCGATGGTCGGGCCGATGCCCGAGATCAGCGAGAGGTTGGAGGCATCGAGACCACCGGCCGGAACGGCGGCGGCAGCGACGGGAGCTTCGTCCTTGGCAGCCAGATTCTTGGCAGCTTGGGCGGGCTTGGCCGCAGCCTTGGAAGGCTTGGCGCCGCCCGTGAGGATCTCGGCGATCCGCACCACGGTCTGGTGCTGGCGATGGCCGCGCTTGCGCTTCGAATTCTGCCGGCGGCGCTTCTTGAAAGCAATGACCTTGTCGTCACGGTCCTGCTCGACCACCTCGGCGGCAACCGAAGCACCGGCAACCGTGGGGGTACCGAAAGTCAGGCCGGCGTCACCGCCAACGGCCAGGATTTCGGGGAATACGATGACTTCTCCAACCTTGGCGTCGAGCTTCTCGACCCGGAGAACGTCATTCTGATTGACGCGGTATTGCTTACCGCCCGTCTTGATGACCGCGAACATGTTTTTCCTCGTTCGGACCCGGCTTTCGCCCGCCTTGCTCCCTGAAGGGAAACGAGACGGATCGGGTCCTTGCCTGAGCAAAGTCCCCGCAGCGGCCGGCTTTTCCAGTCGTTGATATCAACCACCCGCTTTTGCGAAATCGGGTAGCCACGAAAAAAGGCACGCGGCCCAAAGGCCGCGCGCTGGCGTGGCTTATACAGCCATGAGCCGCAGAGTCAAGGAAAGTGACGGCCGAATCGCCGATTGGTTCGGCGGGCGCAGGAGAAAGATGCGGTCCGCCCCGCGCTGCTCTCCCGAAAGTAACACTGAGGCGAATAATATCCCATTCCAGGTGTTTTCCCGGCATCCATGCAAGGGAGAGACATCATGTCCTTAGTCCAGCCTTCGACACGCCGCCTGGCGGTCACGGTTCTTTCGACGGCCTTTCTGCTGGCCGCGGGCGCGGCCCTCGCCGCGGGCGGTGGCGGCGGCGGTGGCAGTTCCGGTGGAGGTGGTTCCGGTGGCGGTGCCGGTGGTGGGGGAGGTGGCAACGGCTCCAGCGGTGGAGGCGGTGCCACCCAGGGCAAGCCGATCACCGACATGACCACCTGTCCGCGGGGCCAGGTCTGGAGCACCCGCAAGAAAGCCTGCCTCAAGCTGAAATCCGAAGCGCTGCCCGATGACGACATGGCCAACTATGCCTGGGTGCTCGCCAAGGCCGACCGCTATGACGAATCGCTGCAGGTCCTGGATCTGCTCAAGGATCCGAATACCGCCAAGGCTCTCAACTATCGCGGCTATGCCACGCGCAAGCTTGGCCGGACCGACGAGGGCATCGGCTATTATCTGAAATCGGTGGCGGCCGATCCCCAATACGCACAGGTCCGCGAATATCTGGGCGAGGCCTATGTGATCAAGGGCCGGCTCGATCTGGCCAAACAGCAGCTCGACACCATCAAGACGCTCTGCGGTACCGGCTGCGAGGAATATCAGGACCTGAACGAGGCGATCGAGAAAGGCATCTGATCGCTGCTGTTCCGCCGGAAATAGCCTCCGGCATGATCGACAAGCAAAGTGTGCAGACCCCTTTCCCCTCGAAGGGGTTTGTGCGGGTGTGGCCCTGCCGGTTTTCGTCGCGGTAGCCGGCGGGGCTTCACTCCCTCCTGACTCGCGCTTCCACATCATGTTGCCAAGTCGCGGGGCAAAGTCGTGGCCTCCCGGGCCGGCGGCACCGGGTCAGCTCCTTTCATTTCCGTTTGGAGAGCAGCGGCAAGCCCGGCTATGACTGGTGGCGCTGATATCGAGGGTGGAAGCATGTCGCGCGGCAAGGCTGAGCAGTCCGGCTCTTTGGCGGGCCCGTTCGATTTCATCGTGGTGGGAGGTGGCTCGGCCGGGTGCCTGCTGGCCAATCGGCTCTCCAGCAATCCCAGCCGGCAGGTATTGCTACTGGAAGCGGGGCGGCCGGACAACTACCCCTGGATCCATATCCCGGTCGGCTATCTCTATTGCATCGGCAATCCGCGCACCGACTGGCTCTACCAGACCGAGGCCGAGCCCGGCCTGAACGGGCGCTCGCTGCGCTATCCGCGCGGCAAGACCCTTGGCGGCTGTTCCTCCATCAATGGCATGATCTATATGCGCGGCCAGGCGCGCGACTATGATGGCTGGGCTGCCGCGACGAGCGACGAGGCCTGGAACTGGGCGAACAGCCTGCCCGACTTCAAGGCGCATGAGAATCACTATCGCCTCGATAGCGGGGCCGATCCCGCCACCGGCGACAACAGCCGCTTTTCCGACATGCATGGCCATGGCGGCGAATGGCGCATCGAAAAGCAGCGTCTGCGCTGGGATATCCTGGATGCCTTCGCCGAGGCGGCGGTGCAGGCCGGCGTGCCGCGCACCGAGGATTTCAACAGCGGCGACAATGAGGGCGTCGGCTATTTCGAGGTCAACCAGAAGGCCGGCTGGCGCTGGAACACCGCCAAGGCCTTCCTGCGCCCGGCGCGCGCCCGTCCCAATCTCACGGTGTGGACGCAGGCTGAGGTCGAGCGCCTGACGTTCGCGGCCGGTGACGATGGGCGGCAGCGCTGCACCGGCGTGATCCTGCGGCGTGGCGGTGAACGCGTCGAGGTCCAGGCCAGGCGCGAGGTCATCCTTTCGGCCGGCGCGGTCGGCTCGCCCCAGATCCTGCAGCTTTCCGGCATCGGCCCGGCCGGCCTGCTGCAGTCCCACGGCATCGAGGTCGTGCATGATTTGCCCGGCGTGGGCGAGAACCTGCAGGACCATCTGCAGATCCGGGCCGTGTTCAAGATCGAGGGGGCTCGCACGCTCAACACGCTGGCGAGCAGCCTGACCGGCAAGATGGGCATCGGCCTCGAATATATGCTCCGGCGCAGTGGGCCGATGAGCATGGCGCCTTCCCAGCTCGGCGCCTTCAGCCGCTCCGACCCCGGCAGGGCCCATGCCAATCTGGAATATCATGTGCAGCCGCTCAGCCTGAACGCCTTCGGCGAACCCCTGCACAATTTCCCGGCCTTCACGGCGAGCGTGTGCAATCTCAATCCGACCAGCCGGGGCAGCGTGCGCATCCGCTCCAACCGGGCCGGCGATGCGCCGGCCATCGCCCCCAGCTATCTCTCGACGGAGGAGGACCGCAAGGTCGCCGCCGACAGCCTGCGCCATGTCCGCAACATCGTGAGCCAGCCGGCGCTGGCCCCCTACAAGCCGGTGGAATGGAAGCCGGGTATCGAGTTCCAGACCGACGAGGAACTGGCACGCCTGGCCGGCGACATCGCCAGCACCATCTTCCATCCCGTCGGCACCACCAGGATGGGCCGGGCCGACGATCCCGAGGCGGTGGTCGACAGCCATCTGCGCGTCCGCGGCATCGACGGCCTGCGCGTGGTCGATGCCGGGGTGATGCCGGCGATCACCAGCGGCAATACCAATTCGCCGACCCTGATGATTGCGGAAAAGGCGGCACGCTGGATCGCCCGGGGCGAGTGATCAAGGCAGAGCGGACAGGATGTCCGCGGTCCCAGTCGTGGCGATTCAGCCGCAAACCATGAGGGGCTCGCACAGGAAGCGGTGCGGCTGGGACCGCGGACGTCTCGTCCGCCTATCCCCCAAGGCCAGGCTGCGACTGCCGCGACGCCTGTTCAAGCCGGCTGGCGGCAGCCTTCTAGGATCTTGCGGATTTCCGGCCGGCAGGACCCGCAATTGGTGCCGGCTTTCAAGGCCGCGCCGATCGCCTCGACACTGTCGGCGCCACTGCGTGCCGCCGCCTCGATACGGCCCTCATCGATGCCGAAGCAGGCGCAGACCTGGCGGCTGGGGCGGATGCCGGGATCGGGCGCGCGCCCGGCCAGGATGAAACGGCGCGTGGCCGCGTCGATATGCTCGCGGGCCAGCAGGTCCGTGGCCCAGGCTGCGCCGTCGTCGTCCCGGCGCGGGCCGGTGGAAAGCAGGATCTCGAGGCGATGGTCCACGATCGAGGCGGAGCGGTAGAGATCGGCGGCGGGATTGCGCTGGTGCAGCGGGCTCGTCCACAGATTGAGCCAGTTCGAGAGGAGATCGTGCAGCGGGCCCGGTGCGCGCGGGCTGGCGAAATGGACGATTTCGCCGTCGGCGACCGTCATGCGGGCATGGCTGAGCCAGGCTGGCAGGGGCAGGCGATGGCGCGAGGCGATGAAGCCTTCCGATTGCATCGCCCAAGGGCGGATCGAGGCCGGCACCGTCTTCGAATCGGGCTGGCCGGAGATCGGATCGGTGCGGGCATGCACGAGCGAGCCGACACGGGCGCGGGCGGCGTTGGCATCGGTCCAGTGGATCGGCGCGAAGATCGAGCCGGGCTGCTGGCTGTCCGTGACCACCACCCGCAGTTCGACCTGTCCCTCGCCCGTGCTCACGGCGGCGAAGGCGCCATCCTCCAGGCCGAAGCGTTCGGCATCGGCGGGATGCACTTCCACGAAGGGGGCGTTGCGGTGCTGGGCGAGGCGCGGGCTGAGCCCGGTGCGGGTCATGGTGTGCCAGTGGTCGCGCACCCGGCCGGTGTTGAGCAGGAGCGGATGCTCCGCGGTCGGCGAGGCCGACAATGCCGGCGGCGCCAGCGGGACGAGGCGGGCGCGGCCATCGGCATGCGCGAAGCCGCCTTCGGCGAACAGGCGCTGCGTACCGGCATCCCGGCCTGATGGCAGCGGCCATTGCACGGGCTCGAGGGCATCATAGGCTTCGTCGGTGAGATCGGCGAGGCCTCCGATGTCGAACAGGCGCGCGCCGTCGTTTTCGAAGGCGGACAGGGCGGCATGCTCGCGAAAGATCGCCGCGGGGGCGGTGTACTCGAAGGCTTCGGCATGGCCGAGTCTCTTGGCGACTTCGCAGATCTGCCACCAATCGGGCCGGGCCTCGCCGGGAGGTGCCAGGAAGGGACGCTGGCGCGAGATCCGCCGCTCGGAATTGGTGACGGTGCCGTCTTTCTCGCCCCAGGCGGCCGAGGGCAGCACCACGGTCGCGGCATCCGTGAGGCCGTCGACATGGGCACTGACCTCGGAGACGGCGAGGAAATCGAGCTGGCGCAGGGCTGTTCGCATGGCGTCGGCGCGCGGCAGGCTGGCGGCCGGATTGGTGCAGAGTACCCAGAGCGCGCGGATCTCGCCACGCTCGATCGCCTCGAACATCGAGACTGCCTTGCGGCCCTCCTTCCCGGCCATGTGCGGGGCCTGCCAGAAGCGGCCGACGCGATCGACCTCGTCCGGCGCAAAGCCCATATGGGCGGCGAGCTGGTTGGCGAGCCCCCCCACCTCGCGTCCGCCCATGGCGTTGGGCTGGCCGGTGAGCGAGAAGGGCCCGCAGCCGGGCCTGCCGATGCGGCCGGCGGCGAGATGGGCGTTGAGGATGGCGTTGACCTTGTCGGTCCCCTGGGCCGACTGGTTGATGCCCTGGCTGAAGCAGGTGACGACGCGCGGCGTCTCGATCCACCAGTCGAGAAAGGCGGCGAGGGCCTGTTCTGTGAGGCCACAGCGGGCGGCGGCATCGGCGCGGCTGGGTGCGATCTCCCGGGCATTGGCCAGAGCGACTTCGAACCCGTCGGTGTGGCTGAAGACATAGTCTGCGTCGACGGCGCCTCTTTCGGCGATTTCGACCAGCAGGCGAGCGAAGAGAACGGCGTCCATGCCCGGCGCCACGGCGAGATGCAGGTCGGCGCTGTCGGCCGTCACCGTGCGGCGAGGGTCGATCACCACGATGCGGGTGCCGCGCCTGTTGCGGGCCTGTTCGATGCGCTGCCAGAGCACAGGATGGCACCAGGCCGTGTTGGAGCCGGTCAACACCACGAGGTCTGCTTCGTCGAGATCCTCGTAGCAGCCCGGCACGATGTCGGCGCCGAAGGCGCGGCGATGGCCGGCAACCGTGGAGGCCATGCACAGGCGCGAATTGGTGTCGACATTGGCCGAGCCGACAAAACCCTTCATCAGCTTGTTGGCGACGTAATAATCCTCGGTCAGCAGCTGACCCGAGAGATAGAGCGCCACCGCATTCGGACCGTGACGTTCGATCGTGTCCCTGAACCCCTTGGCGACGGCGTCGAGGGCCCGGTTCCAGGTGGTGCGCACGCCGTGGATGGTGGGATGGAGGAGGCGATGCCCGGTGGCCAGCGTCTCCCCGAGCGCCGCTCCCTTGACGCAGAGCCGGCCCTGGTTGGCGGGATGGGCGGCATCCCCCGCGATGTCGGCACCGCCCTGGCCGTCGGCGGTGGCGACGACACCGCAGCCGACCCCGCAATAGGCACAGGTGGTGCGCACGGGGGCCGGGACGGGTGCGATCGTCGCAGGATCGGGGGCGGGCATGGAGACGTTCATGGGTGGGGTCTCCGGGGCCTGGATTTTAAGACGCGGGTACCCTTCTCCCCTTGCGGGAGAAGGTGGCGCGAAGCGCCGGATGAGGGGTGGCGGCGGACACTTGCCAAGGTTGCGTTTCTCCCCTCATCCGCCCCCAATTTCTTAACCTGAACGCGTGGTCCTGAAAGGACCACGCTACGGCACCTTCTCCCGCAAGGGGAGAAGGGTATTCGCGCCTTTTTGGGTAAGGGTGTCATCGCGCCGCCCCCCTCAATACACGTCGGCCTGGTAGCGGCCGGCCTTCTTCAGGCCGTTGACGAAACTGGCCGCCTCCTCGGTGGAGCGGGCGCCCCATTGCGCCACGATGTCGACGAGGGCGCGTTCGACATCGCGCGCCATGCGCTTGGCGTCGCCGCAGACATAGAAGTGTGCGCCCTCGGCCAGCCAGCGCCAGAGATCGGCGCCGACCTCGCGCATGCGGTCCTGCACATAGAACTTGCCCTCGGCATCGCGTGACCAGGCGAGGGAGAGGCGGGTGAGCAGGCCGCTCTCGCGCATGGCGGCGAATTCCTCCTCGTAGAAGAAATCATGGTCGCGATGCTGATGGCCGAAGAACAGCCAGTTGCGCCCGCTGGCGCTCTCGGTCTTGCGCTCCTGCAGGAAGGCGCGGAACGGGGCAACCCCCGTGCCCGGCCCCACCATGATCACCGGCGTCTCGCCGTTTTCGGGCAGGCGGAAACCGTGGGCCTTCTGCACATAGACCTTGAGCTCCTCGCCCTCGGCGATGCGCTCGCCCAGGAAGGTCGAGGCAACGCCGAGCCGGTCGCGCGCACCGATACGGTAGCGCACCGTATCCACGGTGAGCGAGATCCGGCCCGGATTGGCCTTATGCGAGGAGGAAATCGAATAGAGCCGGGGCTGCAAGGGATCGAGGGCCTCGAGGAAGGCTTCGGCGCCGGGGCGGATACCCTGGAACTTGTAGAGCACGGCGAGCACGTCGAGCGTTGCCGCGTCCCCGTCCGGATCCTCGCCATTGGCCAATGCCCGGGCCTTGCGGCGCAGATCGCCGGTGCTGAGATAGGACAGGAGCTGGAACAGGCTGTCGGGCGGCGTGCCGAGCGAAAAATCCTCGATAAGCCTGTCACGCAGGCTCTTGCCGTCGATCGGGGCTTCGGGGCGGGCGCCGAGCAGGGCGATGATCTGGTCGGCGAGGCCCGCCTGATTCTTCGGGACCACGCCGAAACTATCGCCCGCGATATAATCGAGCCCGCTCTCGGACAGGTCGAATTCGACATGCCAGGTCGTCTTGGCGGATTTCTCGCCATTCAGCCGGCGGCGCGAGAGGAAGCGTGCGGCGACCGGGTTGTCGCGCGAGCGGCCGGGCAGGCCGGCAGCAGCCGGGGGCTGGCTGACCTCGGTCGGAGCCTCCTCGGCCTTCGCGGCAGGGCTTGCAGGAGAAGCGGTGCCGCCCTGCCCGATCTCCTGCGCCAGGGCCTTGAGCATGCGGGCGGTTTCCTTGCCGCCGGGCGCGCACAGAGTGAGGCGCTCTTCCTTGCGCAGAAAGAGCGCATTGGCATAGTCGGCGCAGTTGTAGCCGCATTGGCCGCAATCCTGCTGGGCCATTGCCGCCATCAGGCGCGGGGCCAGCGGCCTGTCCTTGGCCAAAGCGAGGCGTTCGTCGAGCGCCATGCTCGGGTCGTGCCAGGGCGCCTCGTCATTGTCGGCCAAAGTGGGGCCGGCAGGCTGATCGGGCCCGGCCGTAGCGGCACCCGGCATGTCGGCGACGGCGGTGCCGCTCTGGGCGGCGAGGACAGCACCGAAAAAGCCGTCGAGCCAGGCCCTCTGCTCCGGGCTGAAGGGCGCGCTTTCGGGAATGAGCGAACGCTGGGGCGGGATGGCGATCATGTTCATACGCCGGCAAGCTCCCTGTCGTCGACCAGGCCGCGTAAGGTTTCCGGTTCGTGCCTGGTCGTGAAGGCCTGGAAGCTCTCCGTCGAATCCTGACGGCGTTCGAGATAGAGGCGCAGCAGGCCCTCGACCTTGCCGGGGCAGTCCTCGGCCCGGATCTCCTTCCAGAGTTCGCGGCCGATCCTGGCCTGGTCGCCATAGCCACCGCCGACCACGATCGAATAGCCCTCGGCCTGGTCGCCCTCCTCGTTGAGCGTCACTTTGGCGCCGATCAGGCCGATGTCGCCGATATAATGCTGGGCGCAGGAATGATGGCAGCCGGTGAGATGCACGTTCACGGGCACGTCGAGCGCCAGCCGGGCGTCGACATGATCGGCGATCTCCAGGGCGTGTTCCTTGGTGTGGGCGGCGGCGAACTTGCAGCCGGTGGCCCCGGTACAGGCCACCAGGCCGGCGCGCAGCGAGGTTGCCTTCCAGTCGAGGCCGAGCGCTTCGATCGCCGCCTTGGCGTCTTCGAGCTTCGTATCCGCCACGCCGGAGATCAGCAGGTTCTGCCAGACGGTGAGGCGGATGTCGCCGTCGCCGAAATCGCGGGCGATGGCGGCAAGGCCGCGCATCTGGCCGGCATCCATCCGGCCGACGCCCAGGGTGACGCCGATCCAGTTCAGGCCCGGCTGGCTCTGGGGGTGCACGCCGATATGGGCCAGGCGGTCGAAGGCGGGACGGGGCTCGACCCCGTCCTCGGACAGGCGGGTGAGCTTGCGGCCGAGCTTGGCTTCGACGGCTTCGAGATAGGCCGGAAAGCCGATGGCATCGAGGACATATTTCATGCGCGCCTTGGTGCGGTTGGTGCGGTCGCCCTTGTCGATGAACACCCGCACGATGGCGTCGGCGATGGCGCAGCATTCCTCGGCCTTGCAGAATACGCCGGTGGGCCGGGCGAGGTCGCGATGGCCGGTGATGCCGCCGATCACGAGGCGGAACCAGATCTCGCCGCCGATGCGCACGGCCTGGAAGCCGATGTCGTTGGTCTCCTCCAGCGTGGCGATGCGCCCGCCGCCGTCGAAGGCCACGTTGAACTTGCGGGGCAGGCCGTAGAGCGAGCGGTCGTTGAGGATGTGATAGTGCCATTCGCGGGCGAGCGGCCGGGTGTCGGCCAGTTCCTGCGGATCGATGCCGGCGGTGGCCGAGCCGGTGACGTTGCGGATATTGTCGGCCCCCGAGCCGCGCGAGCACAGGCCGAGATCCTGGATGGCCTCGACCACGCGGGGCGCATTATCCGGCATCACCTCGCGGATCTGCAGATTGGCTCGCGTGGTGACATGGGCATAGCCCCCGCCCATCTGCTCGGCGACGTCGGCCATGCCGGCGAATTGCCAATGGTTGAGGATGCCGTTGGGAATGCGCAGCCGTACCATGTAGCTCGACTGCGCGGGCGCCACATAGAACAGGCCGAAATAGCGCCAGCGGAAATTGTCCTCGGGCTTGGGAAAGGCGCCGTCCCTGGCCTGGGCCTTCAGGCGCGGATAGGCATCGAAGGGATGTTCGGCCCGCTTCCATTTCTCCTGGTCGACAAGCTTGCCGCCACCGGCAGTTACGGCATCCTGCGCCTGAAGGTGTGTGGCGTCCGGGCCCATGGGGACAGGTGCTGCCGCCACGGGCGCCGCCTTGGCGCCGCCCACGGCCTGCATGCCGGAGACGAAACCTTCGAGGTAGCGTTTCTGGTCGGAGGTGAAGTCGCCGCCCATCATGCAGCCTCCCTCAGAACCCGCGAAGGTGCGGTTTCGCAGAAGGCCCGGCCGAAGATCAGGCTTTCTCGGATGGCGGAGATGTCGCTGCCCCGGCGGATCAGGTCCTTGTACCAGACGGCGTCCTCGGCCTCGCCGACCATGGCGGCGCCGATGAGGCGGTTGTCCTTCAGGACCAGGCGCTTGCACAGCCCGGCGCCGCGATCCTCCAGCAGGATGTCGTCATTGCCCTCGCCGAGGAAGTCGCCGGCGGAGAACACCGGAATGCCGGAGACCTTGAGGTTGGTCGACAGGGCGGTACCCTCATAGGCGGCCTTGGTGTCGCCGCCCCAGCGGCGTGCCAGCACGCGCGCCTGCTCATAGGCGGGCTCGACCAGGCCGTAGACCTGGCCGCGATGTTCGGCGCATTCGCCGATGGCGTGGATGAAGGGCACCACGGTGGCAAGGCCGTCATCCACCAGGATGCCGCGGCTGACAGGCAGGTCGGCGCTCTTGGCGAGGCCGATATTGGGACGCACGCCCACGGCGACCACCACCATGTCGACGGGCAGGTGCGAACCATCGGCGAAGAGGAGGGCCTGCGCCCTGCCTTCGCCTGCGACCTCCTGGGTCTGGGCATTGAGCATGACACGGATGCCCTTGCGCTCCACCGCCCGCTTGAGGAAGGCGGCGGTTCGCCGATCGAGCTGGCGTTCCATCAGGCGGTCCATGACATGGACGAGGGTGACTTTGGCCCCGCCCTTGGCTAGGCCATAGGCAGCCTCGATGCCCAGCAGTCCGCCGCCGATTACGGCGATGCGCCGGTTGAGACGGGCTGCTTCCTGTAGGGCCGGCAGGTCAGCGAGGTCGCGGAAGGTCATCACCCCTGGCAATGTCATGCCGGAGATGGGCAGGCGAATGGCGGAGGATCCCGTCGCCAGCACGGCCCGGTCGAAGGACAGGACGGTGCCATTGGCGAGATGGGCGGTGCGGGCCGCTGGATCGAGGCCGGTGACGGTCTGCCCGGTGATCAGACGGATGCCCTGGGCGCCATACCAGGCTTCGTCCCGCAGATTGATGCCGTCCCTGCCGATGTCGCCGGCGAGCAGCGCTGACAGCAGAACCCGGTTGTAGCCCGGCCGCGGCTCGGCGCCGACGACGGTGGTTTCGAACCGGCCCGGCGCGTGAGCGGCGAGTTCCTCGCACAGCCTGACGCTGGCCATGCCGTTGCCGATGATCAGGAGCTTTTCCGTCATGTCTCGATCCTCAGATTCTGGCCATTTCAGATTCTGGCGGTGGCGGTGCCGTCCTCGAGGGTCCAGGTCGTGCGCCAGCGGCGCTTGACGCGGGTGAGGGCGGTCAAGGCCAGCACTGCCAGCAAGGCAAAGATCAGGAAGCCGGCCTGGTAAGTGCCGGTGAACTGCTTGGAGAGGCCGAGGCTGGAGGCGAGGTAGAAGCCGCCGACGCCGCCCGTCATGCCGACCAGCCCGGTCATCACGCCCATTTCGGCGCGGAAGCGCTGCGGCACGAGCTGGAACACCGCGCCATTGCCCATGCCCAGAGCGAGCATGGCGACGACGAGGATACCAAGGCCGAGCCAGAGCTGGGCGAAGCCGAAGCTCACCAGGATCAGCGCGACGGCGGCCACGGCATAAAGCACGCTGAGGACGCGAATCCCGCCGAAGCGATCGGCGACGGCGCCACCGATGGGACGGAACAGCGAGCCCGCGAACACGCAGGCTGCCGTGCAATAGCCCGCCGTGACGGCGTCGAGCCCGTACTGGGTGTTGAAGTAGAAGCCGAGCGAGGAGGCGAGGCCCGAGAAGCCGCCGAAAGTGACGGCGTAGTAGAACATGAACCACCAGGCGTCGGGCTGGCGCAGGATCCTGGCATATTCGCCGAACGACTTGGCCGGTGGCTGGTTGGGGCTGTCCTTGGCGCAGGCGAGATAGACCAGGAGGGCGACGACCAGCGGGATGGCGGCAAGACCGATGACGTTGGTCCAACCCACCATGGTGGCGAGCAGCGGCGCGAACAGGGCGGCGAACACCGTGCCGGAATTGCCGGCGCCCGCAATGCCCAGGGCGATACCCTGGTAGTGTGGGGGATACCAGCGCGAGGCGAGGGGGAGCGCTACCGCAAAGGACGCGCCGGCCATGCCCAGGATGAGGCCGAGAAACAGCAGCTGGCTGTAGGAGTCGATGCCGACGGCCCAGAAGCCGAGGAGGCCGGCGATCACCACGAGCTGCGCCAGGATGCCGGTGAGCTTGGGCCGGAGATAGTCGACCAGGAACCCGTTGACCACGCGCAGGAAGGCGCCGGCGAGCACGGGCAGGGCCACCATCAAGCCCTTCTGGGCGGCATCGAGGTGAAGGTCGCCGGCGATTTGCACGGCGAGGGGCCCGAGGATCACCCAGACCATGAAGCTCATGTCGAAATAGAAGAAGGCGGCGAAGAGGGTGGGCCAATGACCGGCCTTGAGAAAGTCCCGCGTCTGCATCGTCGTGTTCCGCGTGCTTGAATGCGCCAAAACAAAAAGCCGCCGAACCATTCCCGCCGATGAGAGGCAGCAGGAATCGTTCGGCGGCGTTGCCGTTTCGCGTCCGTCAGTGGACGCCGGGCTTTTCGGCCCAGAATCTTCAAGGAAAACCGCTTATCGAGCCATCATTGACCCTGCTGCGGAAAGAGACCTGTGTCTCTTAGTCTGTGCAGTTTAGAAGCAGGCTGCTTTTTTAGGCAAGATCAAATATTGTGCGCCGCAGCATGGATTTGCCGATATTTTCGGCGGGCCGTTTCTAGAAAACGCTTCTTCCGCCTTGCGCCGCCCCTCACCCGTACCCTCTCCCCGTCAGAACGGGGCGAGGGGGCGCAGGCGCCGCGCTTGATCCTCAGCTATGTCATCTCGCCCAACCGTGGAGCGAGATGCGGTGCTCTCAGACCGAAATGCTCGGCCGAAGTCCCCCTCGCCCCGTTCTGACGGGGAGAGGGTACGGGTGAGGGGCGGTGCCACCTATCAAACAAGGCACTCATTGGTGCGGATGCCCTTAGCGTGCTTACGATGCCGGCGTCAGGAATGGCGAGGCCCGAAGGAGCGCAGATAGGCTTCGATATCGTCGGGATCGAACAGCCTGCCATCGAAGAAGCCGTCCGGGCCGAGCACCATGGTGCCGTGGCGCGAGGCGACCGGCGTGGCCAGCCGCAGGGCGCCTTCGACCTTGGCGCTCGCCCGGGGCAGGTCGATGCCGGTGCCGGCGAGGGCGGCGCGATAGAGGTCCGGGCGATAGACCTGGCCGGCTCGGCGGACCAAGGCGGGGCTGTAGTCAACCTGGCCCCAGCGCACCATCTGCGAGTAGAACCAGAGGGCGTGGCTCGCCCAAGGAAAGTTGGCGGCATGGTCATGGAAGACCAGGAAGTCGGGGATATCGGCGGCGGCTTCGTGCTGGCGGCGCACCAGGGTGCCGCTGAGCGCCCGGCCGATGATCTCGGGTGGCCGGTCGAGATAGACAGGCGCGGCGAGGATATGGGCGAGCTCGTCGTGATGGCCGGCATCCCCAGCCCAGCGTGCCGCCGCATGCAGCGCGCGCAGCAAAGCGGCAAGCTGGTCCGGCGCGCGCTCGGCGAAGTCGGCGCGGAAACCGAGGACCTTCTCGGGGCCCTGGCGCCAGAGGGTGGATTTGGTCACCGCGATCACGCCGACCCCGGCCTCGACGGCGAGCGAGTTCCAGGGCTCGCCCACGCAGAAACCATCGATCTGGCCCTCGCGGATGGCATCGACCATGAAGGGGGGCGGCAGGACAACCAGCCGGATATCCCTGTCGGGATCGATGCCGGCCGCGGCCAGCCAATAGCGCAGTTCGTAATTATGCCCCGAGAAGGGATGGACGACGGCGAAGGTGAGGGGAGCCTTGCCCGTCGCTTGCCTTTTGGAGACCACCTTGGCCAGTGCGGCGCCGATGGCGGCCGGGCCGGCGGCAAGATCCGCACCCTCCTGCTCCATTCGGGCAAAGAGCGGCGGCGCGAGCGTGATGGCATTGCCGCCGAGGCCGAGCGAGAAGGGGGCGATCATCGCCACCTCGACATGCCCGAGGCCGAGCGTGGAGGCGATCGGCATCGGCCCGAGCATATGGGCGGCATCGAAATGGCCGAGCATGACGCGGTCGCGGATATTGGCCCAGGAGGTTTCCCGTACCAGTCTGAGTTCGAGGCCTTCGGCCGCAGCGAAGCCCTTTTCCCTGGCAACGATCAGGGGGGCGGCGTCGACGAGCGGGATGAAGCCGAGCGTCAGATCGGCGGTACTGTCCCTGTCCTTGCTGCTCATCGCCCGTACTCCTGGAATTTTGCGCCGTCCGCGTCGTGACCGCTCATATCAGGCCTATTTGTCCAGTAGCCTGGCAGCGGTGACGAGGCTGCGCGCCACCTCGGCCACGCGCCGGCTTTCATTCATCGCCGTCTTGCGCAGCAGGGCATAGGCCTCCTCCTCGCTGATGCCCCGTCGCTTCATCAGAATGCCCTTCGCCTTGTCGATGGTCTTGCGGTCCTCGAGGGCCTGGCGCGTGCGGTCGAGCTCCTCGCGCAGGCGATGGAAGGCGTTGAAGCGGCTGATGGCCATGTCGAGGATCGGCCGGACGCGTTCCTTGCGCAGGCCATCGACCACATAGGCCGAGACGCCGGCATCGATGGCGGCCTCGGTGGCGGCCTTGTCGGACTGGTCGACGAACATCACCACCGGGCGGTGCACGCTGCGGGAGACCTGGAACATCTGCTCCAGCACGTCGCGATTGGGGTTCTCCAGATCGATGAAGATGACGTCGGGATCGGCCTCGACGACCTGTCGCAGCAGATGGCGCATCTGGGTGATGATGGTGACGCGCTGGTGCCCCGCCTCGCGCAGGCCTTCCTCGATGACGGACGCCCTCATCGCATTGTCGTCGATCAGCAGGACATGCAGGGGCGTATCGTTCATTCCGGCAATTTCGGGCGCGCGCGCCGGGAAGGCAAGGCGCGATATTAGGCAGCATGCCACGAAGACAGGCGAGGAGGGACGTTGCATTCGCGCATGAAATCGCGTAAAAATGCATATTAACGCAAATAGACGCACAAACAAGCAAACGGAGAAAGTCGTGGCAGACCCGATCAAGGCGGTGGTGTTCGATCTCGGTGGTGTGCTGATCGACTGGAATCCTCTCTATCTCTACCGCCAGCTCCTGCCGGACGAGGAGAGCGCCCGCCGCTTCCTCGCCGAGGTCTGCACACCCGCCTGGAACGGCCAGTTCGATGCCGGCAAGCCGTTTGCCGAAGGCGTGGCCGAGCTTTCCGGGGAATTTCCCCATCATGGCGAGCTGATCTCGGCCTTTCACACGCGCTGGTCCGAGATGCTGGGCGGCGCCATCGAGGGGACGGTCGCCATCCTGGAGGAACTGCGCCGGGAGGAAGTGGCCCTGCATGCGATCTCGAACTGGTCGTCCGAAACCTTTCCGATCGCGGCCGAGCGCTATGCCTTCCTCTCCCATTTCGAGGTCCTGATCGTCTCGGGCGAGAGAAAGCTGGCCAAGCCGGATCCGGCGATTTTCGAGCTTTTCCTGCAGGAAACGAGCCTGTCGCCCCGTGATTGCGTCTTCATCGACGACAATGCCGAGAATATCGCGACAGCTTCACGCCTCGGCTTCAAGGCGATCCGCTTCCGCGATCCGGAAACCCTGCGCCGGGATCTGGGCGAACTGGGTTTGTTGAACAGCATGCAATCTGCCATTTGACGGGCCTTGCCGGATTGGGCTGGAAAGTCGCCACCTTGCTCACCTCTGTTGCCAAGGTCGCGTAGCCCTCACCCTTACCCTCTCCCCGCAAAACGGAGCGAGGGGGACTACCGAGTATTTCGTGTCGAAACGGTCCCATCTCGCCCAACCGCCAGGCGAGATGGAGTGTTGGGGGAATCAATCACGACGCCTGTGCCCCCTCTCCCCGCCCCTTGCGGGGAGAGGGTAAGGGTGAGGGGCGGCGTGACCCAACAAAATCAAGGAAGGCACATTTAGGCAACATCTCCGGACAATGTTCCAATCGCCCTCAGCGCCAGCCCGTTGTCCGGCCGACGGCGCTGCGGAAGCGGGCACGCCATTGCTGGCGAGGGGCGTTCTTCGGCTCGTAGAGCTTGCGCTTGGCGGCAGCCACGGCCGGTATTTCCAGGCCGATGCCGAGGGCCGCGAGCTGGGCCGTGCCCAGGGCCGTGGTCTCGTCGAAATCCGACAAGGCGACGGCCTTGCCGGCGCTGTCGGCCAGGAACTGGCAGAAATAGGGGCTGCGCGACAAGCCGCCATCGATGGCGATCACGTCGCCGGTCTGCACCTCGGCCTCCATTGCCGCCAGGATGTCGCAGGTGAGCAGCGCAATGCCTTCGAGCAGGGCCTGGCGCAGGTCCGCGAAATCGGAAGCCGGCGTCAGGCCGATGATGACGGGGGCGGCGGTGCGGTCCCAATGCGGGCAGGCGAGGCCCGAAAAGGCCGGCACGAAGACGAGCCCGCGTTCGATCGCCGGCGGCTGCCGGAACTGATGGAAATCGTCGACACCGCTGGCGATGCCCGTCTTGACCGCCCATTCGATGCTCGAGCCGACATCGTAGACGCCGCCGTCGAGGGCATAGGTCGGGCGATCGCCGATATGCCAGGCCACCGTCGGCAAGAGTCCGCCGGTCAGCGAGGGCGCCTTGGGAATTGTCGAGGTGACGGCCAGGCAGAAGGCGCCGGTGCCGAAGGTGATCTTGAGGTCGCCGGCCCGACGGCAGCGATGGCCGTAGAGCGCGGCCTGCTGATCGACCAGGGACGCGGTGATCGGCCCGGTCTGCGTCCTGCCGAAGGCTGCCACGGTCTGCCGGATCGGCGGCAGGCTGTCGAGGGGCACGCCGAACAGGGCGCAGAGCTCCTCGTCCCAGGCCCCCGTCGCCAGGTTCATCAACGAGGTGCGGGACGCCGTGGTCGCATCCGTGGCGAACTCGCCCGTCAGGCGCTGCAGGAAGAAGGCATCGGTGGTACCCAGGCGCAGCCGTCCCGCAACGCGGGCCTTGGCGACCTCGGGCAGGTTGTCGAGCATCCAGCGGAATTTGGTGGCTGAGAAATAGGGATCGAGCGGCAGGCCGGCCCGCTCCAGCACGGTCGCGGCCTTGCCGTCCGTCCGCAGCCCTTCGACCAGATCCGCCGTGCGACCATCCTGCCAGACGATTACGGGCGACAAAGGCTTGCCGGTGACGGCGTCCCAGGCCAGGCAGCTTTCCCCCTGGTTGGAAAGGCCGATCGCCGCTGCCGGACCGGCGGCTTCCAGGCAGATCCGGATATTGGCCAGCAATTCTTCCGGATCATGCTCGACCCAGCCCGGATTGGGATGATGCTGGCCATGCCGGATCGCCTTGACGATGGCGATGGCGCCGTCTTCGCCTACCACCAGAGAGCGGGTGGAGGTGGTGCCCTGGTCGATCGCAACGATATTTGCCATCGAGAATTGCTCCTATGGCGCTTTGCTCTGGACCACCTGCAATGTCAGCTCGGTCGCTGCAGGCGGGATGGCGAGATGCGCGGTGGGAATCAGGATACGCCTTTCCGGCGCCGAGGTGATCCTCCGAGACCACAGCACGGAATCGCCGGCCGAAAGCGTGAGGGTTCCTCTCAGCCGTTCAGAGAAGCGCAGCTGGAGTTCCGGCAAGGCGCGCGGCAGATCCACGCGATCGATTTCCTTGGAGTCGATTTCCTGGGGCACGACCAGCTTGATGCCCGCCCCGGTGCGAATGGGAATGCTGGCACGGCGCGGGGACAGTCCGCCTTCGAGGTCGCGGGCGATGCTGCCGGCAATGCGCCGCGCCTCGGCCCAGCACCAGCCGGCGGTCTCCACGGGCCTCAGCAGGTTGCCGGCGGCGAAGATCGCGCCGTCGCGGGTTCGGCCGAAGGCATCGACGACAGGCCCGCCGCTGCCCTGGTCGATCGCCAGGCCGCCGAGGCGCGCCAAGGCCGATTCCGGCGTGAAGGCGCCGGTGAACAGCACGCCGTCGCAATCGATGCCGAGCTCTCCCGCCTGCGAGCGCGCGAGCACCTCCTGCACCCGGTCCTTGCCATTGATGGCGCCGATTTCGGTGCGGTAGTGCACGGGAATGCCGAGCAGGCGCGGCAGCAGCCAGAAGGGAAAGCGAGCCGTGGGGTCGGCGTTGGCTTCGATCACCGCGGCCGGGCGGATGCCACCCGACAGGCAGGTGAGGATGGCCGACATCGCCACCAGTTCGGTGCCGACGATCACCGGCCGGCGGAAGGGCGCGAGCTTTTCCAGATAGACATAGGCCTGCAGGGCGGCCGTGTTGAGAATGCCGAGCGGGCGCTCGCCCGACACCAACCGCGCGGCACGCGAAGCCTCGCGCGTGCCGGTGGCCAACAGGATGCGCCGCGGCCTGAACTCGCTGGGGCCATCAGGCGATACCGCCCTGACAACGCCGTCCCCGACCGAGAGCACGCTATGCCGGGTGAGGATCTCGACGCCGCGGTCCCTCGCACGGGCCTCCAGCCGGGCCGCATAGCGCGTGCCGGAGAGGATGCGGCGGAATTCGCGCATGCCGAAGGGCGAATGGCCGCAATGGCGGGGAATACCGCCCACGACCGTATCGCGTTCGAGCAGCACGACCTTGTCGACGCCGAGTTCCCGGAGCGTCGTTGCCGCCGACAGGCCGGCGGGACCACCGCCGACGACGAGGACATCCGGGGTTATCGCCTTGGCGGCACTCATCGCGCCACTCCGCTGTCGAGGGGCACGGTAAAACGTCCCTGGGTCAGGCTCGCCAGCCTGGCGCTGCAGTTGAAGCCCTGGCAGCGCCCCATGGCGCAACGCGTGCGTCGCTTCAGGCCGCCGAAATCGCCGGCAGCCAGCGGGCGGGACAGGGCAGTCTCGATTTCGCGCTTCGTTACCAGCTCGCAGTGGCAGATGATTTCCCCGTAACCCGGCCGGTCGTAATCGCGCGGCAGGTGCTCGGCGAGATTGGGCATCGGGAAGGTGGGGCCGGCTGCGACGGGCGCGATGCTGCCGCCTGCCTCCTGGTAGAGGCGCAGCACATGGCGGGCTATGCCGAGTGAGGCGGACAAGCCGGTCGAGCGGATGCCGCCGACGCTGATCCAGTTGCGCTCGGCATAGGCATCGATGCGATAGTCCTTCTTCTCCGTGGCCGGCCGCAGCCCGGCATAGCAGGCGGTCACCGGCATGCCGGCCAGGGCCGGCAGGATCTCGATGCCCCGGCGAATCAGGGCTTCGAGCGCGTCGTGGTCGACATCGGCCCGGTCGCGGTCCTGCTGTTCCTCGGCGGTGGGGCCGACGAGCAGGTTGCCGAAGACGGTGCGCGTGACCACCACCCCCTTGGTGCGTTCATTGGGCACCGGCAGGATGATGGCCGCAGCCAGCCTGTAGGCCGCCTTGTCGAACACCACGAACTGGCCCTTGCGCGGACGGATCTCGAAGGCGCACTGGCCGAGAAGCGCCTTGTCGATTTCGTCGCCATGGTTGCCGGCGCAATTGATCACGCTGCGAGCCTCGACGGGCCCGGCCGTGGTTTCCAGGCGCCATATCCGGCCGTCGAACTGGCCGCCGATGACACGGGTGCCGCGCAGGACGGTGGCGCCATGAGCCATGGCCTGCTCGACATAGGCGAGGAAGGGGCTCCAGGGGTCGATCAGGGCCTCGTCCGGCACGAAGAGGGCGGCGCGCGCCGCCTCCGATAGCCCCGGCTCCCTGGCGCGCAATTCGGCGCGGCCAATCAGCGCGACATTGTCGATGCCGTTTTCCAGTGCCTTGGCGCGGATACCCGCCAGGCCGGCTTCCTCGGCCTCGTTCCAGGCGACGACGAGCGCGCTGCTGCGCAGGAGCGGCAGCCCCAAAGCCTGGTGGATCTCGAGATATTCGGCGTAGCCGGCGCGGATGCAGGCAAGTTCCAGGCTGCCGGGCGGAGCGTCGAAGCCCGTATGCAGGATGGCGCTGTTGGCCTTGCTGGCACCGGAGAGGATGTCGCCGCCGGCCTCGATCAGGGTGATGGCGAGCCCTTCCAGCGCAAAGCGTCGGGCGATCGCGCATCCCACGACCCCCGCGCCGATGATGGCGACATCGCTGACCATTGTGCCGTCTTTCCCCCAGGCCGCTCCGGGCGCGAGCCTGTTGCGCCATCTGAGCAAATTCGCGGCTGCTTCGCTACTGGCTGGTGCTGCCACCCCTCATCTCCCTGCCGGGACCTTCTCCCGCAAGGGGAGAAGGGATTTGATTGGGATGGGCGTTGGAGATCGCAACGGGACCAAAGCACTGGACCAACGGAGTAAAACTCCCTTCTCCCCTTGCGGGAGAAGGTGGCGGCAGCCGGATGAGGGCTGAGCCACCTCTCGAAGATTATTCGATCACCATCAAAGATTCATATTTAATATATAGAAATAGTAGTCTATTGTGCCTTCCTCTCCTTGGCGGTGCCGTCGGCGCCGCATCGAAAGCAAGATGGCACGATGAGTTACAGGCTGAGTCTGCTCGACAAGAGCCCCCTTGCTCCCGGCGACAACGCGGCCGATGCCCTCAAGCGTACGATTGCCCTGGCCCAGGCGGCGGAGCGGCTCGGCTATCATCGCTTCTGGGTTGCCGAGCATCACAATGCCCCCGAACTCGCCAGTTCCGCGCCGGAAGTGCTGATCGCCTTCCTGCTCGCCAACACGGCCCGAATCCGTATCGGCTCGGGCGGCGTGATGCTTCAGCATTACAGCGCCTACAAGGTGGCCGAGGTCTTCAATCTGCTGGCCTCGCTGGCGCCGGGGCGGGTCGATCTCGGCATCGGCAAGGCGCCCGGTGGGCTGCCGCTGGCGACGCGCGCGTTGCAGGGAGCCTATGACCCCGCCCGCAAGCCGGGCTTTGCCGGGCAGCTCGACGATCTCGGCCGTTTCCTGGAGGGGCCGGTCGCAGCCGGCGAAGCGCTGGCCGGGTTGAGCGCCACCCCGCGGCCGCCCGTGGCGCCCGAGCGCTTCCTGCTGGGGGCAAGCGTGGAAAGCGCCGAGCTAGCGGCCGCCAGGGGCTGGCAGTTCGTATTCGCCCGCCACCTCAATGGCGACGATGCCCTGCTTGCCGATGCCGTTGCGGCCTATCGCGGCAAGGCCGGACGACCGCCTTTGGTGGCGGTGGCTGCCATCGTTGCCGACAGCGCCGCCGAGGCGGCACGCCAGGCCGCGGGCCTGCAGCTCTTCAAGGTGCATGTCCCTGGTGCGCAGAGCGTCACCGTCGGCAGCGAGGCGCAGGCGGAGGATTATGCCCGCCAGGCGGGCGCCAGCGATTTTCGTATCGAGCGCAAAACACCCAGCGTTCTCGCCGGCACGGCTGGAGATGTAGTGGCGGCACTCGATCGCCTGCATGAGCGCCACGGCATCGAGGAATTCATCGTCGAGCCCGCCGTGAAGGGCGATGCGAGACTCACTCTGGCGGAGCACCTGGCCGAGGCCCGCAACTCCACGATCCCGCAGCACGCCACCCTGCGCCAAGCCGTTCCCGCCTGACCATCACGCATTTGAGGAGAGAGATTTGAGCAGGAAACGCATTCCCTTCGGTGTGATGCTGCAAGGCCCGGGCGGCCATATGAACGCCTGGAAGCATCCGAGCGTGCCGGCCGATGCCAGCGTCAATTTCGAGCACTATGTCCGTGCTGCGCGCCAGGCCGAAAAGGCCGGTATCGCCTTCGTCTTCATCGCCGACGGCCTCTATATCAACGAGATCTCCATTCCGCATTTCCTCAACCGGTTCGAGCCGATCGCCCTGCTGTCGGCCCTGGCCGCCTCGACCGCCAGCATCGGCCTGGTCGGCACGCTCTCGACCTCCTATTCCGATCCCTTCACCGTGGCCCGGCAGTTCGGCTCGATCGACGTGATCAGCGGCGGCCGCGCCGGCTGGAATGCGGTGACCTCGCCGCTGGAAGGATCGGCCCGCAACTACAACCGCGACAAGCATCCCGAACATGCCCTGCGCTACGAGATCGCCGGCGAGCATATCGAGGTGGTCAAGGGGCTGTGGGACAGCTGGGACGACGATGCCTTCCCGCGCGATCGCGAGACCGGCCGCTATGCCGACTTCACCAAGATGCACCGGCTCGATTTCAAGGGCCGCTTCCATGCCGCCGAAGGGCCGCTCAATCTCGGCCGCTCCCCACAGGGCCAGCCGGTGCTGTTCCAGGCGGGTGCCTCCGACGATGGCATCAAGCTCGCCGGCCGCCATGCCGATGCGGTGTTCGCCGGCTCCGAATCCTTCGAGCAGAACCGGGAGCTCTCGCGCAAGCTCAAGCAGAGTGCCCAGGCGCATGGCCGCCAACCCGACCACCTCAAGATATTCCCCGGCGTCGCGCCCGTCGTCGGTTCGACCGAGGAGGAAGCGGAACGCAAATATCAGGAGATCCGCGCCCTGGTGACCGACCATGAGGCGCTGCTCTATCTCGGGCGCTTCTTCGATCATCACGACTTCACCGCCTATCCGCTCGACGATCCCTTCCCGGACCTCGGCGATATCGGCGCCAATAATTTCAGGGCCCATACCGACCGCATCAAGCGTGTGGCGCGCGAGAAGAAGCTGACCCTGCGCGAGGTCGCCCTCAACGAAGCGACCCCGCGCTCGCGCTTCATCGGCACGCCCGAAGCCGTTGCCGACGAACTGGGCCGTTGGGTCGAGGGCGGGGCGGCCGACGGTTTCGTGCTCGGCTTCCACGTGCTCAATGCCGGCCTCGACGATTTCGAGGCGCAGGTCCTGCCGATCCTGGAGGCACGCGGCCAGCATCGCCCTGCCCAGTTCGGCACCACGCTCAGGGACCATCTCGGCCTGCCCTATCGCGACAGCCGCTATGCCGTGCCGAGCGCCGGAACCGGCGAGGAGGCGGCCTGATGACGGCGCAGTTTCCCCTGCCTTCGGCCGCTGGAGTCGAAATCGCACTGCAGGGCGACGAGTTCATCGCCCTGCGCCGCAAGCTGCATACCGAGCCCGAGCTTGCCTACAAGGAAGAAAAGACCAGCGCTCTCGTCGCTGGCTATCTGGAAGGCTGGGGCTATGAGGTGGCGCGCAATATCGGCGGCACCGGGGTGGTCGGCACGCTCAGAAGCGGCGAGGGCGGGCGAACCGTCGGCATCCGTGCCGACATGGATGCCTTGCCGATCACCGAGGCCACGGGCCTGCCTTATGCCAGCACGGTGCCGGGCGTGATGCATGCCTGTGGCCATGACGGGCATACCTCGATCCTGCTGGCGGCGGCCAAGCACCTTGCCGAGACGCGTGGCTTTTCCGGCACGCTGAGGGTGATCTTCCAGCCGGCCGAGGAGAATGGTGGCGGTGCCCGCTCGATGATCAAGGACGGGTTGTTCGAGCGCTTCCCCGTCGATGCCGTGTTCGGGCTGCACAATTGGCCGGGCGTGCCCGCCGGCGAGTTCGGTTTCCTCACCGGACCGGCCATGGCTTCGGTGGACCTCGCCATCATCCGCATCATCGGCAAGGGCGGCCATGGCGCCAAGCCACAGCAGGCGATCGACCCGGTGGTGGCTTCGGCTTCGCTGGTGCTGGCGCTGCAGACGGTGGTCTCGCGCAATGTCGATCCGCTGGAGGCGGTGGTCGTCACCGTCGGCTCGATCCATGGTGGCATCGCACCCAACGTCATCCCCGACAGCGTCGAACTGCAACTGACCATCCGCACCTTCGACGATGCGGTCCGCGAGAATGTGCGCCAACGCATCATCGAACTGGCGCAGAGCCACGCCGCCTCCTTTGGCGCGCGCGCCGAGGTCCATTATCCGCGTGGCTATCCGGTGCTGGTCAACCATGCCGGGGAGACCGCGTTCGCCCGCCAGGTGGCCGCCCGCCATTTCGGGGAAGACCGCATCCGCCGGGGCTTCCGGCCGATCACCGCGAGCGAGGACTTTGCCTTCATGCTCAAGGAGCGGCCGGGCAGCTACCTCTTCATCGGCAATGGCGACAGCGCCGACCTGCACAACCCCCAATATGACTTCAACGATGCCATTCTCGTGGATGCGGCGCGCTACTGGGTCGCGCTGGTCCAGGATTATCTTTCGGATAATAGTGAGCCGGCAAAATGAAAGATGTCTTCTTCTATACGACTCCGCTCGATGAACAGGCGCGTCCCCTGATCGAGGCTCTCACCTTCGAATATCAGTCGCGCTACGGCAATTATTGGGGTGAACCGGGTTCGGCGGAAATGAGCCGCTATCCCGCCGAGCTCTTCGCACCGCCCCATGGCAATTTCGTGCTCCTGTTGCGCGACGGCGTGGCCATCGCAGGAGGCGCCTTCAAGCGCTATGACGAACGCACGGCGGAATTCAAGCGGGTATGGACCCATGTCGACCTGCGCCGCCAGGGCCTGGCCCGCAAGGTGCTGGCCGAGCTCGAGGCGCAGGCCGCCCGTCAGGGCTATAGCCGCATATATCTCACCACCGGCTTCCGCCAGCCGGAAGCCGCAGGTCTCTATCTCTCCACCGGCTATACCGCCCTGTTCGACGTCACCAAGGATCCCGAGACCTACGGCTCGCTGCCCTTCGAGAAGGACATCGCACCTCTCGCCGTCGCGGTCGAACCGCTTGTGACAGGCGAAGGGCCGCCGGCAGGCGACAGACTGGTCGCACTCAGCGCTGTCCGCGCCGCCCGCCAGGCTGCCCCGGACCAAGGCCAGGCTGGGCGCAAGGCGGGCTGACAGGCCGGTTTTCACCGACCTTCTTTCGTCATTAATTCTATTATTTCTATGAACTAACTGAATATGAGCAGGAAGGAAGCGCAGCATGGCCTCCACCACGGATTTCGACGGCTTACTCGCGGGCCCGCAATCAGGCAGTGCCCCCGATTATTCCCGCTATCGCGTGGTGCCGGCCCGGCATCCCTGGCGCGCCGTCGGCACGGTGGCGGCCGTGCTCATCCTTGGCATCACCCTGCATTCGATCCTGACCAACCCGAAATGGGGCTGGGCCGTCTTCGCGCAGTACTTCGTCTCCGAGCCGGTTCTGGTCGGGCTCGCCCGCACCGTATTGCTCACCGTGCTCGCCTCCATCTTCGGCTTCCTGCTCGGCGGCACGCTCGCCTTCGCACGGGTCTCGAAATCGCCCCTGCTCGCCGGGATTTCCTGGGGCTATATCTGGCTGCTGCGCTCGGTGCCCCTGATCGTGCTGCTGCTGATCCTCAACAATCTCGGCTATCTCTACACCACGCTCGATCTCGGCATCCCCTATACCGGGATTTCCTTCGCCCAGTATAATCTGGTGGAAGTGCTCAGCCCCTTCGCAGTGGCGCTGATCGGCCTCAGCTTGAACCAGGCCGCCTTCTCGGCCGAGATCATCCGGGGCGGCATCCTCTCCGTCGACCAGGGCCAGCACGAGGCCGCCGCCGCTCTCGGCCTGTCGCGCCGCCGCCATGCCCTCGGCATCGTGCTGCCCCAGGCGATGCGCGCCATCCTGCCGAGCGGTTTCAACGAGATCATCGGCCTGGCCAAGTCGACCTCCATGGTCTACGTGCTGGCGCTGCCGGAACTGTTCTACACCGTGCAGGTGATCTACCGGCGCAATCTCGAAGTCATCCCCCTCCTGATGGTGGCGACGGTCTGGTACCTCATCATCATGAGCGTGCTCTCGCTCATCCAGCTGAGGATCGAGCGGCATTATGCCAGGGGCGCCCTACGGACCACGCCCGCCTCGCTACTGGAACGCATCACGGGGCGAAATAGTAGCCGGCAAAATAAATCGACGACTGTGGCCCAATCACCAGCGCCGGCGGCGCGCAGGCCCCTGGTTTCGGCATTGCGACCGGCCAGGCGGGAGGGCCTGATCGAGATCCATGGCCTGTCCAAGCGCTATGGCAGCCATACCGTGCTGGACAATGTCAATCTCACCGTCCGGCCCGGCGAGGTCACGGCCATTCTCGGCCCCTCCGGTGCCGGCAAGTCGACGCTGCTGCGTGCGATCAATCATCTCGAACGTGCGAGCGAGGGGTTCATCGCCATCGATGGCGAGCTGATCGGCTATGAGCGCCGCGGCAACGTGCTCTATGAGCTGAAGGAAGGCGCAATCCGCCGCCGCCGTGCTTCGATCGGCATGGTGTTCCAGAACTTCAACCTGTTTCCGCATCTCACCGTGCTCGAGAACATCATCGAGGCGCCGGTCTCGGTGCAGAAGGTGCCGCGCAGCGAGGCCCTCGAACAGGCCCGCGACCTCCTCAGCCGCATCGGTCTTTCCGACAAGGCGGATGCCTATCCCCGCCAGCTGTCGGGCGGCCAGCAGCAGCGCGTCGCCATTGCCAGGGCCCTGGCGCTCAAGCCCAAGGTCATCTTGTTCGACGAGCCGACCTCCGCCCTCGATCCTGAACTTGTCGGCGAGGTGCTCGAAGTGATCAAGGAACTCGCTACCTCCGGCACCACCATGGTGATCGTCACCCACGAAGTCGGCTTCGCCCGCGAAGTGGCCGATACCGTGGTGTTCATGGAGAACGGCCGCGTCCTCGAATCCGGCCCGCCTGCCCAGCTTTTCAATGCACCCGCCCATTCCCGCCTCGGCGAATTCCTCGCCAAGGTCCTGTGACGCCCGACGTTTCTTCGACCTCTATGCCGGCGCGTGGAGAGCCGCCGGCGCGACCCTTCCTCCCACGCCCGATCAGGAGATCCCATGACAATCCGTCCCGCCTCCATCGCCGCCGGTGCCCTCGCGGCCGCGCTGGCCTTCGGCCTCAGCCTTGCCGCCTTCGCCGCCGAGTTCGACCTCAGCCCGGAACAGCCCGGCCGCCTGCGCGCCGACAGGAACGAAGAGGCGATCAAGGCGATTGCCAAGGACGCCAAATTCGCCCGGGACGGCAAGTTCGTGGTGGCGGTCAATCCCGGCCTGCCGCCGATCGCGACCTATGCCACCGATTCCAAGACGCCGGTCGGCTTCGATCCCGATCTCTCCCAGCTGGTGGCCGACAGCCTCGGCAAGGAACTGGTGCTGGAAACGGTGGCCTGGGCGGACTGGCCGCTCGGCCTGTCCTCGGGCAAATACGATGCGGTGATCACCAACGTCACGGTGACCGAGGAGCGCAAGGAGAAATTCGATTTCTCCACCTATCGGCGCGACGTTCTCGGTCTCTATGTCAAGTCGGACAGCCCGATCACTTCGGTGAAGGAGCCCAAGGATATCGCCGGCCTGAAGGTGATCACCGACCCCGGCACCAACCAGGAGAAGATCCTGCTGGCATGGGACAAGCAGAACCAGGCTGCCGGCCTCAAGCCGGTCGAGGTGCAGTATTACGACGACGATGCGGTGAAGACGCTGGCGCTGCAGTCCGGCCGTGCCGACATCACCTTCAGCGTGAACGCCACCCAGGCCTTCCAATCGGCGCAGACGGGCAAGACCAAGCTGGTCGGCACGCTTTCGGGCGGCTGGCCGCTCACGGCCGACATTGCCGTCACCACCCGCAAGGGCGGCGGCCTTGCCGATGCCATCACGATCGCCGTCAACGGCCTGATCAAGGACGGCAAATACGCCAAGACGCTCGCCCGCTGGAACCTGAGCGCCGAGGCGATCGAGAAAGCCGAGACCAATCCCCAGGGCCTGCCGAAGAGCTGAAGCCGGGCGCGACGATACAACATGGATCCGTAAGGCTCTGTCATGGCCGGCTGAGCCCCTTCCCTTCGCCACGCTCAGCCGGGGACGACGGCTCCTTTTTCGAACGAATCCCAGCCAAGAAGATTGCCCATGCCTTCTCCTCTCGTCAGCCATGTCGGCTTCCTCTCGCCGGGCAGCTATCCGGACGATGATCCGGCGGGCGGGCTGGAGCGTACGCTACGCTTGTTCGAGCTCGGCGAGAGCCTGGGCTTCGACAGCGCCTGGGTGCGCCAGCGCCATCTCGAACCGGGCATATCCGCTGCTGCGGTGTTCCTGGCGGCGGCGAGCCAGCGCACCCGCCATATCCAGCTCGGCACCGCGGTGATCCCGATCGGTTATGAAAGTCCCTATCGCCTGGCCGAGGATCTGGCCACCGTCGACGTGCTCTCGCGCGGCCGGCTCAATGTCGGCCTCAGCGCCGGTACGCCGCCGCATGCCGAATTGCTGGCGCCGCTGGTCTTCGACGGCGACTGGCGCTCCAACGATTTCTCCCATGCGAGGGTGCAGCGGCTGGCCGATAATCTCCGCGGGCACTATCTCGGCGCACCCGACAGCCTGATCGACATTCCCGGCGGTCGCATCCGGCCCCGCCTGCAGCCCTATGCCAAGGGGCTGGTCGAGCGGCTGTGGTATGGCGGCGGCTCGCTGCGCTCGGTCGAATGGGCCGGCCGCAACGGCTTCAACCTCCTGATGGGCAATGTCACCACGGGCGAGGGCATCGACGATTTCTTCGAGGCGCAGACGCGCCAGCTCGAGACCTATCGCGCGGCATCGGCCCGGCCTCGCATTGCCCTCGGCCGCGTCATCGTGCCCACAGACAGCGCCGATGGAACGACGCGGCGGCGCTATGCCGGCTATGCCGCCAGCCGGCATGCCCGCACGCTTGCGCCCAACGGCCCCCGGCGCACGCTCTATGCTGCCGATCTCGTCGGCCCCTCCGACCAGATCCTGGAGCGTCTCGCCGCCGATCCGGTGCTCGCCGGCGTGGGGGAGTTCCGGCTGGAGCTGCCCTATGCCTTCGCCCAGCACGATTACGAGCAGATTCTCACCGATTTCATCCAGCGCATCGCGCCCGAACTTGGCTGGGCGCGAACAGCGATCGCGGCATGACGACGAGATCCACCTAGACAGCCCCTCAAGACAGCCGAGGCCTGACATGAATTCCGGTACTCTCCGCGCTGCCGTGGCCAAGCCCGGCCACATCCACGACAATCTCACCGACCTGATCGGCAATACGCCGCTGCTCGAGCTGCACAATTATGCCCGCAACCGCAATCTGTTCGGGCGGATCGTCGCCAAGATCGAGTTCTTCAATCCGGCCGGCAGCATCAAGGACCGCGCCGCCTGGGCCATCATCGCCGAGGCCGAGGCGGCCGGCCGCCTGAAGCGCGGCGACCTCGTCGTTGACGTGACCAGCGGCAATACCGGCATCGGGCTTGCCGCCGTGGCCGCCTCGCGCGGCTACCGGGCCAAGTTCTATGTCAGCGACAATATCAGCCAGGACAAGGTCAAGCTGCTGCGCCTCTACGGTGCCGAGGTCGTCACCGTGAACAACGCCTTCTTCCTCGCCCCCGACGCGATCGACAAGATCACGCAGCGCATACGCGAAGAAAACCCCTCGGCCTTCTTCGCCGACCAGCTCGCCAATCCCGCCAACCCGCGTGCCCATTTCGAAACGACGGGCCCCGAGATCTGGCGTGATACCGCCGGCAGCGTCGACATCCTGGTCGGCGGGGTCGGCACCGGCGGCACCACGGCCGGCGCCGGGCGCTTCCTCAAGTCGAAGAAACCGGGCCTGAAGGTGGTGATCGCCGAGCCGGGCGAAGGATCGATCCCGACGGAGGACAATCCCTATCCCGACGAGATCGACGGGGTGCACAAGGTGAGCGAGGTGCCACCGGAGCAATTGCCGAAGAATGTCGATACCGGGATCGCCGACGAGATCATCGCGCTGAGCACCGCGCAGGCCCGGCGGACGGCGCTCGAGCTGGTGGCGGAAGAAGGCATCTTCGCCGGCACCTCTTCGGGCGCCGTGCTGTGGGCCGCCACCCAATTGGCGGCGCGGGCCGAGAACGCCGGCAAGGTCATCGTCACCATTCTGCCCGATACGGGCGAGCGCTATCTAGGCTCGACCTGGTGGCCGCTCGAGACGGCGCCGGGAGTCCGGGGGGCGGGCGCGGCCCGGTAGTGGCAATGTATGATTGCTCTGCGTGTATCGACATCAGCTCGACCCTCGTCATTGCCGGGCTTTGACCCAGCAATCCAGCCGATCTTTCGATATCGCGGATGGCGAAACTCTGGATGCCCGGGTCAAGCCCCGGGCATGACAAAGGTCTGCGCTGGTGCGAGCGCGTCAGCGATGGCCCGCCTCAATCGACCTGCCCGTTGCTGCGGGCATGGGCCTGGGTGATCTGGCTGCCCGGCGGTACGCTGCGGGTCAGCCAGACATTGCCGCCGATCGCCGAGCCCCGGCCGATGGTGATGCGGCCGAGCACGGTGGCGCCGGCATAGATGACGACGTCATCCTCGACGATCGGATGGCGGGGGCTGCCCTTGACGAGCACCCCGTTCTCATCGGTGGGAAAATGGCGGGCGCCCAGCGTCACGGCCTGGTAGAGGCGCACGCGCTCGCCGATGACGGTGGTCTCGCCGATGACCACGCCGGTGCCGTGGTCGATGAAGAAACTGCCGCCGATCTCGGCGCCGGGATGGATGTCGATGCCGGTCTTCGAATGGGCGATGTCGGAGATCAGCCGGGCGAGGAAGGTCGCGCCCAGGCCGTGCAGGGCATGGGCGAGACGATGATAGATGATCGCCGTCATGCCGGGATAGCCGAGCAGGATTTCGGGAAAGTTGGTGGCCGCGGGATCGCCGCGGAAGGCGGCGGTGAGGTCGCTGACCAAGACGCCGCGAATGGAAGGCAGCCGGCTGGCGAAATCGCCGGTGATGGCCAGAGCCTGTTCATGCAGGCTGGCTTCCGGCGGGACCTCCTCGCGGGTGAAGGCGAGGCTGCGACGCACCTGTTCCGTCAACAGGATCAGGGCATTGTCGAGCGTCGAGCCGACGAAATAGTCGATATTGCCGGCGCCGATCTCCGACTGGCCGTAGTGGCTGGGAAAGAGGGCGGCCGTCAGCCCGCCGAGAATGGTCGTGACCGTCTCGCGCGAGGGCGTGCGGCGGATGCGGCCCTGGTGGCGGATATTGTGGGTGATCTCGCGCGAGAGCCGGAGCTGCGCCACCAGAGCATCGAGGTTCCAGCGGGGTGCCACCGGGCTCGGCGTCCCTCCGGCTTCTTCCTGCAAGGCGATGGCATGCTGCAGGGTCTCGGTCATGGCATGGCCCTTCGTGACGTCGCGGTTGCGCCGGCCTCAGAGGCGAAGGCGATGCGGTCCGAATGTTGTAAATTTTATTTTCTACTATTTCTATAGACAAATTATAAATTTCGATCGAAGCTGCGTTCCAGCCTCGCATCCGCATCACGGAACCGACCATGAGATCTGGCCCTGCCTCGCGACCGACCGCCGCCCGCCGCCGCTCCCTTGCGGGGCGGGCCAGTCCCGTGGCGGCCAAGGCCTGAGCCGCGTGAGGTCGGGCGTGTCGGGTCCGCGCGAAGCAGGGAGTGCCGTCGAGGCGGGGCGCGCGAGCACCGTGACGAGGGCGCGCTTTTGCCCGCGCACCGCCCATCTGCGTCGGTTGATTGCGCAAGGCCGTATCGTCGCCGCCAAGCAGCAGGCGGGAGCCTGGTTGCGGGAAGCCTATGCCTCGCCGCAATTTCTGACCCTGATCGCCGAACTGCTCGACCCGACCAAGCCCGATCGCAACCGGCGCCGGCCGGCGCCGGCGCAATGGCTCGATATCGGCGAGGCCTTCGAGGCTCTGCGCGAGGACGGCTTCACCCAGGACCAGACGATCCTGGTGCTCTCCGACCGCTTTCATCGGTCCGTCGGTCTCATCGAAAAGGCGCTCGCCTTCTATCGGGAGGCTCAACACACGCCCGGTCCTGCGCCGGTACCAAGGCAACCGCCCCTCAAAATCTCGGCGCGGAAATAGCCGCATGCCTACCGGCTCGGCTTATTTCACGCAAGGTATACGGGATTTGAGGAAGCCACGCGGCATGTCGGTTGTTAGGGCATTTGTCCGGGGCTTCGGCGCGCCGGATATACGTCGAATCAGGACTTCTTTCCGCAGCACGAACCAGACAAGGAGCACCGTATGGCCGACGAACCCGCCGTCCGCCGGACATTGAACGAGGCGGCGGCAAGGCAGCTTGCCAACGCCACCAAGACCAGGGCCCAGTGGTCCGGCATCACGCCGCGCTGGCTGGTTTCCTTCCTGCCCTGGACACCGGTGGAAGCCGGCATCTATCGCCTCAACCGGGTCAAGGAAGACCAGGGCGACATCAGCGCCGAGGTCGAGTGCTCCCCCCGCCGCGACCAGGATCCGGACCTGCCGGAGACCTTCGTCGACTATGAGGAGGCGCCGCGCGAATATTCGCTCAATGCCGTCACCACCGTGCTCGACGTGCAAACCCGCGTCTCCGACCTCTACTCCCATCCCTATGACCAGATCCAGGAACAGCTACGGCTCCTCATCGAGAAGGTAAAGGAAAAGCAGGAGAACGAACTGGTCAACAACAAGGAATACGGCCTCCTGCCCAATGCGCAGGCCGGCCAGCGCATCAAGACCCGCACCGGCGCGCCCACGCCTGACGACCTGGACGAACTGATCACCAAGGTCTGGAAGGAACCCTCCTTCTTCCTGGCTCACCCGCGCGCCATCGCCGCCTTCGGCCGCGAATGCACCCGCCGCGGCGTGCCGCCACCGACCGTCACCCTGTTCGGCACGCCCTTCCTGACCTGGCGCGGCCTGCCGCTGGTGCCGAGCGACAAGCTCGAGGTCGACGCCAAGGGCAAGAGCAACATCCTGCTGCTGCGCACCGGCGAGAAGAAGCAGGGCGTCATCGGTCTGTTCCAGCCCGGCGTGCCCGGCGAAGTACAGCCCAGCCTGTCGGTGCGCTTCATGGGCATCAACCGCAAGGCGATCGCCTCCTACCTGATCTCGCTCTACTGCTCCTCGGCCATCCTTACCCATGATGCCCTGGCCGTGCTGGAAGGTGTCGAGGTCGGCAAGTACCACGACTATCCCGACAAATATGTCTGAGTGGGGTTGATCCGACAGGGCGCGCCGCCCCTCACCCTTACCCTCTCCCCGCAAGTGCGGGGCGAGGGGGCGCCGAGTGTGGCGTCAACTAGGCGAGGCGCTGAGCGTGCTGGAGAAGATGCGACGTCACCATCTCCCTCGCCCCGCACTTGCGGGGAGAGGGTAAGGGTGAGGGGCAACTCCGACATTACAGAAGAGTGCTGCTCATCCGATTTCCAACGTATGCCATGATGATCCCCGGTACCGCCCGGCGAACGTCCCCAAGGAGCCCTCTGCTCGATGACGACAGGCATTTCCCCGAACCCGTCCTGGCCGGATCCGACGGTGCTGGCCGATCTCGCCAATGCCCTGTTCCAGGCGCCCCCTGGCCAGGGCACCGTGCCGCTGGCACCGACCGTGCCGGCGGTTCCGCCGAGTCCGACTTTGGCGCCGGCGCCTTCCATCACCACCAGTGTCGCCCCGCAGATGCCGGCCCGCCCGCCTGTCGGCCCGCCCGACCTGCCGCCGGTGACCATTCCCTCGATCGTGCCGACGCCGACCATCCCGATCGCGCCGGCCACCGCGCCGCAGCCGCTGTCGGGCGCCTCGGCCATTCCCTCGGACGTGCCGCAGCCCGGCGGCTCGGCCGGTCCCTTCGTGCCTGCCGTGCCTACCCAGCTCGACTTCTCCGTGTTGCCGGCCGGCATCGCCGAGTTCCTTTCGCTGCTGCGTCCCGACGTGGCCGCAGCTGCGCCCCTGCAGGCGCCGTCCCCGGCCTCCGTTCCCGGCTCGATCGCCCAGCCGTCCCAGGATGGCTATTATTTCCTGCGCGACGGGCAATCCCTGGCGCCCTCGCAGCCGCCCGCGCCGCCCGTTGCCGCGCCGCCTTCCGTTCCTCCCGTGCCGCAGCGCCCGCCGTCCGTTCCCACCCAGGCTGCCGTGCCGGCTGCGCCGCGCCTGCCCGATTTCAGTGCTGTTACCCTGGAACTGCGTCCCGACGCGGTGCCGGATCTCGCCCAGTCAGGCCGGCCGTTCGATGCGAACTCGGTCAAGCGCGACTTCCCGATCCTGCAGACGCAGGTGCATGGCAAGCCGCTGATCTGGCTCGATAATGCGGCAACGACACAGAAGCCGCAGGCGGTAATCGACCGGCTCAGCCATTTCTATGAGCATGAAAACTCCAACATCCACCGCGCTGCCCATGCCCTGGCCGCCCGCGCCACCGACGCCTATGAAGGCGCGCGCGAGAAGGTGCGGCGCTTCCTCAATGCCGGCTCGACGCGCGACATCATCTTCGTGCGTGGTACCACCGAAGGCATCAACCTGATCGCGCAGGCCTATGGCCGCCGCCATGTCGGGGAAGGCGACGAGATCCTGGTCACCTGGCTGGAGCACCATGCCAATATCGTGCCCTGGCAGATGCTCGCCGCGGAGAAGGGCGCCAGGCTGCGTGTTGCCCCGGTCGACGACTCCGGCCAGGTGATCCTCGAGGAATATGAAAAGCTCATCAACCCGCGCACGCGCATCGTCTCGATCACGCAGGTCTCCAATGCGCTCGGCACGGTGACGCCGGCGCGGGAGATGGTCGCCATCGCCAAGCGCCACGGCGCCACGGTGGTTGTCGACGGTGCCCAGTCGGTCTCGCATATGCGCACCGACGTGCAGGCGCTCGATGCCGATTTCTTCGTGTTCTCGGGACACAAGGTGTTCGGGCCGACCGGTATCGGCGTGGTGCATGGCAAGCCCGACGTGCTCGCCCACCTGCCGCCCTGGCAGGGCGGCGGCAACATGATCGCCGACGTCACCTTCGAGAAGACGATCTATCATGGCCCACCTGAGCGCTTCGAGGCCGGCACCGGCAATA
This sequence comes from Labrys sp. (in: a-proteobacteria), assembly GCF_047605565.1. Classification (NCBI taxonomy): domain Bacteria; kingdom Pseudomonadati; phylum Pseudomonadota; class Alphaproteobacteria; order Hyphomicrobiales; family Xanthobacteraceae; genus Labrys; species Labrys sp. (in: a-proteobacteria). The sequence continues at coordinate 160,540 of NZ_JASGFM010000006.1, forward strand.
TCGCCGACGCCGTCGGGCTCGGGGCAGCGCTCGACTATGTCGAGACGATCGGCATGGACGTGATCGGCCGCTACGAGCATGAATTGCTGGTCTACGCCACCGAGCACATGCTCACCGTACCCGGCCTCAAGCTGATCGGCACCGCCAGGGACAAGGCGAGCGTGCTGTCCTTCGTGCTCGACGGTTGCCGGACCCAGGATGTCGGTGTGGCGCTCGATCGCGAGGGCATCGCGGTGCGGGCCGGCCATCACTGCGCCCAGCCGATCCTGCGTCGCTTCGGCCTGGAAAGCACGGTGCGGCCGTCGCTGGCCTTCTACAATACGTATGAGGATGTCGATGCGCTGGTGGCGGCGCTGAGAAGGATCCAGAGCGGGCGGGGTTGGTGATCCCTAGATCAGCGATAGCTGATTCCGGGAGCGCGGACTTCCAGTCCGCTCTTCATCACCGCGGCTGCGGCGTTTGTGGAAAGGAAGAGCGGACTGGAAGTCCGCGCTCCGAAAGCCTACTTGCCCAGCCAGATCGTGCCCGACGGATTGTCGACGGGGACGCCGACGGCATTGCCATATTCGGTCCAGGAGCCGTCATAGTTGCGGGCGTCATAGCCTAGCAGGCGCTTGAGGGCGAACCAGCTATGGCTCGAGCGTTCGCCGATGCGGCAATAGGTGATGATCGGCCTGGTTCCATCGATGCCCTTGGCGGCATAGATGCCGCGAATCTCCTCGATGGGTTTGTAGGTGCCATCCTCGTTGACGATGGTGGCCCAGGGCACGTTTTCGGCGCCCGGTACGTGGCCGGCCCGGATCGCGAGTTCCTTCACGCCCTCGGGCGCGAAGATCTTGCCGGCATATTCGTCCGGCGAGCGGATGTCGACCAGCTGGCCGTCGACCCTGCCTTGGGCAAAGCCGAGCACGTCGGGAAGCCGGGCGCGCAGGGCCTCGTTGCGATCCGGCAAAGTGAGCGCCGAGGCTGCAAAATCAGGCACGTCGGCGGTGAGGGCGAGGCCGCGGGCTTCCCAGAGCTTGCGGCCGCCATCCACCAGCTTGGCGCGCTCGCCGAAGCCATAGACGTCGAGCACCCAGACACCCCAGGCGGCGAACCAATTGTTGTTGTCGCCATAGACGATCACGGTGGTGTCGTCCTCCACACCGGCCCTGCGCAGGGTGTCCTGCAGCTTCTCGCGCGAGGCGATGTCGCGGTTGACGGTATCGACCAGGTCACGGTGCCAGTCGAGATTGACTGCCCCGGGAATATGGCTGCGTTCATAGACGGTGGGGTCGACGCTGACCTCGAAGATCCGCACCTTGGGATTGTCCAGATTTTCGAGAAGCCATTCCGCCGTAACCAGGGATGGGGAAGCCGCTGTCGTCATCGCTTGCCTCGTTGCAGGAGTGTCCGGAAGGCGAGCTTAATTCATAAATACACTTAGTCCATAATTTTTATATAATAATCTTGACCAAGCTCCATTCCCTGTCATTATTCCGCCATACCGATTGAAACACGGCCCATTTCTCTGAATTCGGAGCAGGCGGCATGCGAAGCAGGATCGGACTTCTCGGCTTTACGGCCCTCGCCCTCACGCTGCAGGCGCCCGCAGCCTTCGCGGAAACGCCGCCGGGGATCGCGGTGGTGGCGCAATCCATCGACGACGTCACCAGCTTCGATCCGGCCGAGGCTTTCGAATCGACGACGGGGCAGGTGGCCAACGCGCTTTATCAGCGCCTTGTACAGGCCGATCGCGACGAGAGCGCCGCGATCAAGCCGGCGCTGGCCTCGAGCTGGGAAGCGGGTGCCGACGGCAAGAGCCTGACCTTCACGCTGGCCAAGGACGCCAAATTCGCTTCCGGCAATCCTGTTCGGCCGGAGGACGTGATCTTTTCCCTGACCCGCGCCGTAAAGCTCAACAAGGCGCTGGCCTTCATCCTGAACGAACTTGGCTGGACCGCCGACAATGTCGATGCCGCCATCAGCAAGGTCGATGACGGCAAGGTCAGGCTGAGCTGGCAGGCCGATGTCGGTCCTTCCTTCGTGCTGGCCATTTTGACGGCCAACGTCGCCTCGGTGCTCGATGAGGCCGTGCTCGCGCCGCAAGCCAGCAATGGCGATTTCGGCAATGGCTGGCTGAAGTCACATTCGGCCGGCAGCGGCGCCTTCAAGATCAATAGCTATACTGCGCATGAGGCGCTCGTGCTGGACGCCAACCCGGCTTCGCCCGGCGGTGCGCCCAAGCTGCAGGCGCTCGTCTTCCGCAATGTCCCCGATCCGGCGGCCCGCCGCCTGCTGGTGGCGCAGGGCGATGTCGACATCGCCCGCGGGCTTGGCACCGACCAGGTCGAGACGCTCAGGGACAAGAGCCAGGTCAGCATCTATGCGACGCCGTCGGCGCGGCTCGAATATCTCCTGATCAATACCAAGGCCAATCCGACCCTCGGCAATCCGGCTTTCTGGGAAGCGGCGCGCTATCTCGTCGACTATGAGGGCATCGCCAGGAACCTGCTGCGCGGGCAGTATCGCGTGCACCAGGCCTTCCTGCCCGCGGGATTCCCGGGCGCCGTGGGCGATACCCCCTACAAGCTCGATGTCGCCAAGGCCAGGAAGATCCTGGCTGACGCCGGCATCGGCCCGACCAGGATCAGTTTCCCCGTCTTCAACGAGCCGCTCTTCCTCACCATCGCCCAATCCCTCCAGCAGACCTTCGGCCAGGCTGGCCTCACGCTCGACATCCAGCCGGGTGTGAGCAGCGAGATCTTCGCCAAGGCGCGCTCCGGCCAGTATGAGGTGACCCTGCGCTATTGGGGCCCCGACTATTTCGACCCGCACTCCAATGCCAGCGCGTTCGCCGTCAACAGGGACAACAAGCGTAACACCATCGCCAAGCAGGCGGGCTGGGTGATCCCCGAGCTGAGCGACGAGACGGCCGCAGCCGTCAGGGAACGCGATCCGGCCAGGCGCATCGCGCTCTACGAGGAACTGCAGCGCAAGATCCAGAAGAGCTCACCCTATGTCGTGGTCCTGCAGGACAGCGACGAGGTCGTGCTCGCCAAGGGCGTCACCGGCTATTTCCAGAATCCCCAAGGCGACGTGTTCTACGATCGCGTCGAGAAGCACGCGGCGCCGGTGCGCGCCGATACCAATTGACGGGAGGCAGGACATGGCCCGCAGCCGAGACAAGCTCTTTCTGCTCGAACTGGGATTTGAGGATCCCAACCGTCCGGGCCAGCGCTTCGTCTGCCCGCATAGCAACCAGATCGAGGGCGTTCTGGCGAGCTTTCCGGAACTCGCCGGCCAGCTCGACATCGAGCGCGTACCCTTCGCCCGGCCGCGCCGGGCGGTGATCGCCGAACTGGGCGAGGCCAACCAGTCCCTGCCGGCTTTGATCCTGGCGGAGGGACCGGTTCCCGACGATGCGGAGCGCTTCGGAGAGGTCGCCTTCGTCAAGCCGACCCAGCGCATTCTGGACCTTCTGGCCGAGCGGCACGGCTTTCCGCGCCTGCACGCCTGAAACCAGCCTTCAACCACCGACGGAGTAAAGCCATGCGCTTGAGACGGCGGGCTCTGGATCAGCTCCTGCAGGGGCGCCATGCCCATAAGGGCGGGCGCACGCTGGCGCAGCGCGCCCGCAACCTGACGGCGATCGCAACGGCCTATTCGTGGGATGAACTGCTGGCCGAACGCGGTATCGGGCAGGTCACGGCCCTCGAGGTCGAGCGCTGGCTCGCCCTGAACGGGCTGCAATTGCGGCAGGCGGGCACCGGACCATTCCGGCATGGCTGAAGCCTATCGGGTTTGGGTCGAGGCCCTGGCGGCATCCACCTGCCGGATCTGCCTGAGCGTGCCTGCCCAGCGCTGCAACTGCCCGATCATGACCTCCATGGCCTGGCAAGTCTCCGGGCCGGGCGTGAGGCGGCCCTCGGCGTCGATCGCCCGCCAGGCATTGGCGAGGCTCACGCTGTCGCGCAGGGCGATCGCATGCAGCTCGGCGAAGACCAGCCTCAATTGCTCGATGGCCCGCAACCCGCCCGAAATGCCGCCATAGGAGACGAAGGCGATCGGCTTTTCCGTCCATTCGCGGCCGGCCGCATCGATGATCAGCTTGGCGGCGGCCGTATAGCCGTGATTGTATTCCGGCGTCACCAGGACGAAGCAATCGGCGTCGGCCAGCCGGCGGCGCAGTGCCTGCCTCGCCGGGCAATCCTCCTGATGCAGCAAGGCTGCAAGATCGATCTGCTGGGGATCGACGATATCGATGTCGAACTGCCGGGTATGGGCAATCCGCGAATGGGCCCATTGGCCGATGGTGTCGCAGAAGCGGCCGCGGCGGCTGCTGCCATAGATCAGGCCCAGGCGGAGCGGCTGCCTGCTCATGCCGGCCTCCCGTGGTCTTTCGGCTCAAGGCGCCGAAGGCAGGAACGCTCCGTGATTTCCAATCGCTTGGTGTGTCGGTCGATCGCTCGAATCGTCATCGAACCCAGTCTCCATGCAAGGCAGGAGTCTTTCTACAAGTTCAAGTGAACTTGAGATCAAGCAATAAATATGCTTTGATGCCGGCATGGATCCCACCCTCACCATCAATCAGATTTCGCGCCGATCGGGCGTGGCGGCGTCAGCCCTGCGTTATTACGAGGAGCGCGGTCTGATCCGGGCCGAACGGGCCGGTTCGGGGCATCGGCGCTTTGCGCGTTCGACGCTCAGGCGCATCGCCTTCATCGTCTTCGCCCAGCGTCTGGGCATGACCTTGGAGGAGATCGGGCAGGAACTCGCCCGGTTGCCCAGCGATCACGTGCCAGGTGGCGAGGATTGGGCGCAACTGTCCCAGCCCTGGACCGAGCGGATCGATGCCAGGATCGCCGAGCTTCAGCGGCTGAAGAGCGGTCTGACGCGCTGCATCAGCTGTGGATGCCTGTCGCTGGAATTCTGCCAGCTTGCCAATCCGGACGACCGCGCCGGCCGTCTCGGCCCCGGGCCCCGTTATTGGGTGGCGACGCGCAACAATTGAGGCCGCCGGCCGGCGGCCTTCGTCTTCGATAGCTGGACGCGAGCTCGATTGCCGGGTCAAGCCCGGCAATGGCAAAGGTCGGGCCAAGTCGATCCGCTTATGGACGGACGAAGCCTTATTCCATGCCAAGGGCCTGGAGATACAGCTCCAGGATGGCATCTTCCTCGGCGCGTTCGGCGGCCGGCTTTTTGCGCAGGGACACGATCTTGCGCAGGATGGTGACATCGAAGCCGTTGGCCTTGGCCTCGCCATAGACTTCCTTGATGTCGTCGGCGATCGCCTTCTTGTCCTCTTCGAGGCGCTCGATGCGCTCGATGATCGACTTGAGCTGGTCTGCGGCGACCGAGGTTGCGTCCGTCATTGCTTACTCCTGAGACAAATTTGGGGGCGGATGTGGCTGATAAAGCCGAGTCGGGTCAAGTCCCAGAGCGTTCTGCGATTTGGCGGAACCGCCGAGAATCGCAAAGGCGCCTCGAAAACCGCCTTGAAAATTTCCGATAAAGGTTAGGGATTTCCTCACCTGCCTTGCGGAAGGCCGCGACAGGGATCGCCGGGTACGTCTTGCCACAGCCACCATCATCGATCCGAGGGCTGGAGCTGAGGCCCGGTGCGCGATCCCCAATGTTCGATGCGCCGGATGGTGGGATCGATGATCAGGGGCGACAGGGCGTGTGCGATGCGGTCTGCCCAGTCCTCCGCACCCTCCTGGGTGCCGATGAGGTCCTGGCGCAATTCGATCAGGGCGTGGGGCAGGCCGCGTAGCGTGGCGTGCTGGTAGAGGGTGTCGCCTTCCAGGGCGCCGTCATAGGGCTCGTTGTCGCCCACCACCAGGACAGGGTCGCGCTTGAAGGCCTCGATCAACGGCCTGGCGATGCGCGGATCCTTGTCCCAGAGCAGGGTAACGTGCCAGGGGCGCGGCACCCCGCGCCAGACCGGCGTGAAGGAATGCACCGAAAACAGCACCGGCACGATGCCGCGGGCGAGCTTCTCGTTCACCAACTCGCCGATCGCCCGGTGATAGGGCCGGTGGAAACGCTCGATCCGCCGGGCGATCTCGGCATGGTCGGCGCGGGCATTGCCGGGCACCAGGGCGCCGTCGGACAGGCGCATCACCAAAGTGGGGTCGTCGGCGCCGCGATTGGGATCGATCAGCAGGCGCGAGAAGCGGGTGAGCAAGGCGGGGGCCCGCAGCCGTGCCGACAAAGCGTGCGTAACCGCCCGCGCCCCGATGTCATAGCCGATATGGCGTTCGAGCTGTGCCGGCGGCAGGCCCAGCGTGCCATAGTCGGCGGGCAGGACGTTGGAGGCGTGGTCGCAGAGCAGGATGAGACCTGAGTCGGGCTGGCCATCCAGCCTTTCGATGGGCGAAAAATCGGACTGCAAGGGGGTACTGACCAAAGGCACGGATATTGTGGGATCGGATGAGGCAGCATAAAGACGAGCCTGAGCCGGCGCCACCGCCAATGCACCTTCCTCATCCGCGAATTCGAGCGGATGCGGATAAGCCGGTTCGCATGCGTGACCTGCCAGGAACCTCTTCCGATGAGCTCTGCAGTCCAATCCGCGGCCCCGGCGCGAAGCGCCTTCTGGCCTGCTTTCGCGGCGCTGATCGCCGGGGCCATGGCGATGGGCATTTCGCCGATCCTGGTGCGGCTGACGGATGTCGGGCCTTTCGCCAGCGCCTTCTACCGCGTGCTGCTGGCCCTACCGGTGCTCTATGCCTGGATGCGGATCGAGGAAAGCAAGGCCGATACGCCGGACACCGGCCCGGCCTTCTCCCTGCCTGTGATTGCCACCGGAGTGTTCTTCGCCGCCGACCTCTTCTTCTGGCACCTCGCCATCACCAATACCACGGTGGCCAATGCGACTTTCTTTGCCACCATGGCGCCCTTGTGGGTGGTGATCCTCGGCTGGCTGGTCTATCGGCGCAGGGCGAGCCGCGCCGCGATGATCGGCCTCGGCCTGTGTCTGCTGGGCGGACTGGCCCTCGTCGTCCAGTCTCTTGGTTTTGCCCCGGGCCATCTCATCGGCGACGGTTTTGCCGGGGTGACGGGACTCTTCTTCGGCGCCTATTTCCTGGCCGTGGAGAAGGCGAGGCTGCGCCACCGCGCTGCGCGGCTCACCTTCTATATGTCAGTGGTGACCGTGGTGATCCTGGCCGTGGCGGCGCTATGGGCGACCCAGAGCCTGGGTCAGCGCTTCCTGCCGGCAGGGGCCACCGGCTGGCTCGTGCTGATCGCGCTGGCCTGGGTCAGCCATGCCGGCGGGCAGGGGCTGCTGTCGGTAGCGCTCGGCTCGCTGCCGGTGGTGTTTTCCTCGCTGGTGATCTTCCTGGAGGCCGTGGCGGCGGCAGCGCTCGGCTGGCTGGTCCTGGACGAACCGGTCTCCCTGCTGCAGGCGCTCGGCGGCCTGGTCATCATCGCCGGCATCTGGGTTTCGCGCCCACGGCCGACCTGAGAACGGAGCCGAGGCAGAAATCAATGGTGGCAACCGCGGTCTACGCCTTCTTGCCGCCTTTCTTGCGTCCGAACGAAACGGTATCAAGAGGGCTCCCAAGGCCGAATCGCTCCGGATGATCTCTTCCTCTCTTCGCCTCCCGCTCGCCGCGGCCGTGACCTGCCTGGCATCCTTGTTCGCCGCCGGCCCGGCCATGGCTGATTTCCGCCTGTGCAACAACACCTCCAGCCGGGTGGGGGTTGCCGTCGGCTATCGCGACAAGCAGGGTTGGCTCACCGAGGGCTGGTGGAATGTCGCGGCGCGCAGTTGCGAGTCCATCCTGAAGGGCCCGCTGGCGGCACGGTTCTATTACGTCTATGCGGTCGATTACGACCAGGGCGGGGAATGGAGCGGCAACGCCTTCATGTGCTCGCGCGACAAGGAATTCACCATTCGCGGTTTCGAGAACTGCCTGGCGCGTGGCTATAACCGTACCGGCTTTTTCGAGATCGACACCAGCGAACAGAAGGCCTGGACGGTCCAGCTTTCCGAGCAGGCTCAGAACGGGGCGAAGCCCAAATCGAACGCTCCAGCCGACATGCCTCCCGCGCAAGGGCCTTCGGCTCCGGCCGCACCGGTACCGGCTGTCCCACCCGCCTCCGGCGCGGCGCCCGCCCCGGCCAATCCGCCGGTCGTGACCACGCCGCCGGTGGTCTCCCCCGCGGCGCCGTCGCCGATGACGCCGCAGGATGTGCCGGCTCCTGCCGCACCTGCGCAGCCCGCCGGGGAGTCGCCGAACCCGCCAGCAGTGAGCCCGCCCGCCCCGGCCAATCCGCCTCAGGACGGGGCGCCGCCGCAGCCCGGTGCCGACGGTCCTCCCCCTGCGGAAGGGACACCAACCACGCCCGCGCCCCCTCTGCCGCCCGAGCGACCACCCTCGGCACCCTAGAGCCAAGCCCGTTCAGGGTACTAATGCAGTCCATTGAAGGAGGAGCCGCTCCCAATTGTCATAGCCGGGCTTGACCCGGCTATTCAGAAGCCACACGCGCAAGGCGGAGATCCAGGCTGGATTGCCGGGTCAAGCCCGGCAATGACGAAGATCGAACAAAAACATAGACGCTTAGGTGAACCGCATTCGTTCAGGGGACGCGTCTTTGCGATTCGAGGTGATTCCGCTCGATCGCAAAACGCTAGGGGCGAATTAGCGGGCCAGCGTGGCATTTATGTCACTTAACTGGCGTGAAAATCGGACTAGAGTGCCATCTCATCCTTGCGGATGCGCTGTGTCAGCGCCACGAGATCCGCGCAAAAAACCAAGATAAGAAAGAAACAGTCGTATGCGACGCCAGCGAAAAGTAAAAATTCTCGCCACCTTGGGTCCTGCCTCGTCGTCGCGGGAGATGATCGCCCATTTGTTTCGCGCCGGTGCAGACCTGTTCCGCATCAATATGAGCCACACCTCGCATGACCGCATGCGCGAAATGGTGGGCCTGATTCGTGACGTCGAGAAGGAATGCGGCCGGCCGATCGGCATCCTGCTCGACCTTCAGGGCCCCAAGCTGCGGATCGGCGAATTCGCCGGTGGCGCTGTGCAACTGGCCAATGGGACCAGCTTTACCCTCGATTCGGACCCGACGCCTGGCGATGCCAGCCGTGTCTACCTGCCCCATCCGGAAATCCTGTCCGCCCTGCGGCCCGGCCATACCCTGCTGCTCGATGACGGCAAGGTGCGGCTGAAGACCACCGAGGCGACCGGCGACCGCGCCGTCACCGAGGTCATCGTCGGCGGCAAGATGTCGAACCGCAAGGGCGTTTCGCTGCCCGATACCGAGATCGCCGTCTCGGCGATGACGCCCAAGGATCATGCCGATCTGGAGGCCGGGCTCGGCGCCGGCGTCGACATCGTGGCCCTCTCCTTCGTGCAGCGTCCCGAGGACATCCTGGAGGCGCGCGAGATCATCCAGGGCCGCGCCCTGGTGATGTCGAAGATTGAAAAGCCCCAGGCGATCCTGCGTCTCGACGAAATCTTCGAAGCCTCCGACGCCCTGATGGTGGCGCGCGGCGACCTCGGTGTCGAACTGCCGCTCGAAAAGGTGCCCGGCCTGCAGAAGCGCATCGTGCGCGGTGCGCGCAAGCTCGGCAAGCCGGTCGTGGTGGCGACCCAGATGCTGGAATCGATGATCACCTCGCCCGTGCCGACGCGCGCCGAAGTGTCGGACGTGGCGACGGCCGTCTATGAGGGCGCCGATGCCGTGATGCTTTCGGCCGAGAGCGCTGCCGGCGAATTCCCGCGCGAGGCGGTCGCGACCATGAACCGCATCGCCGAGGAGGTCGAGCGCGACGTCCTGCACCGTACCATCATCAACGCCCAGCGCAGCGAACCCGAGCAGACCGGCGCCGACGCCATTGCAGCCGCCGCGCGCACCATCTCCGAAACGCTCGATCTCGCCGCCCTGATCGCCTGGACGGCCTCGGGTTCGACCGGCATCCGCATCGCTCGCGAACGTGCCGAGAAGCCCCTGCTGGCGCTGACGCCCAATGTCGGCACGGCGCGCCGCCTCGCTTTGGTCTGGGGTGTCCATGCCGTGCTGACCGACGATGCCCGCGACATCGGCGACATGGTCGATCGCGCCTGCCGCCATGCCTCGCAAGACGGTTTCGCGCAGACCGGCCAGCGCGTGCTGATCATGGCGGGTATTCCCTTCGGCACGCCGGGCGCGACCAATATGGTGCGTATCGCCGTGATCGGAGCGGATGGTGGCGAAGGGGCCTGATGGCTGCGTCGCGACAGTTTCATAGACAAGTTAGCCGGCAATAATATTGCCGGCTAATTTTTTGATTCAATGGCTCCAAATCTCAATGTCCTGCCGAAAGTCGCCAAAGACGGGTGATCGTTCGCCCGACCCGGCTGGGGCACGTCGGCATCTTTGTGAAGTCGCACTTCCGAGCTGTTTTTAAATAGTCAGCTAACTATTGTGCGGCTTGCCGCATCGAGTCGCGCTCGTCGGCTGCCTGGGCGACGCTGCCGATCGCCTCCAGCACCATTTGCTTGGCCGTGTAGTGGATCTGATGGCCGCCACCGGGAACCAGGACCAGACGGGACCCCTGCACCTGCCGATGCAGCGCCTCGGCATGGATGCTGGTCGACACCACATGATCGGCCGGATCGGCGACGATGGCGGTGGGGACGGTGATCTCGTGATAGCGGGAAGACTGGGCCGTCAGGCAGGCCTTGAGGACGGCGACATCCTGCCCGTTCCAGCGGAACTCGTTTGGCCGCAGTACCAGCGCGGCGCTGGCCTTGCGGACATAATCGGTCGGCGCTTCGCCCGGCCTGAAGGAGTCGTCGACCGACTTCTTCAGGCCCCAGCTGCCAACCGGGGTCATCACGGTGTGCACGAAAAGCCGCCCGAGCACCGGCAGGGCGGCGAGGCGGTAATACCAGTTGATGCCACCCGGCCAGGGATGGGTGGCTCCGGCCAGCACCACCAGGCCGGCAACCCGATCCTTGTATTCGACGGCCAGCAGCGTGGCGAGGGAGCCGGCCAGGGAATGGCCGACGACGATGAAGCGGTCCACGCTGTGCGCATCCAGGGCTGCCATCACCAGCTTGGCCTGTGCCGCGGTGGCGGCATCGCCGCGGCCGTTCGGCCGGTCGCTCCAGCCATGCCCCGGCCGGTCCACCGCGATCACGCGACGCTGGCGTGCCAGGTCCTCGCCGATGCCGAAGACGATGTCGCGGGCATTGGAGGTGGCGCCATGCAGCAGCAGCACCGGCAGCTTCTCGCTGCCATGGCCGGCACCGAGATCGATCAGGTGCAGCCGTCCGCCGGGCACGGGCGCGAACACGCCTTCGGGCGGATTTTCTGCAGCGATGCGAGCGGCGATGACAGCGGTGGCCTGGATGGCTCCGAGCACATGGGCAAGGAGGAGAATGCCGATGAAGAGCAGAAAGAGGGTCAATCGCGGCCTTTGGCGTGCTGATACCGGTAGGAAATATGCTTCTAGCCGTTTTGCAATCGGGTCGAAAGTCCCCCGGGATGGCAGGCTTGGGGCCACGGCCTTGCGGTGATGGCGCAGGAACAGGGAGGGGCGATCTCCAGCCCGCCGGCCCGGACTTAGATATCGCGCCCTTCGACCTCGGGCTTGAGCTCGTCCATCATCTTGCGGGCGCCGGCAATGTGAGGATTGATCGCCAGGGCATGTTTGAGCGCTTCATAGGCATTCTTCTTGTCGCCCAGGTCGACCAGCATCATGGCCAAGCCGTTCCAGGCGCCATATTCGCGCGGATTGCGCCGCAGCGTCTCGGCGACGTCGGCGATCGAGCGAACATAGTCCTTTTTCAGGAAATAGGCGGTGGCCCGCTTGTTCCAGGCCTCGGCGTAATCGGGCCTGAGATGGATCACGGCATTGAGGATCTTGATGGCCTTGTCGGTATTCGAGGCCTTGATCGCCGTCAGCGCCCGGTCCATCAGGAGGTCGGTGGTGTCGCTGCCCGAGCGCAGCTCCACGCGCTCGATGGCGAGCGCGATGTTGTCGGCTTCCTTTTCCGACTGGGCCTTGGCAAGGCGCTCATAGAGGCGGTCGAGCTCGGGATCGCCGGCCGGCCGGGTCTCGGCCAGGGCGATGGCAGGGGCGGCAAGCATGCCGATCAGGGCCAGAATCGCGATCCTCATGCCGGGATAGTGGCGCGAGATTGTGGCGGATTCAAAGACAAAAACCCGGCCGCATCGCTGCGGCCGGGTTCAAACGCGGCAGACCCGATAAATCGGCGCAAAATCAGCCCTGGCGGGCCTTGTAGCGCTTCTGGGTCTTGTTGATGATGTAGACGCGGCCCTTGCGGCGGACCAGCTGATTGTCGCGATGGCGCGTGCGCAGCGACTTGAGCGAATTGCGGATCTTCATGGTACTCGTGCCTCAGGTTGGAGCACGCGAGAAGACGCAAGAGCTCCCAAATTCGAAAGATGCGGGGTTCTAGCGACGAGGGGGCCGGATGTCAACACGGTCGGCGCCGCCATTATCGTGGCGGCGCGGCACATCTGCGGGCCGGGCCTATGCCATTGCAGCTCTATTGTCTATGACTGGCCGCGACGAGGAGATCCGCATGGCCGACTACAAGCTCTACGCCTTTGGTGAATCAGGCAATTGCTACAAGGTGGCGCTGATGCTGGCCCTGACCGGCACGCCGTGGCAGCGCCTGCCGGTCGATTTCTTCAATGGCGAGACCCGCACCGACGATTTCCGCGCGGTCAACGAGATGGGCGAAGCGCCGGTGCTGCTGCATGACGGCAAGGTGCTGAGCCAGTCGGGCGTGATTCTCGACTACCTCGCGGAGCAAACCGGCCGCTTCGGCGCAGACAATGCCGACGAACGGCGCGAGATCCTGCGCTGGATGCTGTTCGACAACCACAAATTCACCAGCTACTACGCCACCCTGCGCTTCATCGTCGGCCTACAGAAGAGCGGCGAGAGTCCGGTTACCGAATTCCTGCGCGGGCGCGCCAAGTCTGCCTTTGCCATCGTCGACAAGCATCTGGCTGGCCGGGATTTCCTGGTGGCGGATCGCCTGACCATCGCTGACCTGTCCCTGGCCGGCTATGTCTTCTTCGAGGAGGAGACGGGCCTGGCGCTTTCGGCCTATCCCAACATCCTGGCCTGGCGCGCCCGCATCGCGGCCATGCCGGGCTGGAAGCCGCCCTATGAGATGGTGCCGCATGCCCCGCCGGCGCGGGTTTGATCGAAGCTTCCTGTCCTTGTCATCGCCGGGCTTGACAATGAAACCAGGTCAACTGGATGCCCGGATCGAGCCGGGGCCTGACAAAGGCCGGTGTCTCTTTCGCCATAAGTCAGATAGTTAAGGCCACCGAGCGCTCAAATAGAAACCGACGATACGGGACATTTCCTTGCACGCACCCGCCCCGACTTCCCTGCTCGACCGCTACCTTGCCCTCGTCGCCGCCGGCGGACTTGAACGCGACGCAGCCCAGGAGGTTGTCCTCGCCCGCCTGCAGACCGTCCTGGATGGATTGGGTGAGATGTCGGCGACAGGCAAGTCCGGCGCCTTCGGCTGGCTGTTCGGGCGGGCCAAACCCAAGCCGGTGCCGAAAGGCCTCTATATCTGGGGCGAGGTCGGGCGTGGCAAGACCATGCTGATGGACCTGTTTCACGAAGCGGTCCCGGCCGGGATCAGCCATCGCCGCGTGCATTTCAACGCCTTCATGAACGACGTGCATGAGCGCATCTTCCACTATCGCAGCGAGATCCGCGCCGGGCGGGTCAAGGGCGACGATCCGATCGGCCCGGTGGCCGAGGCGCTGGCCAGGGAAGCCAGGCTTCTGTGCTTCGACGAATTTTCCGTCACCGACATTGCCGATGCCATGATCCTCGGGCGCCTCTTCACGCAGCTGTTCGCGCATGGCGTGGTGGTGGTCGCTACCTCCAATGTGGTGCCCGACCGGCTCTATGAGGACGGCCTGAACCGCGCCCTCTTCCTGCCCTTCATCGGCCTGCTGCAGCAGCATATGGAGGTGGTGAAGCTGGAGGCGCGCACGGATTATCGCCTCGAGAAGCTTTCGGGCGGGGAGACCTATCTGGTCGGCAGCGGGCCGCAGGTCCGCGCCGGGATGGATGCAGCCTTCGAGCGCCTTACGGGTAGGAAAGAGGGCCTGCCGCTGGTGCTGACCGTCAAGGGCCGTGCCCTGAAGGTGCCGCAGGCCGCCATGGGCGTCGCCCGTTTCTCCTTCGCCGAACTCTGCGGCCAGCCCCTGGGCTCGGCCGACTATCTCGCCCTTGCCGAGCATTTCCACACGTTGCTGATCGACGACATCCCGGTGCTCAAGCAGGAGCAGCGCAACGAAGCCAAGCGTTTCATCCTGGTCATCGACTGCCTCTATGATCGCGGTGCCAAGCTGGTCGCCTCCGCGGCGACGGAGCCAACCGGGATCTATCCCTATCAGGAGGGACGCGAGGGCTTCGAATTCCAGCGCACCATTTCGCGCCTGATCGAAATGCGTTCGGAGGCCTATCTCGCCCAGCCGCATCGGGCGCCGCCCAAGACGTCCCTGGTGGATGGCTGAGCCCGCGGGGAGGTAGGAGATGGGCGGCAAGAGCGAACCGACCGGCGCGCGGCTTTTGGATATTGCCACCGATCACGTGCGCAAGCACGGGCTGGAGCGCACGTCCGTGGTGTCGGTCGCCCGCGAGGCCCAGGTCAGCCATGCCGCGGTCTATCGCTATTTCGCCTCCAAGGACGCGCTGATCGACGCCGTCACCGCCGACTGGCACAAGGCGGTGGAGACCCAGCTCGCCGTGGTCGCCGACGCGCCCGACCCGGCCGACGACAAGCTCGAGCGCATGATGCTGCTGCTGGCGCGCCTCTATCGCGAGCGCCTCGACCAGGAGCCCAATCTCTATGCCGCCTGGTTGTCGGCGATCGGCGAGAACCGTGCCGTGGTGCGCAAGCATCGCCGCCGCATCCGCAGCCTGATCGAACGCGTCGTCGACGAAGGGCGATCCATCGAACTCTTCCGGGCGCGCTCGAACGAGAGGCTGATCGCCTTTCTTGGCGATGCCCTGCACCGCTTCATCGACCCGGCGGCCATCGCAGCGGATCGGGATGCCAACCGCCTCGAACTCGACCAGCGCCTTGCCCGCCTGCTGCGCGTGGTGATCCGCGCCATGGTGGCCGGCAGCGTGTAATTCTGGGGCCGTCTTTCCGAGCTATTAATCATTCCACGGCATTGTTCTTGCTTCCCCTTTTACGCCCAATGCAGCGGGCGCAGGACGCGAAGCATGTATGATAGTGCCGTGCCGGCCTCCGGCACCTGTGTCGACCAGCCGATCCTCGATCCCGGCACCCTTCTCGGTGCCCTCGGCCAGGCCAGCTACGAATGGTGCCTGGAGACCGACCGTCTCGCCTGGGGAGCCGGAGCGTCCACCGTGCTCGGCGTGCGGGCCGCAGCCGACATCGCCGATGGCAGGGCCTTTGCCCGCCTGATCGATCTCGACCGGCCTGGCGGCCGGCACGAGGCCATCCTGCAGAGCCCGCATGGGGGAACGACGGAGGGCGCGCCCTATTGCCTGCGCTACAGCTACCGCCCGCATGCGGCTGGCCGGAAGCGCTGGATCGAGGATCGCGGACGCTGGTTCGCCGGGCCGGACGGGCGCCCCGTGGTTGCGCGCGGCATGGTGCGTGTCGTGGCCGAATGCCCGGAAGACGAGACGGCGACATCGGCCCACACGGTGATCGGCATTCATGATCGTGTTTTCGCCGCCGCCCTGGCCGATGCCTGTGCGGCGGGACGGCAGGCCGGGCTGTTCCTGGCCACCATCGACCAGCTCGGCGCCCTTCATGGTGCCTTCGGCGCCGTGGTGGCGGACCGCGTCTGCGCCCAGGTGATGCGCGGATTGCGCGGCGTGCTGCGCATCGGCGACAGCCTCACCAGCATTGCGGACGGCAAGTTCGCCGTGATGCTGCCCGGCTGCCGGGCCGAGGACATCAGGGCGGCGGCGGAACGCTTCCAGCTCGCGATCGACCGCGTCATCGTGGAGGCAGAGGCCGGCATGATCCGGCCCACGATCTCGATCGGCGCCGTTCACATCGCGCCCTCTGCGGAGACTGCGGGGACGGCCCTGCACGCCGCGCAGCAGGCCCTCGACCGCTGCGAGCGCGAAACGCCGGGCGGCATCGCGATCTTCGCGGAAGGCGATCACCAGGCCGCATCGGCAAATGCGGCGCAGCGCCTGGCGCTGGCGCTCAACGAAGACCGCGTCTTCCTCGGTTTCGAGCCGGTGCTGGCGGCTCAGGCGGCGGGCCGCCAGGCTTTCCGGGCCCGCGCCTTCATCCGTATGCCCGGCAATGGCGCAACATCGGCTTCTGCCACGCTGCAGCCGGCGTCCCTGCAACCGGCTTGGCTGACCCCGGCCTGCGACCGCGCCCTCGTCCGCCGGCTCGCCCTGCGGCTGGTGGACCTGGCCGGCGTGGTGCTCGACCGCCATCCCGGTGTCGAGCTGATCCTGCCCCTGCCGGTCGTCGTCGATCCGCGCCGGGGCCCGGGCGACAGTTTCGAGCGCTTGACCATCGAGCTCGACGAGGCGCTGGCCAAGGCCGATCTCGACAATAATGGCCGCTACTGCCGCGCAATCCGCGCCTCCGGCGCCCGGCTCGGCATTGGCGGCTTCGGCGGAGGCCATCTCGACTTCGCCGAACTCCAGGCTCTCGAAGTCCGCCAGGTGACGCTCAACGGCGTGCTGGTCGAAATGGCCGACCAGGTTGCGCAGGGCCGTTTCGCGCTGCGCAGCCTGATCGAGACCGGTGCACGACAAGGTCTCGACATGGCGGCCGAATGGGTGGATGACGAGATCATTGCCCGCCAGCTGGTGACCTGGGGCTGCAGCCGTGTGATGGGGACGGCGGCGGGCTCGCTTCGGCTGGAACTGCCGCGGCTGCGCGATGCCGGCCGCCAGGCCCCGATGGCGCTGACCGGAACTTGAGAGGCAACCTGCCTTCTCCCCTTGCGGGAGAAGGCGAGCGGCGCTCATTTTTTATCGTCGCTGATGCGATCGAGGCGCGACTTCATCTCCGCCAGCTCCTTCTTGAGCGTGTCGAGGTCGTCGCTGCTCTTGGAAGTTGCGGTTGCGGCCGGTTCCTTCACATCCTCGCTGTCGGGCTGGGTGAAAGGCGAGAACAGGCGGAAGGCGCGCTGGAAAGCGGCCATATTGTTGCGGGCCTGCTCCTCGAGCGCACCGAAACCGCCATTGACCCAGGGCGCCTGGCCCCAGCCGCTGGTAAGATGCTGAGTCATCTGCTCGCGCAGCTTCTGCTGATCCCGCGTGAGATTGTCGATGGAGAATTCGAGGAAGCTCGGCACCAGTGCCTGCATGCTGTCGCCGTAGAAGCGGATCAACTGGCGCAGGAAAGTGATCGGCAGCAGGTTCTGGCCCTTGTTCTCCTGCTCGAAGATGATCTGGGTGAGCACCTGGCGGGTGATGTCCTCGTTGGTCTTGGCATCGTGGACCACGAAGTCTTCGCCGGCCTTGACCATGGCGCCGAGATCTTCGAGCGTGACATAGGTCGAGGTACCCGTGTTGTAGAGGCGCCGGTTGGCGTATTTCTTGATCGTGGTCGGCTCTTTAGCTTTCGCCATCCTACTGCCCCTTACGCTCGTCCCTGCCCTGCAGAATTTCCGAACGAGCTCGCCTGCACAAGCCTGGAAATTCCGAACCATCCCGGGTCGCCGCGGCGGCTTCCCGTCCGACGACGGTACCCCGTTCCGGAATCGCTCTTCCGGAAGGATGATCACCCCCACGGTCTGACAAATCTAGGCTCTTTTCGCGGTCGCGAAAACATCTTTGTGCAAGCGCGGTAAACTCACCTGGCGCATTGACGGCGGCGCGCCAAGCGTCCCATATGCCCAGGCAGATGGTGGTTGAGCGGGCGTGTGATCGGCTCGACCGCAATCTGAAGGACTTGGAGGATTCGCAGACTTTCCCTGCTTCATCCCTGCGAGGATGAAGCAGGGAAAGTCTGCTTCTGAAAGAGTTGGTCCGCCGGGCCGTCGCAGAACGGAACACTAGAGGAGTGAAATTGCCATGAGTGATGTCGTCATCGTCAGCGCCGCGCGCACGCCGGTCGGCTCCTTCAACGGCGCCTTCGCAGCAACGCCGGCCCACACGCTCGGTGCGGCAGCCGTCAAGGAAGCGCTGGCTCGCGCCAAGGTAGAGGCCGGCGAGGTCGACGAGGTCATCCTCGGCCAGGTCCTGAGCGCCGGCGGCGGCCAGAATCCGGCCCGCCAGGCAGCGATGGCGGCCGGTGTGCCCCAGGAAAAGACCGCCTTCGGCCTCAACCAGCTCTGCGGCTCGGGCCTGCGCGCCGTCGGCCTCGGCCTGCAGCAGATCGCCAATGGCGATGCCTCCGTCATCGTGGCCGGCGGCCAGGAATCGATGTCGCTCGCCCCGCATGTCGCGCATCTGCGCGCTGGCGCCAAGATGGGCGATGTGAAGTTCCTGGATTCCATGCTCAAGGACGGCCTGATCGATGCCTTCCAGGGCTATCACATGGGCACGACCGCCGAGAACATCGCGGCTCGCTGGCAGCTCACCCGTGAGGAGCAGGACGCCTTCGCCGTCACCTCGCAGAACAAGGCAGAAGCCGCCCAGAAGGCAGGCCGCTTCAAGGACGAGATCGTCGCGATCACCGTGCCCGGCCGCAAGGGCGACGTCATCGTGGATGCCGACGAATATCCTCGCCATGGCGCTACGCTCGACGGCATGGCCAAGCTGCGCCCGGCGTTCAGCAAGGACGGCACGGTGACCGCCGGCAATGCCTCCGGCATCAATGACGGCGCGGCCGCCGTGGTGCTGATGAGCGCCAAGGATGCCGAGAAGCGCGGCCTCACTCCGCTTGCCCGCATCGCCTCCTGGGCCACCGCCGGCGTCGATCCCGCCATCATGGGCACGGGGCCGATCCCGGCTTCGCGCAAGGCGCTGGAAAAGGCGGGCTGGAGCGTCAAGGACCTCGACCTGGTCGAGGCCAACGAGGCCTTTGCGGCGCAGGCCCTCGCCGTCAACAAGGACATGGGCTGGGATCCGTCCATCGTCAACGTCAATGGCGGCGCCATCGCCATCGGCCATCCGATCGGTGCCTCCGGCGCCCGCGTGCTGGTGACGTTGCTGCATGAGCTCGCCCGCCGCGGCGGCAAGAAGGGCATTGCCACGCTGTGCATCGGCGGCGGCATGGGCATCGCTTTGACCGTCGAGCGCTGATCGGCTCACGGCGATGCGCAAGCGTCTCGCGGCCTGGTGAATGCCAGGCACCGCGGGAGGCTTGTGGAAGGGCGGTTCCTCCATCGGAGGAACAGGGGACGTCCTCGGTCTCGGCCCCTTTACGCACAGGGGAGGGAGGGCACGTACCGGACCGGTCCTCAGGGGCGAATACCGGTTCGTGACTTCCTGGAGCACAGCGCGTTCACGACTGAACGCTCATTTTGCTCCAGCTCTTTGTTTCCTGGCCCATCCAACGGATTGGCCAGGGCGTCTTTGCGCTTCCGGGTCACTCCCTCAAATCGCAAAACGCTGTAGTCCAATGAAGAACACCATTGTTACCAAGGAGGCACCATGACCAGAGTTGCAATCGTCACCGGCGGAACGCGCGGCATCGGCGCAGCCATCTCCAAGGCGCTCAAGGCGGCCGGCCACACGGTTGCCGCCAGCTATGCCGGTAATGACGAGGCAGCGGCCAAGTTCAAGGCCGAAACAGGCATTGCAACCTATAAATGGGACGTCGGCGATTTCGATGCCTGTGCCGCCGGGGTGGCGCAGGTGGAAAAGGATCTCGGCCCCGTCGACATCCTGGTCAACAATGCCGGCATCACCCGTGACGGCTTCTTTCACAAGATGAGCAAGGACCAATGGTCCGCCGTCATCCGTACCAATCTCGACAGCCTGTTCAACATGACCCGCCCGGTCATCGAGGGCATGCGCAACCGCGGTTTCGGCCGCGTGATCGTGATCTCCTCGATCAACGGCCAGAAGGGCCAGGCCGGACAGGTCAATTATTCCGCCGCCAAGGCCGGCGATATCGGCTTCGTCAAGGCGCTGGCCCTGGAAGGGGCGGCCAAGGGCATCACGGCCAATGTGATCGCTCCCGGCTATATCGGCACGGAGATGGTGCAGGCGATCGACCCCAAGGTGCTGGAAACCCGTATCCTGCCGCTGATCCCGACCGGCCGCCTGGGCCAGCCCGAGGAAATCGCTCGCGCCGTGGTGTTCCTGAGCTCCGACGATTCGGGCTATATCACCGGCTCGACGCTGAGCATCAATGGCGGGCAGTATCTGGCCTGAGCCGCGCTGCCCAGCCCGTCAGCGGGAGTTGAGACGATCGATGGAACACGGCGGCCCGTTCCGCGTTCCATCATCGCAGCCGGCATGGGCTGCTTCCCGACAATCTTGCGTCATCCTCTCCCGGCCCCGGGAGAGGAAAGTTTTTATGAGCAGTTCATGACCGTCGATTTCCATCACCGCCTCGCTTCCGTCGCCAGTGAGATCGAAGATGTGCTGGTGACGATCTTCGATGTCGCCACCACGCCCCCGGTGCCGGCGCGGCTGCTGGGCGCGATGCGCTATGCGGTGTTGGGCGGCGGCAAGCGGCTGCGCCCCTTTCTGGTGGTCGAGGCGGCGCGGCTCCTCAAGGGCGATCTGACCACGGCCCTGCGCGCCGGTGCGGCGATCGAACTGGTGCACGTCTACAGCCTCGCCCATGACGATCTGCCGGCGATGGATGACGACGAATTGCGGCGCGGCAAGCCGACGCTGCATCTGGCCTATGACGAGGCCACCGCCATCCTGGCGGGCGATGCCCTGCAGACCCTGGCCTTCGAGACCCTGGCGGATGCCGCCACCGGCACCGATGCAGCCATGCGAGCCGAATTGGTCCGCCTGCTGGCCAAGGCCGCCGGCGGCGCGGGCATGGCCGGCGGCCAGATGCTGGACTTGGAAGCGGAAGGGCGTTTCGAGGGAGCATCCGAGCTCTCGGCGCAGGCTATCGCCCAGCTCCAGGCGATGAAAACGGGCGCGATCCTGTCGTGCGCGGTGGAGATGGGTGCCGTAATCGGGCGCGCCGATGCGCCCACCTATCAAACCCTGCTGTCCTATGGACGCGCTCTGGGCGCCGCTTTCCAGATCGCCGACGACATTCTCGACATCGAGGCCTCCAGCGCTGAACTCGGCAAGGCCACCGGCAAGGATGCCGGCCGCGGCAAGGCGACCTTGGTCGGCCTATGGGGCGTGGAGAAGGCGCGGGCCGAGCTCGAGCGTCTTACCGGTGATGCCCTCGCCGCCCTTTCCGGTTTTGGTGCCGAGGCGGACGTTCTGCGCGCTGCCGCCCGCTTCACCGCGGACAGACGCAAATGAGACCTCAAGCAAGGTTTCCGGGGTGAGGCATTTCCTGCGTCCGCTGACCGCCAGGCCGGTCCTGCTCTGGAGCCTCGTCGCCGGCATGGCGCTCGGTCTCGTGATCCCGGGCCTGCCCTGGCTCGAACGCCTGCTGGCCGGGTGGTGCCTGACCATCGTATTCTTCGTCGTCATCGTCAGCTACAGCCTGTCGCGCCTGCCGCCGGGGCGCTTCGCCCATAAGGCCGATTCCCTCGACGAAGGGGCGGTGACCATCCTGGTCCTGTCGATGCTGGCCGCGGCCCTCAGCTTTGCCGGGGTGATCGTCGAGCTTCAGGCGACCAAGGACCAGGCCGGCGGCGACAGCCTGTCCCTGCCGTTGATGGTGGCGACCATCGTCTGTTCCTGGTTCTTCATCCACACCATCTTCGCCATCCACTATGCCCATATCTACTATAATGACGGCGGTCGCCCGGGTAAGCCGAGCCTGGATTTCGGTGGCGATCCCGAGCCGCCGGATTATTGGGATTTCGTCTATTTCTCAGTGGCGATTGGCGCTTCTTCGGCGACATCCGACACCAATCTGCGCTCGCGGCTGATGCGCCGCATCGTCGCCGCGCATGCGGTGTTCTCGTTCTTCTTCAACGCCACCATCCTGGCCCTGGCGATCAACATCGCCGCCGGGCTGCTGGGCGGGAATTGACGGGATCGGCAGGCAGCCGCATGCCAGGAACGGTCGGTCGCCGCCAATGCTGTGGGCAGCAGTCGACACAGCAACCGGCATTGCAGCGGTGGCCGCAAGGCCGGAGAGACCGACCATCTGGCTGTGAAGCCGCGGCTCAGGCGATGGCTGTCGCCACGTTGCGCTCGACCCGCATGCCCTTGCGTTCCTCGGACGGCGTGCGGTCGAAATGCTCCGAATAGCATTTGGAGAAATGCGAGGCCGAGACGAAGCCGCAGGCCAGGCCCACCGACAGGATCGGCATCGAGGTCTGGCGCAGCAGCTGGCGGGCGCGGTTGAGGCGCATTTCGAGGTAGTAGCGGGTCGGCGTGGTGTCGAGGTAGCGCTGGAACAGCCGCTCGAGCTGGCGCGGCGACAGGCGCACCGTGCGGGCGAGCTGGGCGCAGGAGACCGGGCGTTCGAGGCGCTTGTCCATCTCGCCGATCACGGCGAGGAGCTTGGGATGGGAGACGCCGAGGCGCGCGCGCAGTTCCATGCGCTGGCGCTCATGGGAATCGCGCATGCGGTGGTGGATGAGTTCGTCGGTGACGAGAGCGGCGATCACCGCGCCCTTCTTGGCCGTGATCAGCGCCAGCATCATGTCGATCGAGGCGGTGCCGCCGGCGCAGGTGAAGCGGTTGCGGTCGATCTCGAACAGTTCCTGCGTGGCGTCGATCTCGGGGAATTCCTCGCGGAAGCTGTCGTAGTTTTCCCAGTGGATGGCGCAGCGATGGCCGTCGAGCAGGCCGGCCCGGGCCAGGATATAGGTGCCTGTGCACACCGCACCGATCGAGACGCCGTAGAAGGCGAGCTTGCGCAGCTTGGCGATCAGCGGGCCGTGATCGTATTTCTGCACGTCCATGCCGGAACACACGATGATCTCCGGCATCGGCCCGACATCGCCATAGGAACCGTCGACCGCCAATGCCACGCCGTTCGAGGCCTCGATCGGCTGGCCGTCCGGCGAATAGAGCCGCCAGGCGAAGGCCTTTGCGCCGGTGACGTAGTTCGTCAGGCGCAGGACCTCCACGGCCGCCGCGAAGGCGATCATCGAGAAATTCGGGGTGAGCAGAAAGCCGACGGTATGCGTGGCGCCGATATCCGGCCGGATATTCATACGCGATTCTCCCTAGAACCTCCGCCGGGGGGCCGGCGGTACGAAGCGTGACGGAGGCGGGAAAGCGCACCGGATGGGGCGCTTGCCCTCGTGATGGCATCGGGCATCTGTGCGCCCATTATGGTCAAACGCGACGGTTGCGGGGCGGTTTGTACCGCATTGTCCGAAACGACGAGGCAGGACGATATTGCGACATTTTTTGAAGAATTCTGATGTGGGCCCGACCATATGTCGCGTTTAATGTCGTAATTTGACAAATGTGAGATATTGGGATGCGACCCAATGGTCAAATACTATCCCAAATGCGTCCTATTGAGGACTTAGCGAACAGGGCCTTTTGTGCAATTTCTTCCAATGCGACAAAAGGCGCGTCGCTTCCGTGCTAGACTGGTCATCGGCGGGATGATGATAGTCGCGCCATTCAAGACTCCATCCAACGGGCGGCAACACGTGCGGTTTTCTGTCTTTTCCCTGGCGCGCAACGCGCTGCGTGGTCATCAGGACTGGCCCGAGCAATGGCGCTCGCCCGAACCGAAGGCCAGCTACGACGCCATCATCATCGGCGCTGGCGGGCACGGCCTCGCCACGGCCTATTACATGGCCGCCGAGCATGGCATGACCAATATCGCCGTGCTCGAAAAGGGCTGGCTGGGCGGCGGCAATACCGGCCGCAACACCACCATCATCCGCTCCAACTATCTGTGGGAGGAGAGCGGCAAGCTCTACGACCACGCGATGAAGCTGTGGCAGAACCTGTCCCAGGTGCTGAACTACAACGTGATGTATTCGGCCCGCGGCGTGATGATGCTGGCGCACAATGTGCACGACATCCAGGTCTTCAAGCGCCATATCCATGCCAACCGCCTGGCGGGCATCGACAATGAATGGCTGACGCCGGAAGAGGCGAAGGAATTCTGCCCGATCCTCAACATCTCCAAGGACATCCGCTACCCGATCATGGGCGCCGCCCTGCAGCGGCGCGGCGGCGTCGCCCGCCACGATGCGGTGGCCTGGGGCTATGCCCGCGCTGCCGACGCTCTGGGCGTCGACATCATCCAGAACTGCGAGGTCACCGGCATCCTGCGCGATCCCTCCGGCGCCATCGCCGGGGTGGAGACCTCCAGGGGTACGATCCGCACCAAGAAGCTCGGCGTGGTCGCCGCCGGCCACACCTCGGTGGTGATGGACATGGCCGGCGTGCGCATGCCGCTGGAAAGCTATCCGCTGCAGGCGCTGGTGTCCGAACCGCTGAAGCCGATCATGCCCTGCGTGGTGATGTCCAACACCGTGCACGCCTATATGTCGCAATCGGACAAGGGCGACCTCGTCATCGGGGCCGGCACCGACCAGTATGTCTCCTATTCGCAGACGGGCGGCCTGCACATCGCGGCCCACACGCTCGATGCGATCTGCGAACTCTTCCCGGTGGTGCGCCGTACCCGCATGATGCGCAACTGGGGCGGCATCGTCGACGTCACGCCCGACCGCTCGCCCATCCTCTCCAAGACCCCGGTATCAGGGCTGTTCGTCAATTGCGGCTGGGGCACGGGCGGCTTCAAGGCGACGCCGGGCTCGGGCCACGTCTTCGCCCACACGGTGGCGACGGGCGAACCCCATCCGATCGCCGCTCCCTTCACCCTCGATCGCTTCCGCACCGGACGCCTGATCGACGAAGCGGCCGCTGCCGCCGTCGCGCACTGAGGACCGTCATGCTGCTCATCCGCTGCCCTTATTGCGAACAGGATCGCCCGGAACTGGAATTCCGCAACATGGGCGAGGCCCATATTGCCCGCCCCGCCTTCGCCGACAATCCGACGGACGAGGTCTGGGAAGGTTTCCTCTACACCCGCTCCAATCCCAAGGGGCTGATCGCCGAGCGCTGGCGCCATGTGCATGGCTGCGCGCGCTTTTTCAACGCCGTGCGCCATACCGTGACCGACAAGTTCGTGAAGACCTATAAGCAGGGCGAACCCAAGCCCGATCTGGCGGCCCTGGCCGCCGAACTTGCCGCCGCTACGCCCTCCAACACGGAGGCGCGCGCGTGACCGCCTCCCTCCGGACAGCGGCCGGCGGCCGCATCGATCGCGCCAAGCCGATCAACTTCACCTTCGACGGCATCGCCTATCAGGGCGTGCGCGGCGATACGCTGGCTTCCGCCCTGCTCGCCAACGGTGTGCACCTGATCGGGCGCTCGTTCAAATATCATCGGCCTCGCGGCATCATGTCCGCGGGCTCGGAAGAGGCGAACGCGATGGTCACGGTGTCCCGGGACGCCGGCCGCACCACGCCCAATCTGCGCGCCACGCAGGTCGAGCTCTATGAGGGCCTCGTCGCCACCAGCCAGAACCGCTGGCCTTCGCTGAAATTCGATGCCGGTGCCGTCAATGACGCGATGTCGCCCTTCCTGGCCTCGGGTTTCTACTACAAGACTTTCATGTGGCCGCAGAGCTTCTGGAAGAACGTCTACGAGCCCCGGATCCGTGCTGCCGCTGGCTTCGGCGAGGCACCCAAGGTGGCCGACCCCGATCGCTACCTCAACCGCTTTGCCCATTGCGACGTGCTGGTGGTGGGTTCCGGGCCGGCAGGCCTGGCAGCCACCATCGCCGCGGCCGAGACCGGCGCCTCGGTGATCCTGGTCGACGAGCAGGCCGAGCTCGGCGGCTCCCTGCTCTCGGAGACCACGGCGACCATCGAAGGGCGGGCGGCACGCGACTGGGCCACCGACATCATCATGTCGCTGGCCCTCAACGATCGCGTCCGGCTGATGCCGCGCACCACCGCTTTCGGCTGGTATTCCGACAATTTCGTCGCCTTGGCCGAAAGGCTGACCGACCATGTCGCCCAGCCCGAGGCCCGCACGCCCCGTGAGCGGCTCTGGCAGGTGCGCGCCAAGCAGGTCGTCATCGCCGCCGGCGCGATCGAGCGTCCGCTGGTGTTCCCGGAGAACGACCGGCCGGGCATCATGCTGGCCGACTCGGCCCGTACCTATGTCAACCGCTACGGCGTCAAGCCGGGCAACCGGGCGGTGGTGTTCACCGCCTGCGACAGCGCCTATCAGGCCGCGCTCGACCTCAAGGCCGCTGGCGTCGACATCGCCGTGATCGCCGACATCAGGCCCGATGGCGGCGCCCTGGTCGGCGTTGCCAGGGAGGCCGGCATTCGCGTCAGCCTCGGCGCGACGATGATGGGCACCAGCGGGCGGCTGCGCGTCAATGCAGTCAGGCTCGGCCGAGTTGGTACCGATGGCACCGTCAGGGACCGGGAGACGGTCTCCTGCGACCTCGTGCTGATGTCAGGCGGCTGGACGCCGACCGTGCATCTGTTCTCGCAGTCGCGCGGCAAGCTGCGCTACGACGAGGCCAAGCAGATCTTCGTGCCGGGCTTTGCCCGCGACGAGGAGCGTTCGGCCGGCGCCTGCCGCGGCGTGTTCGATTTCGGCGCGGTGATCAATGACGGCTTTGCCGCCGGCCACGAGGCCGGGCGTGACGCCGGCTTCGACAAGGGCGCCCTCAAGACCTTCGACGTCGCTGGCGAGACCTCTCAGGATGGGTTCTACACCGGGGCGCTGCCGCATGACCGCAATGCCAGCCGGGTCAAGGCCTTCGTCGATTTCCAGCATGACGTCACCGCCAAGGACATCAAGCTGGCGACGCGCGAGGGCTTCCGCTCGATCGAGCACGTCAAGCGCTACACCACCACCGGCATGGCGACCGACCAGGGCAAGACCTCCAACATCAATGCGCTGGCCATCGCCGCCAAGGCTGTTGACAAGAAGGTGCCGCAGGTCGGCCTGACCACCTTCCGCCCGCCTTATACGCCGACCACCTTCGGCCTGTTCGCCGGCACGGCGCGTGGCGACCTGTTCGATCCCGTGCGCAAGACCGCGATGCACGAGGCCGAGGTCGAGATGGGCGCTGATTTCGAGGATGTCGGCCTGTGGAAGCGCGCCTGGTACTATCCGCGCGCCGGCGAGAGCATGCATGACGCTGTTAACCGCGAATGCAAGACGGTGCGCGACAAGGTCGGCATGTTCGACGCCTCCACCCTCGGCAAGATCGAGGTGGTCGGCCCGGATGCGGCCGAGTTCATGCACCGCATCTATGTCAACCCGTTCATGAAGCTGGAGCCGGGCCGCCTGCGCTATGGCATCATGACCCGCGACGACGGCTTCGTCTATGACGACGGCGTGGTCGGCCGCATGGCGCCAGACCGCTTCCACGTCACCACCACCACCGGCGGGGCGCCCCGCGTGCTCTCGCATATGGAGGACTACCTCCAGACCGAGTGGACCGACCTCAAGGTCTGGTTCACCTCCACCACCGAGCAATGGGCCGTCATCGCCGTGCAGGGCCCCCATGCCCGCGACGTGCTGGCGCCTCTGGTCGAGGGCATCGACATCTCCAAGGACGGCATGCCGCATATGTCGGTCAAGGAAGGCCGCATCTGCGGCGTTCCCACCCGCCTGTTCCGCATGAGCTTCACCGGCGAAGCCGGCTTCGAGGTGAACGTGCCGGCCGCCTATGGCCGGGCCGTCTGGCAAGCCATCCATGCCGAGGTCGTCAAATATGACGGCTGCGCCTATGGCACCGAGGCGATGCATGTGCTGCGCGCCGAGAAGGGCTACATCATCGTCGGCCAGGACACCGACGGTACGCTGACCCCGGATGAGGCGGGCGTCGGCTGGGCCGTGGGCAAGGCCAAGGCCGATTTCGTCGGCAAGCGTGGCCTGATGCGGCCGGACCTGCAGGATCCCAACCGCAAGCAGTTCGTCGGGCTCCTCACCGTCGATCCCGGCGTGGTGCTGGAAGAGGGGGCGCAGATCACCGAAGTGGCGCAGCCCGCCCTTGGCGAGCATGCTCTCGGCCACGTCACCTCGGCCTATTGGAGCGCCAATCTCGGCCGTTCCATCGCTTTGTGCAATCTGGAGCGTGGCCGCTCGCGCTATGGCGAGACGGTCTATGTGCCGATGCCCGGCGGCTCGATCGCCGTGAGGGTGGTCGATCCGATCTTCATCGACAAGGAAGGAACGCGGCTCAATGGCTGATATCGCAACCCGCCGCGATCCGCTTGACGGCATCGCGCCGATCACCGCCCGCAGCCGCCTCACCATCGAGGCGGCGCCGCGGGGCGCCCGCCTGGCGCTGCGCGGGCCGGACAGTGCTGCCGTCGCGGCCGGCCAGGCCTTCGGGCTGGCGCTGCCGACCGCTCTCAATACCGCCGCCACCGACGGCACCCGCACCGCCTTCAAGCTCGGCCCCGACGAGTGGCTACTGCTCGCGCCCGAGAATGCCGAGGCCGAGGCCTACGCCGCCATCGAGGCGGCCGTGCAGGAGCCGCATTCGCTGGTGGATGTCAGCCATCGCAATATCGGCATCCTGGTCTCGGGTTCGCTGGCTGCCGATGTGCTCAATGCCGGCGTCATGCTGGACCTCGACCCCAAGGCCTTTCCCGTCGGCACCGCCACCCGCACGCTCTACGCCAAGGCGGAAATCGTGCTGTGGCGCAAGGGCGCGAACGACTTCCACGTCGAGGTCTGGCGTTCCTTCACCGATTACCTGTATGGGCAGCTCGAGCAGGCCGCGCGGGAATATGTGAAATAGAGCGGCACAGGCACTGCCCCAACGCTCGCGGGCTGCATTGGGGAGAGAAGTTGACCCCCGGCAAGATCCATATCCACGAGGACGATTGGGGGATGCGCTCCCTTCATCCCTTGATGGCGCTTGCCCATTACCGGACCGACCTGGACAAGGCCGCCCAACACGCCGTCGATCATGCTGCGCCCGGCGGCACGGGCTGGACGGACGTGCATGTCATTGCCAATGCTCCCGAGGAGCAGGCGCAATTCGCCACCTTGACGCCGGAGGCTTTCGGCGCAGCTCTGGCTTTTCTTCCCCGGGTGATGCAGTTCAACGCCACCGCATCGGCCGGTTTCGAGAAACATGACGAATGGGGCTATTACAATTCGGAGGCCCTATGTTTCGGTCACGATGCGGATTTCTATCTGATATGTACCCATGATGCCGGCGTCATTCGGGAAATCTTCTTCGAACTGTCTTCGCCGGACGAGGTACGGCTCGGGTTTTTCCGCGAGGCTCTCTCACGGCTGAATGCCATTGAGCCGCTCTGTCTGGTCGACTATTGGACCGACACGGTGCTCGATGCCGCTGACGAGAAGGCGCTGGACGCCTATTGCCGGCTGCTCTCTGAGTAGCTGAGACCGGGTCAGGCGCTCGTTGCCGTCCCAGGGCACGAGATTGCCGTTTCCTGCCACGTCGCGATGCACGCCCACCGAGCGTAGAGAAGGAGCAGTCGCTACCGCCGGCTCAGACGCCCAGCATCAGCTGGATGTTCTGCACCGCGGCACCGGAGGCGCCCTTGCCGAGATTGTCCAGCCTTGCCACCAGCACGGCCTGGCGATGGGCTTCATGCGGGAACACGCGAAGCTCCAGCCGGTCGGTGTCGTTGAGCGCTTCCGCTTCGATCTTGGCGGCACCGTCCAGCGGCTCCACGCTGACCAGCCTGGCACCGGCATAATAGTCGGCGAGGATGGCGTGGAGGTCATCAGCCTTCGGCTTGCCCGGCAGCGTGTCGAGATGCAACGGCACGGAGACCAGCATGCCCTGGCGGAAATTGCCGACGGACGGCACGAAGATCGGCCGGCGGGTCAGGCCGGTATAGGCCTGCAGTTCCGGCACGTGCTTGTGCTCCAGCGTCAGGCCGTAAAGTTCGAAGGAGGGGGCGGTGCCGGCCTCGTAGGCCTCGATCATCGACTTGCCGCCGCCGGAATAGCCGCTGACCGCATTGACGGTGACGGGATGGTCCTGGGGGATCACGCCGGCATCGACCAGGGGACGCAGAAGGGCGATCGCGCCGGTGGGATAGCAGCCGGGATTGGCGACGTGGCTCGCCTTGGCAATGGCCTCGGCCTGGCCCGGCGCCAGTTCGGCAAAGCCGTAGACCCAGCCGGGCGCGACCCGATGGGCGGTCGAGGCGTCCAGAACCTTGGGCTTGCGGCCGTCGAGCTCGCCGATCAGCGCCACCGTTTCCTTGGCGGCGGCGTCGGGCAGGCAGAGCACCACGAGGTCGACCTCGGCCAGCAGCGCCTTCTTCGCCGCGACGTCCTTGCGCAGCTCGGGCGCGATGCTGCGCAGGGCAACGCCCGCCACCGACGCCAATCGCTCGCGGATGCCGAGGCCCGTGGTGCCGGCTTCGCCGTCGATGAAGACGGTACGCACGGCGCCGGCCTGGTGCGGCTTTTCGGCGAGATCGGAGAGGGCGGCCATGTCTGGTCCTCCTTGAGGAGAGGCGGGCTGTCGGGAATGCTGGCTATATCGGAGCAAGAGGTGTCACTGTCAATGCTGGAGCGCATTCCGGGTGCGCGGGGGTCTCGCCCGCTCTTGGAATCGCCGTGCTTCCCGGGAGGGAAGAACGGGCATCCCGAAATCGCGGCGCCGCCATCACTTTCAAATCCGGCGGGTAACAACCTACGCCGTGGTGACGAATATCGTTACAGCGGCTGGAATCACATGTTTTAGCGCAAAAAGTGTGGTTTTCGGCACGCTCACTTGATTTGGCTCCGATGCCGGAGCGGGTCATAGTCAAGGCCATGCGGAGCGGCAACCGGCCGTTTCCGCCATATCCTGCAACAGAAGGAAACTCCCATGTCCGTGTTCACCAAGGCCAGCACTGCTTTCGCTCTTGCCGGCGCCGTCGCCAGCGCCGCCGCTTTGCTGTCGGCTCCCGCCAAGGCCGACGACTCCAAGGAGAAATGCTACGGCGTCGCCCTCAAGGGCCAGAACGACTGTGCGGCCGGTGCCCATTCCTGTGCGGGTACCTCGACGATCGACTATGACGGCCAGTCCTTCAAGCTGGTGCCCAAGGGAAGCTGCGTCACCATGAAGACGCCGACGGGTATGGGCTCGCTGACGCCCGTCAAGAGCTGATAGCTCGCACGAGACATGCGAGGGCCGCCCGCTACGGCGCGGCGGCTCCCGCCTTCCCTCTGCCCCTTCGGAGAACGCCATGACCGATCCCGCCAGCACGACCCTGCCATCGCGCGCCGGCGCCGGGCTCAAGCCGGAGCATGTCGAGACCATTCTCGCCACCCGGCCCGACATCGGCTTCTTCGAGGTCCACGCCGAGAATTACATGGGCGCCGGTGGCCCGCCGCATGCCCAGCTCCGGGCCATCTGCGAAAACTACGCGCTGTCGCTGCATGGCGTCGGCCTGTCGATCGGCGCGGCCCGGCCCCTCGACAAGGAGCATCTCGCCCGGCTGAAGGCGCTCGAACAGCGCTATCGCCCGGCAAGCTTTTCCGAGCATCTGGCCTGGTCGAGCCATGAGGAAGTCTTCCTCAACGATCTTCTGCCGGTGCCCTATACGCCCGAGACCCTGCGGCGCGTCTGCGACCATATCCACGAGGTGCAGGAGACGCTGGGCCGGCGCATGCTGCTGGAGAACCCCTCGACCTATCTCCT
The DNA here is from genome assembly GCF_047605565.1 of Labrys sp. (in: a-proteobacteria). Classification (NCBI taxonomy): domain Bacteria; kingdom Pseudomonadati; phylum Pseudomonadota; class Alphaproteobacteria; order Hyphomicrobiales; family Xanthobacteraceae; genus Labrys; species Labrys sp. (in: a-proteobacteria). Next base: position 192,171 of record NZ_JASGFM010000006.1, read on the forward strand.
GTTCGAGGAGAGCACCATCGAGGAGACCGATTTCCTCGCCGAGATCGCCCGGCTTACCGGCTGCGGCCTGCTGCTCGACATTAACAATGTCTTCGTCTCCGCCACCAATCATGCGACTTCGCCCGAGACCTATCTCGACCGCTTCCCTCTCGGCCTCGTCGGCGAGATCCATCTCGCCGGCCATGCCGAGACAGTGGACGATGCCGGTGCGCCGCTGCTGATCGATGCGCATGACCGGCCGGTCGCCGATCCGGTCTGGGCCCTCTATGAACGCGTCATCGCTCAAGCCGGGCGGCTGCCGACCCTGATCGAATGGGACAATGACGTGCCGGATTGGCCGGTGCTGGCCCGCGAGGCGGCGCTTGCCGAGGCCGCGATGGCGCGGGTCATGCGAGCGAGGGCCGCCTGATGCTCGCGAACACGCAATCCGCGTTCCGGCTGGCGGTGCTCGACCCGGCCGCCGCGCTGCCGCAGGGGCTGGCCGCCCATAATGGCGTGACGCCCAACCGGCGCTTCGCCATCTATCGCGACAATGTCGCGCTCGGCCTCGCTGCGGCGCTGGAGAGCCGCTTTCCGGCTTCGATCGCCATCGTCGGTGCCGACTTCTTCCGGGCCCTGGCCATCCGCTTTGCGCGCGAGCATCCGCCGCGCTCGCCGCTGCTGCTCGATTATGGCGATCAACTGCCGGCCTTCACCGAAGCCTTCGAGCCGGCGCGGGAGGTCGCCTACCTCCCGGATGTGATGCGCCTGGAGATTGCCAGGGCGCAGGCCTATCACGCCGCCGATGCCGAGCCGGCCTCGCCGGCAGCGCTCAAGGGCCTCGATCCTGCTCGTCTGCACGAGGTGCGGGTCGAGATCCATCCGGCGGTGCGCCTCCTGCGCTCGGCCTTTCCGGTGGCGACGATCTGGCAGATGAATGCCGGCGGCGAGGCACGGGAGATCGTGGATTGGTCCGGCGAGGACGTGCTGGTGACCCGCCCCAGGCTCGACGTCGAGGTGCAGCTCCTGCCGCCGGGTGGTTATGCCTTCCTGGCCGCCCTGCGCACCGGGCACCCCTTGGAGGCGGCGGCAGAGGCTGCTTTTGCCGAAGCCCCCGATTTCAACCTGGCCGCCGCCATTGCGGGGCTGGTTGCGGCCGGTATCGCCTGCCGCTTCGAGATCTGAACCTGCCGGAGAGTGTTGCCATGACTCGCACGACATTCGCATCTCCCGACCCGGCAGCGCCGGGATTGGCGGATCGGTTGATCCATCTTTTCACGCTGATCCCGCATTGGCTGATCGCCCTGATCGCCCGCATCGCCTTGTTCCGGGTGTTCTGGTGGTCGGCGCGCACCAAGGTGGCCGACGGCACGCTGTTTTCCCTGTCGGACAGCGCCGTCTATCTCTTCCAGGAGGAATACAAGCTGCCGCTGCTGCCGCCGGAGCTCGCCGCCCATCTGGCCCTGCTGGGCGAAAGCGTGTTCTCCATCCTGGTCATCCTCGGCCTGGCGACGCGGCTCGGCGGCCTCGGCCTGTTCGGCATGGCGCTGGTGATCCAGCTCTTCGTCTATCCCGACCACTACAACGAACACCTGCCCTGGATGGTCTGCGCCCTCTATCTCGCCAAATTCGGTGGCGGCTTCTTCTCCCTCGACGCCCTGATCGCCCGCTGGACCGGCCGCAAGGTTGCGTTCGCCTGAGGCGGGGGTGCGATGGCTGCCGGGGGCCGTGGTCTTGTTGGTGCCGCGCTGCCCCTCACCTCTATCCTCTCCCCGCAAGAGCAGGGCGAGGGGACGCAGGCGTTGCGATCGATGCTCAGACTATGCATCTCGCCCGACGGTTGGGCGAGACAGCACGTTTTCGGTGAGGCGTGACCGGCCGAGGTCTCCTCGCGCGTCCTTACGGGGAGAGAATAGAGGTGAGGGGCTGCGCAACCGTCGTGGGCGGGCATGGGCAATCACCGGTCAGCTGTCAGAGACACTCTGCTCAGCCTGCATCCTGCCTGACCTTGGCATAGTGCCGGCTGGCCTTGGCGCGATTGCCGCAGGTGGCCATGTCGCACCAGCGCCGGGTCCCGCTCTTGCTCTCGTCGAGAAAGAGGAAGCGGCATTCGGGATTGGCACAGCGCCGGATGCGGTATCGCGCGGCGGCGGGAATGAGATCGCCGGCCGACCACAGCACCGGGGCGAGCAGATGTGCCGGCGAAGCTGCGAAAGGCCCGACATGCCAGGCATAGCCGTCCGTCGTGCGCACCAGGCGGCTGCGGGTGGGAGCCTGGGCGATGGCCTGGGCGAGAGCGGCGAAGTCGCGCTCCTCGACGGCTTGTTTCTCGGCGATTGCGGCCAGTGCACGATAAAGGGCTTCGCGCAGCCGGATCGCCTCGTCGAAGAGGCGGTCGGCATCATCAGGATGTTCACCGGCCCAGCGGCCGGCCTGTTCGATGCGTTCGCCCGCCTCTCCACCGGTCCGCTTCGTCCAGGCGAGCAGATCCGCCACGCCGTGCAGCCGCTCGACCGGCGTCTCCCGTCCTCGCCAGGAACGGGTATTCGCGAAGGCGATGCACAGGTCATCGCGCACCGGTGAAATCAACGTCATGGCATCCCTGCGAGCCCAGGCCGGTTCCGGCTGGCCGGAACACGGGAACGGCAAGCCTGAAGGAATTCTAACCGCCTTGGGGGTTGACAGTCAACGCGGCCGGTTCGACAATACTAACCATCATGATGGTTATATAGACACCGAACCCACCGCGAGGAGGGCGCCATGGACCGCGACACCAGCGCCGCACTGACAGGAAACGGCCGCGCTTTGGGGGGGACGTCTCCCCGGCAGGCGGAGACCGCGAGTGCCGGGGCTGGCGTCCCGCTCTGGGCGATGCTGGCGGCTCTCTCGGCGGTGGCGGCCATGAGCCAGGCGTTCCGCACCGTCGCAACTCTGTTCGCCGGCGAACTCAAGCTGGAATTTGGGGCCTCCACCCAGGAGATTGGCCTGTTCGCCGGTGCCTTTCATTTGTCCTTCGCGCTGGCGCAGATCCCCATCGGCGTGGCCCTCGACCTGTTCGGACCGCGCCGTACCGTCTGTGCCGCCTTCCTGCTCGCCTGCCTCGGTGCGCTGGTCTCCGCCCTCGCGCCCAATCTGCCCGTACTGATTGCCAGCCAGGTTCTGATCGGCGTCGGTTGCGCGCCGGCCTTCCTCGGTGCCATCGTCTTCGTCACCAACCGCTATCCGGCCAGGCAATTTGCGCGGCTCTCCGGTCTGGTGCTGAGCTTCAGCGGCATCGGCATGTTGATGACCGGCACGCCGCTCGCCTTGGTGGTGGAAACCTGGTCGTGGCGGGCCGGCTTCCTGGCGCTGGCCGCGCTTTCGATCCTCGTTCTCGTCGCCAATGTCCTGCTCGTCCGCGACGAAGCGCCTGCGCCGGGACGTGGCCGCCCAAACCTGTCCGTCGCCTTCGCTGAGATCGGGCCGCTTCTCGCGCAGAGGCATACGCTTGGCATCCTGCTGCTCGGCGGTGTCTCCTATGCGGCCTTCCTCACCTTGCGCGGCCTGTGGGCCGTGCCGATGCTGATGGACCGGCACGGCTTCGGCCTCGTCGTCAGTGGCCACATCATGCTGGCGACCTCGCTCGCAGCCCTGCTCGGCCCGCCCGTTTTCGGCCTGCTCAAGCCCGGCAATCGCGGTCGGCGCTGTTGGATCGTCGCTAGCGCGGCCCTTTACATGGCCGCCTTTGCGGCCCTGGCGGGACAGTCGTCGAGCCTCGTCGATATCGCCGCGGTGGTCCTGCTCGGCTTCATGACCGGCTATTTCATCCTGCAATATGCCGATGTCCGCGCCGCCTATGCCGATGCGGTCGCCGGCCGGGCCTTCGCCGTGTTCAACACCGCCATTTTCCTCGGCGTCGCCGTGATGCAATGGCTGACGGGGCTGGTGGGATCCTTCGCTGCGGCCCGGGATGCCGATCCCTACCTGCCCGTGTTTGCGGTGATCATCGTGCTGTTGGCCGCCGGCATCGCCAGCTTCGTCCTGCTGCCCTGGCCGCGCGGCAAGGGCTGGGAGCGCTGACGCGTCGCACCGGAGCGCTTGCCTCTTCCCCCTTGCGCATCAGGGTCGGAGCGCTCTACTTCAAGGCATGAATTTTGCCAGCGACAATTGGGCTGGAGCCAGCCCCAGGATCATCGAGGCGCTTGCCCGCGGCGCCGATGGTATCGCCCCTGCCTATGGGCAGGATGATCTCACCCGTGAATTGAAGGCACGCCTGGCCGATCTGTTCGGTCGCGAGGTCGGCGTGCTCTTCGCCGCCACCGGCAGTGCCGCCAATTCCCTGGCCCTGAGCGCCCTCAGCCCGCCTTATGGCGCTGTCTATGCCTATGAGGAGGCGCATATCGTCGGCGACGAGGCCGGCGCGCCGGAGTTCTTCACCCAGGGTGCGCGCTTGGTGCCGATCGCCGGCGCCGGGGGCAAGCTGACGCCGGCCGGGCTGGAGGCTACGCTGGCGCGTGGCTCCGGTTCGGGCTCTGCCATTCCAAGGCCTGCCGTGCTGTCGATCACCCAGGCGACGGAAAGCGGCACCGTCTATCGCCGCGGCGAGATCACGGCCCTGACCGAGATCGCCCGGGCACGCGGCCTCAAGGTGCATATGGATGGCGCGCGCTTCGCCAATGCCTTCGCCTTCCTCGCAAAGGCCGATGGCATCAGCCCGGCCGACATCACCTGGAAGGCCGGCGTCGATGCCCTCGCCTTCGGCCTCACCAAGAACGGTGCCCTGATGGCCGAGGCCGTCCTGCTGTTCGAGCCGGAGAAGGCCGCCGAGCTCGAATGGCTGCGCAAGCGCAGCGGCCACGTCGTTTCCAAGGCCTGGCCGATCGCCGCCCAGTTCCTGGCCATGCTGGAGAACGACCACTGGCTCGATCTTGCCCGCCACGCCAATGCGATGGCGACGGCTTTGTCGCAGGGCCTCGTCGCGGCAGGTCATCGGCTCGGCTATGAGACGCAGGCCAACGAAGTCTTCGCCGTCCTGCCGAAAGCGATGATCGCCCAGTTGAGGCAGGCCGGCGCCCGCCTCTATGAATGGCCCGTCCATGGCCTGCCCGCCGACCGCCGGCCCGCCGACGATGCGGACCTGGTACGCCTGGTCACCTCCTTCGCGACGAAAGGGGAAGAGGTGGAGAGGTTCCTGGCCCTAGCGGGGTAGGGAAGCAGGCGAGGCCGTTGCGCAAAAAGCTGACCTTGCAGGAAGTCAAGCTCTGGCAGCAGCTGCGTGCGTTGCGACCCGAGGGGTCCACATCCGCCGCCAGGTTCTGATCGGTCGCTATGTCGCGGATTTTGCCTGTCTGCGTAGACGCCTGGTCGTCGAAGTCGACGGCAACCAGCATGCAATGCCTGAAGGGCTTGCCCGGGGTGGTATCCGCGATGCCTTCCTGGCAGAACGCGGGTTCAAGGTACTGCGCTTTTCGAACCATGACGTCGATCATGCGCTTGCCTCTGTGATCGATACGATCTTCGAGGCATTGCGCGGCCGGTGGGAGGAAGAGGAAGGGTGATCCCGCCCGACCTGATAAGGAGGGTCACCGACACAGCCCTATCGGAGTAAAGCGCCACTATCCTTCCCCGGCTTCGGGGAAGGTGTCGCCGCGGAGCGGTGACGGAAGGGGGAGAGTGGTGCTTCGAAAGCCATGGAATCCCAAGGCCGCGCCACTCTCCCCCACCCGGCCCGGCTGTGCCGGTCCCAGCGCACACAAACTGTGTGCGCGACCTCCCCGAAGTCGGGGAGGGATAGTCGCGCTTTATTTTGTGTGGTCCGCGATAGGCCGCCGCCCTCATTTGTCCTTCAACACCAGCGCGCTGGTCAGGTCGCCGAGGGGCTTCTGCTTGCGGGCGGCCATCGCGGTGTCGCGCACGGTGATGCCGTGCAGGGTCGGCAGCTCGAAGCGGCGCGTGATGAAGCGCAGGATCGAGGTGGTGTCCATCGGCGCATGGTCGACGAAGCCGCGGCGGGCATAGGGCGAGACGATGATCGCCGGGATACGCGAGCCGGGGCCCCAGCGGTCGCCCTTGGGCGGGGCGACGTGGTCCCACAGGCCGCCATTCTCGTCATAGGTGACGACGACGAGCATATGCGGCCATTGCGGGCTCTTCTCGAGATGAGCGATCACGTCGGCGATATGGGCATCGCCCGCCTGGATGTCGGCATAGCCCGAATGCTCGTTGAGGTTGCCCTGCGGCTTGTAGAAGGAGACTTGGGGCAGTTTGCCGGCGTCGATCGCCTTGATGAATTCGACGCCCGCCAGGCCGCCGTCGCGCAGATGCTCGGCCCGGGCCGGGGTACCCGGTGCGAAGCTGGCATAATAGTTCAGGGGCTGGTGGTGATACTGGAAGTTCGGGATCGGCGTCTTGTTGCCATGGTCGAGCACATCCTGCCAGGCGCCGCCATACCAGGCCCAGCTCACATGCTTGAGGCTGAGCAGGTCCCCGATGGTCGGTTCGGTCTGAGGCGGCAGCGTCGTCGGCTTGGCCGGATCGGCAAATGCCTTGTCGCCATCCTTGGCCGGCTCGTTGCCGCTCGGCTGATAGGGCGGCTGCATGGTATTCACGGCATAGAAATCAGGCGTGAGATTGCCATCGCCGGCAAATTTCGGGATGCCGTCCATTGCCGATTTCGGCGAATTGGCAGCTGCCTTGAGCGTCACCCCGTCGGGTTCGACCACGGCGATCGACGGCTTGGCCGGATTGGTGTCGGCATTGGGGTAATAGGGCGCGCAGGCGCACACCAGCCATTGATGGTTGAAGAAGGAGCCGCCGAAGCCGCCCATGAAGAAATTGTCGGCCAGCACGTATTTCTGGGCGACCTTCCACATGGCAGTTTTCGAGCCGTCCCACAGGCTGACCGAGAGGGCCCCTGAATCGGCATAGGCGACGAATTTGTCGTTGCGCCCGCCATTGATCTGCATCTGGTTCTGGTAATAGCGATGCCAGAGGTCGCGCGTGATGGTGCCGTAGCCGAGGTTGAAGCCCTTGGGGTCGTCCGCGTGGAAGGGACGGTTGGGCAGATGCTCGGTCTCGGCTTGGGTCACCGGCGGCGTCACCCCCTTGGCGGTCAGGCCTTCCCAGATCGGCGGCAATTCTCGGAAGGGCTTGCCGTCGCGATCACGCTGGATGCGGGCGGTCGCCGGTGCCTTCGCCACGCCATTGGCACCCGGAAAGCTGCCATAGAGATTATCGAAGCTGCGGTTCTCGGCATAGATCACCACCACGGTATCGATCAGCTTCAGGTCCTCGGACGCTCCAGGCGCAGGCTTGGCCTTCTGGCCGCCCGTGCCTTCGGCAGCCAGCGCCGATCCGAAGGCACCGATGGAAAGGCTCAACGCATACACGACCGCCGCCGATTTCATGCGCATCTGGGTCTCCTGCCTCGATTTGCTTGTTGCTATCGTCCCCCACAGCCCCTCATCTTAGCCGGGCCGGCTGAAGACGCCACCCCCGATCGCAATGAAGGAATGCAGCCATAAGCTTTCTTTGCAACAGACGTGTGAGGCAATGGGGCGTCGTCGTGGGGCTCGCCCTGCCGGTGCTGGCGATGACCTCGGTCCAGGCCGGCCAGGACGGGTCCCGCGCGATGTCGCGGGCACAGGTGCGCCAGCAGGCGCAGGCGCTCGGTGCTCTCGGCCGCACCCTCTTCTTCGACCCGTCCCTGTCGGGCTCGGGCAAGTTGGCCTGTTCCTCCTGCCACGATCCCGCCCATGCCTTCGGGCCGGTGAACGACCACGCGGTACAACTCGGCGGCGGCGACATGCATCAGCCGGGCATGCGCGCCGTACCTTCGCTGAAATATCTGCAGGTGGTGCCGCCCTTCACCGAGCATTTCTACGATTCCGAGGACGAGGCCGACGAAAGTATCGACAATGGTCCCACGGGCGGCTTGACCTGGGATGGGCGGGTCGATCGCGGGGCGGATCAGGCCAGGATTCCGCTGCTTTCGGATTTCGAGATGGGCAATCGGGATGGGGCGGAAGTGGCTCGCCGCGTGCTCGCCGCCGGTCATGGCAAGGCCATCGCCGCCATTGCCGGGCCGAAGGCGGCCGGCGACCCGGACCTCGTCTACAAGACGGCCCTGAAGGCGCTCGAGGTGTTCCAGCAGGACTACCGGACCTTCTATCCCTATTCGAGCAAATATGACGCGGTGCTCGCCGGCAAGGCCGAGCTCACGCCCCAGGAGGCACGGGGTCTCGATCTGTTCAACGCGGCCGACAAGGGCAATTGCGCCTCCTGCCACATCAGTCAGCGCGGCAATGACGGCACGCCGCCCCAATTCACCGATTACGGCCAGATCGCGCTCGCGGTGCCGCGCAACCCCGACATTCCCGCCAACAAGGATCCGGCCTATCACGATCTCGGCCTGTGCGGGCCGCTGCGCACCGACTTCCTGAAACGCGAGGATTATTGCGGCCTGTTCCGCACGCCGACCCTGCGCAATGTCGCCCTGCGCAAGACCTTCTTCCACAATGGCGCCATGCATTCCCTGCGCGATGCCGTGCGCTTCTATGTCGAGCGCGAGACCCATCCGGAACGCTGGTATCCGCGCAAAGCCGATGGCAGCATCGACAAATATGACGACCTGCCCGAGGCGGCGAAGGCGAACATCAACACCGATCCGCCCTTCGACCGCAAGGCCGGCGACGAACCGGCCCTGACGCCGGCCGAGATCGACGATGTCGTGGTCTTTCTCGGTACGCTGACCGACGGCTACGAGCCGGCAAAATGAAGGCTTGAGCCGAACTGGCAGCCCGGTTCCCGTTTGTTTGCGTCAGCTACCGGCCGACTTTGCCGGCAGCCCGAGCAGGCTCGCGACGGCCTCGGCGCCCTTGCCGGTGGCGGAAACCTCGCCATTGTCCCGGACCTCCAGTCCCGCGCCATTGGAGAAGCTGAGGGACCAGCCGTCATCGCTGCCGTTGCGGCGTCGATCGGTGAGTTCGATACCGGCCGCGGAAACCAGTGCAATGGCCTTGTCGACGTCCATGGTCGTCACCTCGTGCAAGCTGCCCCGGATCTTTCCCCTAGCCAGTTGGATCGCGAAGGCGAGGCAAGTCAAGGAGAAAGGGCCGACTCTGGGAGGTTGGGGCGTGCCATGCTACCGCAGCGGCATATCGAGTGTCGAAAGCGTCGGGATTTTCGGCAGGGGCCTATCGCCAGACGCCGATATTCGTGTCATGGCTGCGGCCGTTGCCCCTATCGGGCATGAGGCCTTTCTGCCGTGAGGAATCGATGCTGAAGACCAGCCTTAGTCTCGCTTTTGCCCTTCTGGTGAGCGCCGCCCAGGCCCAGACTCAGGCCCAGGACCCCGCGCCTGCCAAATCGCCGCTGCCCGGCGGGGCTTCCTCCATCCAGGAGAGCTATGAGGACTGGCGGGTGCTCTGCAATGTCGTCAACAATGCCAAGCAATGTGCGGTCCAGCAGGTGCAGAGCGACACCAAGACCGGCCAGCGCGTGCTGGCGGTCGAGCTGAACCCCACGGCCGATGGCGGCACCAGCGGCAATCTCGTGATGCCGTTCGGCCTGCAATTCGATGCTGGCGTGTCCCTCGCCTTGGATGCCGGGACCAGTGGCAAGCCGCTGAACTACAAGACCTGCATCCCGGCCGGCTGCCTGGTGCCGCTGGCGCTCGATGCCAACACCATCACGGCGCTCAAGGCCGGCAAGCAGCTCAAGCTCACGGCCAAGTCGGTCGACGACAGTGTGAAGCCGCTCGTCTTCACGGTCTCGCTCAAGGGCTTCGGCCCGGCCCTCGACCGGGCGGCCGCCATCCTGAAGTGAGATAATATCGACGGCCGCGATGTTTGACCCCCGCGTCATTGCGAGCTCTGCCAATCCGCAGGATTGGCATGGCGAAGCAATCCAGGAGGCATGACCGCCACGGTTTCCAGCTCTGGCTTGCTTCGCTACGCTCGCAATGACGGTACTTGAGCGGTCAAGCGTCAATACCGTTGGTATGACACCAAGTCGCGAGCCGCCCGTCAGACCCAGCCCTGCAATTCGCGCCCGACCACGTGCTCGAGCACGCGCTGGCCCTCGGGGCTGTCGTTCAGACAGGGCAGATAGGCGAAATGCTCGCCGCCATGGTGCTGGAAGATCTCCTTGTTCTCCTCGCCGAGTTCTTCCAGCGTTTCCAGGCAGTCGGCCACGAAGCCGGGCGCCACGATGGCGAGGCGCTTCACGCCCGATTTGGCCAACCCTTCTACGGTTTCGTCCGTATAGGGCTTGAGCCATTCCTCCTTGCCGAAACGGGACTGGAAGGTGATCTTGAAGCGGTCCTCGCTGAAGCCGAGCGCCTCGCGCAGGAGCCGTCCCGTCTTCATGGCAAAACAGTAATAGGGGTCGCCCTGGATCAGGTAGTTCTTGGGCACGCCGTGGAAGGAGGCGAGCAGCACCTCCGGCTCGAAGTCGAGCTTGGCGAGGGATTGGCGCACGGAGCTGGCAAGGGCTTCGATATAGACGGGGTCGTCATGCCATTGCGGCGCGATGCGCACGGCCGGCTGCCAGCGCAGGGTCATCAGGTGCTCGAAGGCCTTGTCGCAGACCGTGGCGCTGGTCGCCGCCGCATATTGGGGATAGAGCGGCACGATCAGGATACGGTCGCAGCCCTTGGTGCGCAGGGCGTCGATGCGCGAGGCGATGGAGGGATTGCCGTAGCGCATGGCAAAATCCACCGTGAGGCGCGAATCGGCGGCGAAGGTCTCGGCCAGCTTTTCGGTCTGGCGCCGGGTGATGACGAGGAGAGGCGAGGCGTTCTCGGCCTTGTCCCAGATCGAGGCATATTTGGCGCCGCTCTTGCCGGGGCGCGTCGTCAGGATGATGCCGTTGAGCAGCGGCCACCACAACAGGCGCGAGACTTCGATGACCCGCCGGTCGGACAGGAATTCCTTGAGATAGCGCCGCATCGGCCAGTAGGTCGGCGCGTCCGGTGTGCCCAAATTGACCAGGAGAACGCCGATTCTTCCGCTGGCCGCCACGGGATGATCCGCCGGAACGGGAAGGGCGCTTGCGAGGTGAGAAGTCATGCCGGGTCCTTTCCAGGCCTTTCAACAGGCTGGGCGTCCGGCTTGCAACAGATTTGTGCGCCGCGGCGGGCCGGCGCGACGCCATGGCGCTTTTCGATCGGGGAATCGTCAAAATCGCAAAGGCGTGTCTAAACAAGGCCCTGAAGGAAAACAGTAGAGCCGCTGCGATGCGCACTGCTTCGGGAAGCGCATTCCTACGAGCAATTCACTTGCAGGAACCGGCCAGCCCCGCTTATCCTCCCACCATGAGCACCGACGCCATCGAAATCCGTTTGGCTCGCCCGGACGACGCCCACGCCATCGCCGATGTGCATGACGCCGCTTGGCGTTATGCCTATCGTGGCGTGATTCCCGGCCGGGAGCTCGAACGCCTGGTCGAGCGGCGCGGTGCCAAATGGTGGCGCTATGCCATCGACCGCAAGACCCGCATCGTGGTGATGTCCTTTGGCGGCGTGATCGCCGGCTATGCCACCTATGGCCGCAACCGGGCCGTCGGCCTGCCCTATCAAGGCGAGATCTTCGAGCTTTATCTGCGTCCGGAATATCAGGGCATCGGCCTGGGCAAGCGGCTGTTCAACGCGGTGCGCCGCGATCTCAACGGTCACGACGTCAAGGGCATGGTGGTGTGGGCGCTGGCCGACAATGTGCGAGCCTGTGATTTCTACCGGCGCCTCGGCGGCGAATCCGTGGACAGCATGGTGGAGCGCTTCGGCGAGGTGAAGCTGCAGAAGATCGCTTTCGCCTGGGGCGCCTGAACCAGGCCTGGACTTTTCCGCCTCGTTGTCTCGTCCTGCCCGCGGTCCGTCGATTTCCGTCATGAGAGTCCGGCGGCCATCGATGAATGGCGCCTTGGTTGTCCTTCCGCTGGCAAGCAGGCCGGCGCGCCAAAGCCTGGCGCAAGCGGCGCTTCCGGCCCCCAGCCGCCCGTTACGCATTTGTAATCCTGGATCTGGCTACGCTGGCCAATAGAAAATCCGATGTCTAATTCGATGCTTGCCGGGAAGACGAAAGTTCTCCTCTCGTCATTCCGGAGAGGCCAGATGTCATTCTCGAAATAAACAGATTCGATTTATAGTTTTTAATAATTCTAATTCTAATCTAAAGAGTTTGACGGGAACTTCTCGGTGAGCCTAGAGATCGGGTGTTCAATCATCCCTTGGCTGAAGCCAACCGATAGAGGTTCTGATGAAAGTTTTCCTGCCGCATCGCCGTGCAGCGCTGGCCGGGGCCGTTGCCCTTGCCGCCGCCCTGATCGCTGCTCCCCTGGCCGCCCAGGCCGAGGATGCGGGTATCACGGTCTATAATGCGCAGCATGAAAGCCTGACCAAGGCCTGGGCCGAGGCTTTCACCAAGGAGACCGGCATCAAGGTGACGCTGCGCAATGGCGGCGACACCGAGCTCGGCAACCAGCTGGTGCAGGAGGGTGACAAGTCGCCCGCCGACGTCTTCCTCACCGAGAATTCGCCGGCGATGGTGCTGGTCGACAATGCCAAGCTGTTCGCGCCGCTCTCGACCGAGACGCTGGCCGAGGTGCCCGAGGCCTTCAAGCCCTCGCATGGCCGCTGGATCGGCATCGCCGCCCGCACCACCGTGTTCGCCTACAACAAGACCAAGCTGACCGAGGACAAGCTGCCGAAGTCCCTGCTCGACCTGGCTGATCCGGCCTGGAAGGGGCGCTGGGGCGCAGCGCCGGCCGGCGCCGATTTCCAGGCCATCGTCAGCGCCTTGCTGGCCCTGAAGGGCGAGGAAGCCACGGCGACCTGGCTCAAGGGCATGAAGGCCAACGTCAAGCCGTTCAAGAAGAATGGCATCGCCATGAAGGGCGTGAATGACGGCGAGGTCGAAGGTGCGATCATCTACCAGTATTACTGGTTCGGCGACCAGGCCAAGACCGGCGAGAATTCCAAGAACGTCGCGCTGCATTATTTCCGCAACCAGGATCCGGGCGCTTTCGTCAGCATCTCGGGCGGTGGCGTGCTCGCTTCCAGCAAGCACAAGAAGGAAGCCGAGGCCTTCGTGAAGTGGATCGCCGGCAAGGGCGGCCAGGAGATCCTCAAGACCGGCACGTCCTTCGAATACGCCGTCGGCAAGGATGCCGCTTCCAACCCCAAGCTGGTGCCCCTGGCCGACCTCAATGCGCCCAAGCTCGATCCGGCCCAGCTCAACTCCAAGAAGGTCTCCGACCTGATGACGGCGGCCGGCCTGCTTTGATAGACTCCGGGTGCGCGGGCGTCTCGCCCGCCTCCTCCTTTCTCGTGGGGCGCAGTGGTTTCAAGAACGGACGGGACGTCCGTGCACCCGGGGAACCCGCTATGGCGCCACCGTCGCAAACCTGACATCATCGCGCCTCCGGCTCTGCGCCGGAGGCCTTCGCATTTCAGGACACCTCGTGTCATCGTCGTCATCCCAGCCCGAAATCGGCAGTCTGCGCGTATCATCCCCCGGCTTCACCGGGCGTGACGCCGTTGCCTTGGCTGCGGTGCTGGTGTCCCTGGTCGCCCTGCTGCCGCTCGGTTTCGTGGTCTTCATCACCGCCCAGACGGGATGGCAGACCGTCTATGAACTGGTGGTGCGCCCGCGGGTCGGCGAATTGCTGGTCAATACCGTCCTGCTCGAGGCCGTCACCATTCCCATCGCCATCGTGCTGGCGGTGGCGCTGGCCTGGCTCACCGAGCGCAGCGACCTGCCGGGCGCACGCCTCTGGTCGTGGCTGGCGGTGGCGCCGCTCGGCGTACCGGCCTTCGTGCATTCCTATGCCTGGATCAGCCTCGTTCCGGGCATGCGCGGCCTGTGGAGCGGTGTGCTCGTCTCGATCATGGCCTATCTGCCCTTCCTCTATCTGCCCGTGGCGGCCCAGATGCGGCGGCTCGACCCGGCGCTCGAGGACGTGGCGGCAAGCCTGGGCCAGTCGCCCTCGCGCGTGTTCTTCCGGGTGATCCTGCCGCAATTGCGGCTGGCGATCTGCGGTGGCTCGCTGCTGGTCGGCCTGCACCTGCTCGCCGAATACGGCCTCTATGCCATGATCGAGTTCGACACTTTCTCGACGGCGATCGTCGACCAGTTCCAGTCGGCCTATAACGGCCCGGCCGCCAACATGCTGGCCGGCGTGCTGGTGCTCGCCTGCCTCGTGCTGCTGGGGCTCGAGAACCGGGTGCGCGGCCAGGAGCGCTATGCCCGCGTCGGTTCCGGCGCCGCGCGTCCGGCGGCCCGCGCCCGGCTCGGCCGTGGCACCCTGGTCTGGCTGGCACTGCCGCTCGGTCTCGCGCTCCTGTCGCTCGGCGTGCCGCTGCTGACGCTGGCGCGCTGGCTCTATCTCGGTGGCGCGGCCGCCTGGTCCTCCGATGACATCGGCTCCGCGCTCGGCCAGACGCTCGGCCTGGCCTTGCTCGGCGGAGCCGCCACCACATTGGCCGCCCTGCCGATGGCCTGGCTGTCGGTGCGCGCGCCGGGCCGCCTGCAGAAGGTGCTGGAAGCCTGCCATTATTATGTCGGCTCGCTGCCGGGCGTGGTGGTGGCGCTGGCGCTGGTGACGATCACGGTGCGCGTCGCCCTGCCGCTCTACCAGACCATGACGACCTTGCTGCTCGCCTATGGCCTGATGTTCCTGCCGCGGGCAGTGGTCGGGCTGCGGGCCAGCCTGGCGCAGGCTCCCGTCGAGCTCGAACGGGCCGCGATGGCGCTGGGGCGCCCGCCGCTGAAGGCGATCTGGCAGGTGACCATGCGCCTGTCGGCCCCCGGCGTCGCGGCGAGCATGGCGCTGGTCGCCCTCGGCATTACCACGGAGCTGACCGCGACCCTGATGCTGGCGCCCAACGGCACGGTCACCCTGTCGACGCGGTTCTGGTCACTGACCAACGACATCGACTATGTGGCGGCGGCGCCCTTTGCACTCTTGATGGTGCTGCTGTCGCTGCCTCTCACCCTCCTGCTCCACTACCAGTCCAGGCGATCGATCGGCCAATGAGTTTCCTGAGCATAGACAAGGCCGGCAAGCGCTATGGCGCCATGGTGGCGCTCGATGATGTCAGCCTGGAGGTCGCCTCGGGCAGCCGCACCGCCATCGTCGGCCCCTCCGGATCCGGCAAGACCACGCTGCTCCGGCTGATCGCCGGTTTCGAGGGACCGGATGCTGGCCGCATCGCCCTGAACGGCACCGTCCTGGCGGATGGTCCCGCCATCGTGCCCGCCCATCGGCGCGGCATCGGCTTCGTCACACAGGACGGGGCGCTCTTTCCCCACCTCACCATCGCCGACAATATCGGCTTCGGCCTGGAGCGGGGTGCGACGGGCCGGGACGACCGCATTCGCGCACTGATGCGTACCGTCGATCTCGATCCGCGCTTGCTGGAGCGCCGGCCGCACCAACTTTCCGGCGGGCAGCAGCAACGCGTGGCGCTGGCGCGGGCGCTGGCACGCCAGCCCAAGCTCATGCTGCTGGACGAGCCTTTCTCGGCCCTCGATACCGGCCTGCGCGAGGCAACCCGCAAGGCGGTGGCGGCGCTGCTGCAGGAAGCCGGCGTCACCACCATCCTGGTCACCCACGATCAGACCGAAGCGCTGTCCTTTGCCGACCAGGTCGCCGTGCTGCGCGAGGGCCGGCTGGTACAGGCCGGCGCACCGCACGACCTCTACCGCCGGCCGCGGGACCGCGAGACGGCGCTCTTCCTGGGCGAGGCCATCCTGCTCAAGGGGCAGGCCGGGGTCGGCTGGGTCGATTGCGTGCTCGGACGCCTCGCGGCCGGGACGCATGGCCAGCGGGGAGACATCGAGCTGATGCTGCGCCCCGAGCAGGTCAAGTTCACCCCAAGTGCGGACGAGGCCGCGCAGGGCTGCTTTGCCAGCGTGGTGGACGTCGAATTCGGTGGTGCCCTGCGGGCCGTGACGGTGCAGCTGGCCGATGGCAATCGACTCCGCATCAGCGGAACCGGCCTCGATCTGCCGCCGACCGGCACGCGCGTACGTTTGAGCGTGGCCGGACCGGCCCATGTCTTCGAAGCATAGATCGGTGTTGCCGCGCCGGCTTCCGTTGTGACGCTGCCGTGACGGGATGAGCCGTTTACTGTGTTTCTCGTGAAACCAGCATCATATTCTTGTGATCTTCGGGTTGAAACCCATGCGTGTTCCGCCTAAGGCTGCAGTCTGATCGGGGTCTGGAGGCATCCTGCGCCAGAGCCGGCCCAACCAGGATGTGATCTACGATGCGTATCGAAGCGATCTCGACCGGACGCAATCCGCCGCACGAGGTGAATGTCATTGTCGAAGTTCCCGTCGGTGGCGAGCCCATCAAATATGAGATGGACAAGGATTCCGGCGCGCTCGTGGTCGATCGCTTCCTCTACACGCCGATGCGCTACCCCGGCAATTACGGCTTCGTACCCCACACGCTGTCGGATGACGGCGATCCCATCGACGTCTTGATCGCCAATCAGCGCGGCATCATTCCCGGTGCCGTGATCGCCGTGCGCCCGGTCGGTGTCCTGAAGATGCGTGACGAGTCCGGCGGCGACGAGAAGATCATCGCCGTGCCCGTGCCGCGCCTGACCCGCCGCTACGAGAAGGTGCACAACTACACCGATCTGCCCGAGATCACCCTCAAGCAGATCGAGCACTTCTTCGAGCACTACAAGGACCTCGAGAAGAACAAGTGGGTCAAGGTCGAGGGGTGGGGCGACGCCAAGGAAGCCGAGGCGATGATCCTCGAGGCGATCGAGCGCTACAAGGCCAACAACAAGGGCTGAGCCCAGCCTTTGCATGAAGCGGACGGCGATCGGGCCGTCTTCTCTCCAGCACCTGTCAGTCTTCGGCAGGTGCCGTCACTTCACCGCGCCCATGGTCAGCCCCTGTACCACGAAGCGCTGGCCGAAGAACATCAGCACCAAAGCGGGGATGGTGGAGAGCACCGAGGCGGCAGCCATCTGGCCATATTGCACCTCGAACTGCTGGGCAAAGCGGGCGACGGCCACCGGCACCGTTGCGGTCGCGCGGTCCGTCAATGTCAGCGCGACCGAGAATTCGTTCCACGAGAACACGAAGGCCAGCACGCCCGCTGCAATCAGGCCGGGCGTGGTCAAGGGCAGCAGGATCCTCCAGAAGGCATCGATCTGGCGGCAGCCATCCACGCGGGCCGCATCCTCGAGCTCCTGCGGCAGCTCGCGGAAATAGGCCATCATCATCCAGATCGTCATCGGCAGGTTGAGGGCGATATGGGTCAGCACCAGGGCCGTCAGCGAGCTTGCCAGGCCGATCTGGCGGAAGATCAGGTACCAGGGGCCGACCAGGGTCAGGGTCGGCAGCATGTTGAAGATCAGCGTCCAGCCCAGGAACAGCCGGGAGACCCAGGGCTTCACCTGCAACCGGGTCAGCGCATAGGCGGCGAGCGTGCCGATCACCAGCACTGAGATCGTGGAGCTCGAGGCGACGATGAGGCTGTTGAGGATATTGACGGGAAAGTCCGAGCGCCTGGAATAGAGCACGTCGGCATAGTTGAAGCCGTTCGGCGCGAACAGCCAGCTTCCGCGCAGGATATCGATCTCGTTCTTCAGCGATTGCAGGGCGATCCACAGGAAGGGGGCGATGGTGATGAAAACGCCGAGGGCGATCAGGCCGTAGCCGATGGCTCGGGAGTGGCCGTGAAGCACCAGCATCAGCGTGGCTCCATGGCTTTGCCGGCACGCCGGCTGATCCATATGAAGCAGAGCAGCGCCAGGATGATCGCCAGCGACAGCATCGAGCCGTAGCCGAGCTGGTTCTCCTGGAAATAGACCTTGTAGAGATGAAGGCTGATGACCTCGGTGGCATTGCCGGGGCCGCCGGAGGTGAGCAGGAACACCTGGTCGAACACCTTGAAGGCCATGATGATGCGAAACAGCGCGGCCACCAGCAGCGGCGGCCAGATCAAGGGCACGATGATACGGGTGACGATGCCCCAATTGCCTGCGCCATCCAGCCTGGCGGCATCGATGATCTCCTTCGAGATGCCCTCGACCGAGGCGAACAGGATGAGGAAGACGAAGGGCGTCCAATGCCAGACGTCGACGATGATCACCGATATCAAGGCGAGGGAGCTCGAACCGAGCCAGTTGATCGGCTGCAGGCCAAGGGCGGTCACGGCCTGATTCAGCACGCCGAAATCGAGATTGTACATCAGCTTCCACATCGAGCCGATGGCCACGGGGGGCATCAGGACGGGCAGGATGAGGGTGGTCCGCACCAGTCCCTTCAGGCCGCTCAATGAAGAGACCAGAATGGCCAATGCCAGCCCGATCAGCATTTCCAGGCAGACGGCCGCCACGGCGAAGACGATGGTGTTGAGCAAGGCTCGCCGGAAGACCTCGTCTCCAGCGAGCTGGCGCAGATTATCCAGGGGCCGGAAGGTCCAGATTTCCCGCGCCTGTTCGAAGCGGATGTCGGCGAACGCCATCGCTATCAGGTTGAGCACGGGATAGATCGTCAAGGCGAGCAGGACCAGCATGGCCGGCCCCAGCATGAACCAGGCGAGGTGGCGGTCGACGAAATCGGACACACTTTCCCCTTTCCAGAATGGCGGCGCCTTTTTCACGGCAAGCCGCCTCCTCCCGTCCCCTGTGCGATTGCCAGGCTCATTCCGGCAAGGGTGGCAGCATGCCGGTCTTGCGGCCGTTCTTCTCGAAGAGGGCCTTCATTTCCCGGGCGATCTGGTTGAGGGCGGCGGCCGAACTCATCTCCCCGACCAGGGCCTGGTTGATGCGCAGGCCGACATTGTTGCTGATGGTGGTGCCTTCCGCATAGAAGAAGACTTGGCGGCCATGTTTCAGCGAGTCCTGATAGGCTGCCATCCAGCGAAACTCGGGCCGGTTTCTGAGGTCGGAGGAGAGCACGTCGCCGCGCACCGGAATGCCGCCGGCCTCGGCATAGGCATATTGCGCGCCATAGGTCAGGAACCATTTGGCGAAGGCCACCGCCCCTTTCTTGCCGGCTTCCGAGGCATTGGCGGGCACCGCCAGGATCAGGTTGCCGATGGCGATGCCGGGTTCCGCCTCGGCGCTCGCCTTGGGCAGGATGGCCGCATCGATCTGACCGACCACGGCGGACTTTCGGGGATCGTCGAAATTCGGGAAGGCCGCGACCACGGCATGCCCCTGCATGCCCTTGCCGGTCTGCATGAGCTGGATGACGTCGCCCTGGCCCAGGCTCGCATAATTGGCGGGGCCGCAATTCCGGCTCACCTCGATGAACTTGTCGAGCGCCGCCTTGGCCTGCGGGCTGTTGATCGTCACGGTGTAGTCGCCATGGGCAGGATCGGCCTCGGCCCTGGCGCCATAGCTGAGCATATAGGCCATCCAGTCATAGAAGATGCCGTTGCCCTTCTCGCCGCGCTGCAGATAGCCATAGGTGGCCGGTGGATTGTGCAACAGCTTGCAGTCGGCGAGCACCTCGTCGAAGGTCGCCGGCGGCTTGAGGCCCTTCTCCTTGAAGATGTCGCTACGATAATAATAGAGCTGGACGTTGCCGTTGGGCGAAAAGCCCATCACCTTGCCCGTGCTGCAATCGGGATATCGCTTCCCTGCGTCCCAGCAATTGCTGTCGCCATAGGTATAGGCTTCCTTCGGCCATTTGAAATCGGGGTCTATATCCGTGAATGGCGTCAGGAAGCCGCCTTCATAGAATTCTACCGCCGACAGGCCGTTCATGTTCACCAGGTCGAGCGGGCTGGTGCCGCCATTGCGCACGGCCGATCGGGCCTTTTCGAGCATGCCGTCAAAGGGCGTCACCTCGAGATTGACCACGTTGCCGGTCTGGTCCTCATAGAGCTCGACGACCTTTTCAAAGCCCTTGTACCAGGGCGAGGCATTGATCAGGACCGTGATCGGCGCCTGCTTGCCGACGTCCACGAAGGGGGCCTCGGCCTTTGCCGCGCTTGTGGCTGACATCGACAGGCACAGCACGGCGAGGATGGCGTGTTTGGCATGCCGATGGCTCATTGGAGTTCTCCCTTGTCAGCGCTCCGCCGGGAGCCTGCCGCAAGGCTCTGCCCGTGATCGGAACCGGCCCCGCTTCGGACTGCACGATAGGTACTGCCGTTGAGCTTGGAAAATGATATTGAGTGCACCTATCCATAACTTTCGGGAATGGCATGGACCGCAATCTCAAGGCTTTCCTGGCGGTGGCGAGGGAGGGCAATCTCACGGCGGCAGCCGAAAAGATCGGCCTGTCGCAGCCCGCGCTCACCAAGACCATTCGCCGACTGGAACTCGAATTCGGCAGCCAGATCTTCCATCGCACCACGCGCGGCATGGAGCTCACGGTTGCCGGCCGGAAATTGCTCGAACGCGCGCGGGCGATCGAAACCCATCATCGGCACGCCCGCGAGGAGATCCGGGCGCTCGGCAAGGGCAGCGTCGAGATGTTCACCATCGCGGCGGGCATGTCCTACCAGATGGCGATCGCCCCGGACCTCGTAAAAAGGCTGAGTCTCGAATTCCCGCAGACGCGCTTCACCCTCGACTACAACTTGGCCGATACGACCTTTCCGCAACTGCTGGAGGGACGGGTGGACCTGCTGCTCGGCATCCTGCGCGGCGAACCGCCGGAGGGTATCGAGACCCGACAATTGTTCAATGTCGAGATGTGCGTCTATTGCTGCAGCGACGATCCGCTGGCGCAATCGGACAGCATCGCCGCCCGCGACCTCAGCGATCGCCGCTGGATCGTCTACAAGCGCGACGGCACCGTGGTCGAACGCCTGAAGACCTATTTCCGCGACAGGCGGCTGCGCTCGCCCGAGATCGTCATGGAAGTGGAGACGCTGGCGGCAAGCTTCCGGATCATCAGCGGGACCTCCTATTTCACCCTGGCGCCGGTGCAGGTCGAGGCTATGGCCAAGGCCGCCGGCCTGAAGAAGCTCCTGTTCGAAGACCCGTTCTGGCGTTTTCCCTCAGGTGCCTGCTTTCGCCGCTCGACCAGCGAGTTTCCGATCCTCGCCCGCTCGCTCGACCTGCTTTCGCAGTTGGTGGACGAGCAGGGAACGCCGGTATGAGTCAGACCAAAGCGCGCTTAAACGGAAACGCTGCTTTGCTCTGGCTCATGAGTTCGGCGCGTCTTTGCGATCCTTGGCGATTCCGCCAAACCGCAGACGCTCCCGGCTTTCGGGCCGTTGCGATATTCCATCAAGTTATGGTGGGGGTAAGTTAATATCATTTTTCGGGCCTGAACCGAGCCGCTAAACCATCCCTACGGCCTTCGCCTCCTGCCAGGACGGCGAGCCAAAAAGTGGGCGGATGGGAGCGAGACCTGATGAGAAAGCCGAATGTCGTGGTCTTCTTCACGGACCAGCAGCGCCACGACACCACGGGTGTGCATGGCAATCCGATGGGTCTGACCCCCCATTTCGACCGGCTCGCCCGGGCAGGGACGCATCTCTACAATTCCTTCACCAGCCAGCCTCTTTGCGGGCCGGCGCGCTCCTCGATGCAGACAGGGCGCTTTGCCACGCAGACCGGCGTATTCCGGAACGGAATTCCCTTGCCCGATGACGCCGTCACCATCGCCAGGGAATTCGCCCGCAACGGCTATGACACCGGCTATATCGGCAAATGGCATCTGGGCGACACCGATCCCGTGCCCAAGCATGAGCGCGGCGGCTATCAGAACTGGCTTGCGGCCAACCTGCTGGAATTCGTGTCCGACGCCTATGATGCGGTGCTGTTCGATACCGAAGACAAGCGCCGCAAACTGCCGGGATACCGGATCGACGCGCTGACCGATGCCGCCATCCGCTATTGCGACGAGCACCAGGACAAGCCCTTCTTCCTGTTCGTTTCCTTCCTGGAGCCGCATCACCAGAACCACGTCGACGACTATCCCCCGCCCGACGGCTACCGGGAGGCCATGGCCGCCAGCCAGTGGACGCCGCCGGATCTCGTCGGCCTGCAAGGGAGCAGTGCCTGGCACCTGAGCGGCTATTACGGCATGGTGAAACGTCTCGACGAGGCCTTCGGCCGGCTCGTCGATGCCCTGAAGAGCCTGGACCTGCTCGACGATACCATCGTGATGTTCACCTCCGACCATGCCTGCCATTTCAAGACGCGCAACAGCGAATATAAGCGCTCCTGCCATGAGAGCGCGATCCGCGTGCCGAGTATGATCACCGGGCCGGGTTTCATGTCGGGCGGCCAGGTACGGGCCCTGTTCAGCACCATCGACGTCGCCCCCACCCTGCTCGATGCCGCCGGCCTCGACATACCCACCACGATGGAGGGGCGCTCGATCATGCCGGTCATCCGCGACGCCCGGCAGCCCTGGCGGCAGGACGTCCTCATCCAGATCAGCGAGACGGAGACCGGGCGGGCGCTGCGCACGCATCGCTGGAAATATGGCGTGACCTCCGAATACGACCAGGAAGCCCCCCGCTCGGATGTCTACCGCGAAAGCTATCTCTACGACCTCGAGAACGACCCCTACGAGATGGTGAACCTCGTCGGCATGACGGCTTTCCGCGCCATATCGGACGATTTGAAAGCCCGCCTGCTTGCCTGGATCGCCGAGGTCGAGGAGGGGCATGCGCCCGAAATCCTCGACGCGCCCGCCCGGTATTCCCGCCAGTACAGGCTGAAGCCGCAGGATCTGATCGGCTTTGCCGATCCCGAGCGGGACGTCGATCCGATCAAGCCTTGAGGGTGCCGGCTGCGCCTTCCTCCTGCGCCATCACGGCCAGATAGGCTGCCTGCAATTCGGCCAGGACCGAGCGGGCGGGCGCAGGCGTGCCCAGATGCAAGGCCCGCAATTCTTCCATGAAAGCCTCCCACAGCGGCGGGCCGCCCTCCTCCAGCAATTGCGCGCGGATAGACAAGGGGCGCGAGACCGGCGTGTATCGGCGGCCCCAGGCACCCATATGCGCCAGCAGCGGCACCAGCTGGATGGATGGCTCCGTCAGGCTGTAGATCGCCTTCTGCTTATGGCTGGGATCGTCGCGCCGGCTGAGCAGGCCGACCTCGACCAGCCGCTTCAGCCGGTCGGCCAGGATGTTGGAAGCGATCTTCTCCTCCGAATGGGTCAGGAGTTCGCGATAGTGCCGGCGGTTGCCGAACATCACGTCACGGATGACGATCAGGCTCCAGCGGTCGCCCAGCATTTCCAGGGTCAGGTTGATCGGACAGCCCGACCGATAGGCCATGTTCATCGTCGCACTCCCAGGCAGATCCCTCTTGATCGGCCTGCGGGGCGCGATCGAGAAAGGCCTGCAAGATATCAAACAGGGGCAGCCCATCTCGATGAGGCCCGCGAATGACCCTCGTCGAGATGGGCAGCCTGGAGCAAGGCTCGTCCGCTCCGGCTCGTGGTTTCCAAGCCAATGCCACGCATGGGCCGGAGTATCCTTGCGCCGCCTCAAAATCACAAACGCTATACCGCTTGCAAAATAGGATCAGTTGAGCTAGAAGGCAACTGCTTGCTTATTGCAACTGGTATGCATGGGAGGAATGACGATGGCCAAGCTGGTCCTGGCGATGTTCACGAGTCTGGATGGTTATATCGAGGGTCCGAACGGCTTCGTCCCGCCGGCGTGGTCGGGCGACCTGGAAACCCACTGGTCCGGCTATGCCCTGGAGCGCGCCGGCCATCTCGTCTATGGCCGCACCAATTTCCTGTTCAACAAGGACTTCTGGAGCCCGGCCGAAACCGATCCCGCCAGTCCTGCCGCCGGCATTCCCCATGCCGCGGTGATGAATCGCCTGCCCAAGACGGTCGTCTCCTCCACTTTGTCGGGTGACCCCGGCTGGAACGCCGCCCTGGCTGGGCCGGATCTCGCCGCCACGATCGGGGCGTTGAAGTCGAGCCTCGAGGGCAAGGACATCTACTGCTTCGGCGGTGCCGGCGTGGCCAACAGCCTCGTTAGCCTCGATCTCGTCGACGAATATCGCCTGATGGTGACGCCGACGATATTCGGGGACGGCAAGCGCCTGTTCGAGCCGGGCCTGCCCCAGCTCGGGCTGGAACTGATCGAGAACCGCCCGCTCGACACCGGCGCCGTGATCCTGCATTACCGCCGCACGCGCTGACGCCCCATGCCATCGAAGGAGACGGCAATGTCCCTGGTCCTGCACGCGCATCCCTTTTCCTCCAACTGCCAGAAGGTGCTGATCGCGCTCTATGAGAACGACCTGTCCTTCGAGTTCCGCATGCTGGCCGATCCCGCCAGCATGGCAGCCCTCGAGAAGCTCTGGCCCCTGAAGAAATTTCCCTTGCTGGAGGATGATGGACATGTGGTGCTGGAGACCAGCATCATCATCGAATATCTGCAGCTCCATCATCCGGGGCCGGTGCGGCTGTTGCCGGATGATCCCGACGCGGCACTCGAAGTCAGGCTGATGGACCGCTTCTTCGACAATTATGTTTCGACCCCCCAGAGCCGGATGGTCTACAACGCGCTGCGTCCGCCGGAACATCGCGATCCCTATGGCGTGGAGGAGGCCAAGCGCCTGCTCGAAACCGCCTATGGCTGGCTCGAGACCCGGCTGCGAGGCCGGCACTGGGCGGCCAGCGAGGCCTTTTCGATGGCCGATTGCGCAGCGGCACCGTTCCTGTTCTATGCCGACTGGACGCATCCCATCGGCCAGGCCTTCCCGACCGTGAAGGCCTATCGCTCGCGTCTGCTTGCACGTGCCTCGGTCAAGCGCGCCGTCGACGAGGCCCGCCCCTATCGCAAGCTCTTTCCGCTCGGCGCGCCCGACAGGGATTGAACCGCTTAACCCGCGATCGTCGTCAGATCCACATTGGCGCCGCAGGCCAGCACGCCGACGCGCTCGCCCGGCTTGGGACGGTAGACGCCGCCGACCAGGGCCGCCAGGGCGGTGGCACCGCCAGGCTCGAGGGCGAGGCGGGCATCGGCCCAGGCGCGCTTCTGCGCCTCCACGATGGCGCTGTCGGGCACGGTGACGGCCTCGCCGACATGGCGGCTGGCGACGGCATAGACCTTGGCGCCGCAATTGCGGGCGCCGAGCGAATCCGCCGCCACGCTCTCCACGCCGACATCGACGGGGCCGCCGGCGTCCAGCGCCGCCTTGAGGCATTGCGAGCCTTCCGGCTCCACCGAGACGACCTTGACCCTGCCGGCGAACCAGGCCGCGATGCCGGCGATCAGGCCGCCGCCGCCGGTGGCGACCAGCACGGTGTCGAGCGCGCCGCCGGCCTGCTCCTCCCATTCCAGCCCGAGCGTGCCCTGGCCGGCGATGGTCTCCCAGGCGTCGAAGGCATGCACGGAGAGCGCACCGGTCTGCGCAATATAGCGCTCGCAGGCGGCCAGGGCATCGGCATAGCGTTCGCCGCCGATGTCGAGGTCGGCCCCGCGGGCGCGGATCGCCGCGATCTTGGCCGGACTGGAGATCACGGGCACGAAGATGCGGGCCTTGTGACCGAGCGCGCGGGCGGCATGGGCAACCGCGATGCCGTGATTGCCGCCCGAGGCAGCGGCGACCCCGGCCGCCGGCACGTCGCGCGACAGCAGGTTGTTGAAGGCGCCGCGCGGCTTGAAGGAGCCGGCATGCTGCAGGAATTCGAGCTTGAGCTGCACGCCATGGTCGAGGCCGAAGGTGCCGGCCTGGGTGTCGAGAAGCGGGGTGCGACGAATATGGGAGGCGACGCGCTGATAGGCGGCACGAATATCGTTCTGGTCAATCATGATGGATTCCGGCGGAAAAGAAGGCCTGGCTGGCAGGCTGCCAATCTCTCCTTCCTAACCGCAAGTCGTGCCGGTTCCAAGATCGGGTTGCGCTGGAGCGTCGACCTCCGGGCCGACATTCTTGAAACGTCGCGTGTGCAGGAGAGGGATGTCGATCAGGAGGTCGACGCTCCCACGGTCCTCACGGCTTGCGCAGGGCGGCGCCGAGAATGGCACCCGGCCGGCCGGCGGCATTGGCCTGTACCAGGACGGCGAAGCTGTCGGCGCCCGGGGCATTGGTGACGTCCGGTTTCAGCGCCAGCGTGGCGGCATTACCGTCATAGTCGGCGATCTTGCGGAAGCAGCGCACCACGTTGGAATAGGTCACCGTCTTGCCGGTATTCTCGCCGCGCTCGATCTTGACTTCCGCGCTCGTCTCGATGGGAACCACCCAGACCTCGCCCTTGTGGGCGCTCTTGCCCAGCGAAATGCTGTAGGCGCCGTTCTTGCCGGAAATGGCGACGGGAACGCTGAGGACGCTGGGATGGGTGGCGGCCATCTCGATGGCCCGTCGGACTTCTTCCCCATTGGAGCCGACGGCATGCTGCACGCCGTCCACCACGATCTGCGGGGTATAGACGGCCCTGTCGCCGCGCACCTCCGAATAGGCGCGCTGGCGGCGCGTGAAGGTGTTGTCGGCCAGCGTGTCCTTCCAGCCGACATAGTCCCAGTAGTCGACCGGCAGGGACAAGGCGATGACGCTGGGATCGCGGGCGAGCTCGCCCATCATCTTGTCCGCCGGCGGGCAGGACGAGCAGCCCTGGCTGGTGAACAGCTCCACCACGGCACGCGGCTGCGCCATCGCCGGGCCGCTCGCGGCCAGCAACAACAGAGCTGCAACCAGGTTTTGCCGCATCGATCTCGTCCGGGCCTAAAGCGCCTTGCGACCCGGCCGAACCACCGGCAATCGCAAGGGCAAGTTGAAACAGGGCAGGCGAGCAAGGCATATTCTGGTTGAAAGCTGCCTTGCTCCAGTGGGAAACACCCGCAAGCCATAGCCCATCGAAGATGAACGGGCGAGTAACACAGTGGTGAGAAAGCGGCACCTCCGCGATTCGTGAAAGGGTGTGATATCGAGAGATTGCCGTGGCCTCGCCCGGCGTTGCATCCACCGTTTCCGCGGGATGCCGGTCCGCCCTTTCTGGCAAATCCCGCGATGCAATGGCATGGTTGCCGCATGCGGGCGTACAAATTCATTTCCGATCTTACCCAACGGGTCACCGAGCATGACGATTACGCGTTGGCGAGCCATATGGCGTTGTCCCTGCTCACGGCGATGTTTCCCTTTCTGATCTTCGTGGCGTCCCTGGCCGGCGTGCTCGGCACCGCCGACCTCCAGAACGAGATCGTGCGCCTGCTGTTCGAAACCTGGCCGCACGAAGTTTCCGAGCCGATCGCCCGCGAGGTCACCCGCGTGCTGGGCACGGCGCGGCCCGGCCTGCTCACCGTCAGCGCCATCGTGGCGGTGGTGCTGGCCAGCAATGGCGTCGAGGCCATCCGCGTCGGCATCAACCGGGCCTATGGCCTGGTCGAGACGCGGTCCTTCTGGTGGTGCCGGCTGCAGAGCCTGTTCTTCGTGCTGCTGGCCTCGCTCGCTCTGGTTACACTCGCTCTTTTGGTGGTGCTGTGGCCGGTGATATGGCAGGCAGCCATCAGCTTCACGCCGGTGCTGGCACCGTTGCAGCCGCTGATCGAGATTGCGCGCTACGGCATCACCACCGCGGTGCTCGGCGGCGCCATCATCCTGGTACACCTGTTCCTGGTGGCGAGCCGCCCCTCGCTCGGCGTGATCTGGCCCGGTGTGCTGATCACCATGGGGCTTTGGCTCGCCGGCGGCTACGCCTTCAGCATCTATATCAGCGACTTTGCCGCCTACTCCAAGCTCTATGCAGGCCTGGGCAGCGTCTTCGCGGCGCTGTTCTTCCTGTGGCTGGTGGCGCTGGCCTTCCTGCTCGGGGCAGAGATCAACGCCATCCTGGCCGAGCGGCGCCACAAACGCATTCAGGCCGCATCGTAGTGCATGATGTAGAGCTTACGGGTGGTCTCGTGGATGGTCCACTCGCCCTTCCAGCCCTTGGGCAGGACCAGGGCCTCGCCGGCCCGTACCTCGCGGGTCTGGCCGCCGGCGTCATGCAGCGACACCCGTCCCGACACGATGTGGCAGGTTTCCGAATTGCGCTCGCGCGAGGCGGTGAAGCGGCCCGGCGTGCATTCCCATACGCCGACTTCCATCAGCCCGTCCTCCGACTTCCACAGGGTTTTGGCCGCCTCGACCTGGCCTTCGCTGAGGGTGGTCGGCTTGGGGCCGAAGGGGCCGAGATCGAGGGTGGTGAGATCGGCGAACGTCTTGCTGTCGATCATGGTCATTCCAATGCAGACACGTTGAAAGAGCTGGAACCGGGGCTTCTCAGCGCCCGGTGATCTTGTTGGCGAAGGTGGCGAGGCGCGAGGTCTGCTGGAGGCCTGCCGCCTCACGCCGGTCGGCCATGTGATAGAGCTGGTACATCGAATGGATGCCGAGCCAGCGGAAGGGCTCCGGCTCCCATTCCCGCACGGAGCGGTTGACCCAGGGCAGGCGGGTCAGCGGGGTGTCGCGCTCCAGGATCAGGTCGGCGAGGGTACGGCCGGATAGATTGGACGTGGAGACGCCCAGGCCGACATAGCCGCCGGCCCAGCCGATGCCGTTCTTGCGATCCAGGCCGACGGTGGTGCACCAGTCGCGCGGTACGCCGAGCACGCCGCACCAGGCATGCTCCATCTTCAGGCCCTTGGTCTGGGGCAGATGGCGCATCAGGATGGCATAGAGCTGCGCGATGGTCTGGTCCTGCGTCTGCCCGCGCACGTCGGTGGCCGAGCCGTAGCGATAGGGCACGCCGCGCCCGCCCATGGCGATGCGGCCCTCGCGGGTGCGCTGGGCATAGCAATAGCCGTGGGTGGCGTCGCCCAACAGCTCATAGCCGTTCCAGCCGATCCGGCTCCACTGCTCCTCGCTGAGCGGCTCGGTCATCAGGATGGCGCTGTTCATCGGGATCCACAGGCGCTCGAAGCCGGGAATGCCAGCGGTGAAGCCCTCCGTCGCCCTGATGATGATCGGCGCGCGCACGGTGCCGCGTTTGGTGGTCACCGCGCCCTTCTCGATCCTGACAACTTCGGTCTGCTCGTAGATGGAAACGCCCAGGCGCTCGACCACGGCGGCGAGGCCCCGCACCAGCTTGGCCGGCTGCACGCGGGCGGTGTCGTGGTGCACCAGGGCGCCCTCGGCATTGTGGATCTCGATGCGCTTGCGCATCTCCTCGCGGCCGATCAGGCTGATGCGCGCATCCGGCACGCTCCAGCCTTTTTCGTAGTCGTAGGATTTGCGGATGCGGCCGAGCTGGGCCTTGTTGACCGCTACCGTCAGCGTGTCGTTGCGGCGGACATCGGCGTCGATGCCCTCGCGCTCGGTGACGGCGATCACCTCGTTCACCGAACCGTGCATCGCCGCTTCCATGTCGACGACCGCACCGCGCGAGGAGGTCTTCAGATATTTCTCGCGCGACCAGCCAAAGCCCCCCGAGAGCCAGCCGCCATTGCGCCCGGAAGCGCCGAAGCCGGCGAATTCCTTCTCGACCACGACGATGTTGAGGCCGGGATTGGCCAGCTTCAGATAATAGGACGTCCACAGCCCGGTGAAGCCGCCGCCGACGATGCAGACATCGGCGCTGCGGTCGCCCGGCAGCGCCGGGCGATAGCCGGGCACGCCGCCAATATCGGCGTACCAGAACGAGATGTTGCCGTTGACTTTGACGTCCATGATGGGTCTCGCATGAGGAATGGTATGGGGGGCTGGTCTTCAGACCAGCCTGGATGCGCGGCGCTAGAGCATTTTTCAGAAAAGTTGATAGACTTTTCGATTAAGAAAATGCGTCAAAACAAAGAGTTAGAGAAAAATAGCGATTCAAAGAAAAGCTATTTTGCTCTAGATAGAAAAGCGGCGGGTCTGAAGACCCGCCCCCCGATTAAGGTCAGGGTCAGGTCGGCACGCTCGTCGTCGGCCAGCAGCTTGGCATCGCCGCTCGCCCAGGTGAGATCGACCGCCTCGCCGATGGCGAAGGGCCGGCTTTCCAGCGGGGCGCGCACGATGGCGACCGAGCCGTCGGCCAGCACCACCTGGTATTTCGAGCTGGAGCCGAGATAGATCGCCTCGCTGACCTGGCCGGACAGGCTGTTGTGGCCGTCGCGCACACCGGTGGCCGCCGGCGCCAGCGAGAGTTTCTCAGGCCGCAGCAGCATGACCGGCTGCCGGCCGTCGGCGAGCCTGTCCCGCGAAACCACCTTCTGCCCGGCGATGGTGAGGCAGGTCTCGCTGCCGGAGGTCTCCACGGCCCCGCGCAAGGTGGTGGATTCGCCGATGAACTTGCCGACGAACAAGGTGGCCGGCTCGTCATAGAGCTCGCGGCCGGTGCCGACCTGCTCGATGCGGCCGTGGTTGAACACGGCGATGCGGTCCGACAGCACCAGGGCCTCTTCCTGGTCGTGGGTGACATAGACGAAGGTGGTGCCGAGCTCGCGATGGATGCGCTTGATCTCGAGCTGCAGCCATTCGCGCAGCTTCTTGTCGAGCGCGCCGAGCGGCTCGTCCATCAGGAGGAGCGGCGGGTCGAACACGATGGCGCGGGCCAGCGCCACGCGCTGCTGCTGGCCGCCGGAAAGTTCGCTCGGATAGCGATGGGCGAAATCGGCCATCTTGACCATGTCGAGGGCGCGGCGGACGCGCGCCTCGCGTTCGCCCTTGGGAACGCCGCGCAAGGCGAGGGGGTAGGCGACGTTCTTGCCGACCGTCATGTGCGGGAACAGGGCATAGTGCTGGAAGACCACGCCGATATTGCGCTTGTGCGCCGGCAGGCCGCCAATGTCCTCCCCCCCGACGGCAAGTGCACCGCTGGAGAGCTCTGTAAACCCGGCCACCACGTTGAGCGTGGTCGTCTTGCCCGAGCCGCTGGGGCCGAGCAGCGTCATGAACTCACCCGGCTCGATATGGAGGCTGACATCGTCGAGCGCAGTGAAAGAGCCGTAATGCTTGCTGGCATTGCGGATGTCGATGGCGGCGCCGGCCGCGCCCGAGGCGGATGCGGCAGGGGTGGAGATGGCGGCTGCGTTGGACATCTCAGCTCCTCTTCGAGCGCGCGCCGAGGAGGAGGCCGGCGGCGATCAGCAATGTCGTGGCAAGGAAGACGATGGTTCCCACCGCGGCGACCGTGGGATCGGCGTCGCGGGTGATGGAGGTGAAGATCTGCACCGGCAGCGTCTTCAGGTAGGGATTGGTGATGAACAGCGCGACGATGATCTCGTCGAACGAGGTCACGAAGGCAAAGAGCAGGCCCGACAGGATGCCGGGGGCGATCAGCGGCAGCGTGATGGTGCGGAAGGTGGTGAAACGGTTGGCACCGAGGCTGGCCGCCGCCTTTTCCAGCCTGACGTCGAACATTTCGAGACTGGCGGAGACGGCGATCAGCACGAAGGGGATCGCCAGCATGGTGTGGGCGATGACGAAGCCGAGATCCGTGCCGACCAGCTTGTAGGTGAGGTAGACCGAATAGATCCCGACCGCCAGCACCACGCCCGGCACCACCATCGGCGTGATCAGCAGGGCGCGCAGGATGCCGCCGCCGGCATGCTTCATGCGGCTGAGGCCGAGGGCGGCGAGCGTGCCGATCAGCGTGGCGATCAGGGCGACGATGGTGGCGATGCGCAGCGAATTGATGAAGCTCGACGACCAGTCCGGATTGGTGAGGAAGTTCTCGTACCACTGCCAGGAAAAGCCCGATGGCGGGAAGGCCAGCGACTTGTTCTGGTTGAACGACATCGGGATGATCACCAGGGTCGGCAGCACCAGCCAGATCGCGACCAGGAGGCAGAACAAAGCGAGGAAGAGACGCAGCGGTTTCATCGTCAGTTCCTCGAGGCCTGCTTGTGGCGCTGGCGCATCAGGGGCGCGGCAATGGCGAGCAGCAGGAAGGTCGCCACCAGCAGGATCACGCCCATGGCACCGCCGCGGCCCCAGGCCAGCAGGCTCAGCACCTGGTTCTGCACCAGGGTGGAGAGCATGGTGCTGCGCGGTCCGCCGAGCAGGGCCGGGGTGATGTAGAAGCCGAGCGACAGGATGAACACGATGATGGCGCCGGCGAAGACGCCGGGCAGCGACAGGGGCAAATAGATCTGCCAGAAGGCCCTGACAGGGTTGGCGCCGAGGCTGCGTGCCGCCTGGATCAGGCGCAAATCGATGCTGCGCATCACCGAATAGAGCGGCAGGATCATGAAGGGCAGCAGCACCTGCGCCATGCCGATGACGACGCCGAGCGGGGTACGGATCAGCTTGATGCCATCGAGGCCGAGCGCCTGGAGGGCCGTGTTGATCACGCCGGAATCCTGCAGCAGCACCACCCAGGCGAGCGTGCGCACCACGCCGCTGACCCAGAAGGGCACCAGCACGCACAGGATCAGCACCAGGCGCCATTTCGGGCCGACCGCCGTCAT
Source organism: Labrys sp. (in: a-proteobacteria) (assembly GCF_047605565.1). Classification (NCBI taxonomy): domain Bacteria; kingdom Pseudomonadati; phylum Pseudomonadota; class Alphaproteobacteria; order Hyphomicrobiales; family Xanthobacteraceae; genus Labrys; species Labrys sp. (in: a-proteobacteria). The sequence continues at coordinate 224,406 of NZ_JASGFM010000006.1, forward strand.
CAGATAGGCATAGGGATAGGCCGCGATCACGCAGACCAGCGTGACCCAGGCGGCGATGGAGAAGGTGCGCGCCAGCACGGTGAGGTTCGCCGGGGTGGAGAAGAACCAGACATAGTTCTGCAGGCCGAAGCTCGGCTCGGCGAAGCTGCGCACCACCACCGTCAGCAGGGGGTAGCCCATGGCGAGGATCAGCAGCAGCATGGCCGGGACCGTCAGCAGCGACGGATAGGCCGAAAGCGGCCTCAGCCTGCGTTGCCGTGCAATGGCCATGGAGGATTGCATGGTGTCAGTCACGCGCAAAAGCTCCGTTTTGGCGAGGTGGCGGTTGGGACAGACGGGAACCGGAAGTAAGTCTTGCCTCCGAAGCACAGCGACTCACGCTGTACTTCGAGGCCGCGCTGCCCCTCACCCTTACCCTCTCCCCGTAAGAACGGGGCGAGGGAGCACAGGCGTGGCGGTTGATCCTCGGACCTCCCATCTCACCCCGGCGGTCGGGCGAGGTGGCGCGCTATCGGCATAGGATGCTTGTTCGAAGTCCCCCTCGCCCCGTTCTTACGGGGAGAGGGTAAGGGTGAGGGGCGTCGCCGCCCCCGTGGAACCTTCGAACTGCCTACCGGTGCCGGTGGCGCGAGCCGAACTTTCCGCCTCAATTGCCCGCCAGCAGGGAGCCCCATTTCTCGTTCAGGGCCTCGAAGTTCTCGGTCCAGAAGGCCGTGTTGAAGCCATAGCCCTGCTTGACACGCTCGGGGGTGTTGGTGAGGAAGGCCTGCACCTGGGCGTCGACCTGCGGCTTGGACTCGTTGTTGACCGGAGAGTAGGAGGTCTTCTGGGTCAGGGCCTCCTGCGCGCTCTTGCCGAGATAGGCGTTGATCAGCGCATGGGCGGCGGCGGGATCCTTGACGCCGACCGGAATGGTGAGCTGGTCCTTGACCACCAGCCAGTCCTGCCAGACGGGCGTGTATTTGGCACCGTTCTTGACGGCGGTCATGGCGCGGCCGGTCCACATCAGCAGCATGTCGATCTCGCCGGATTCGGCGAGCTGCTGGGATTCGGCGCCGGTCTTCCAGAACACGGTGTCGGGGCCGAGGGCCTTGATCCTGGCGATGGCCGTGTCGATGTCCGCTGGCGTCATCTTGTCCACCGGATGGCCGTCGGCCAGCAGCGCCTGTTCGAGCAGGCCGACCGGCGGGTCACCGCTGCCGTCGATGCCGCGCGTACCCGGGAAGTTCTTGGTGTCGAAGAAGTCCTTCCAGTTCTTGGGCGGATGGTCCTTGAACTTGTCGGTCTTGTACATCAGCACGATGCCGTAATTCATGGCCGGCACGCTGCAGGGGCCGACCTGGCCGGGCGGAATGTGCGAGATGTCGATCTTGGTGAAGTCGAGCTTCTGGAAATATTTGCCGCAATAGGCGAAGGGCGCGAGGTCGCCGGTATCGACGACGTCCCAGGTGACATTGCCCGATTCGATCTGGGCCTGGAGCTTGGCGAGCTCGGTCGGGCCGTCGTTCAGGAGCTTGACGCCGGACTTGTCGGCGAATTCCTTCAGCGCGGCGTTCTGGCCGTCCTGATAGATACCGCCATAGGAGACGAAGGTCAGCGTCTTGTCCTTCAGCGAGCCCTCGGCGATGGTGCCGGCGGCCGGTGCGTTCTGGGCCAGGGCCGACGAGGCCGCCAGCAGGGCGAAGGCAGCGCCGGCCAGGCCGGCACAAAATGCTTTTGCGCAAGATCTTTTGGCAAATGCCGTTGCAGTTGTCATCCCGTTATCCCTCTGAAGACTCGCTTGTTTGTTCTGGCGATCCGGATGCGAGCGATTTCCGGATCACATATTGGTCGAGATCGGCGGCGCCGCTGGTCGGGGGGGAGATGATCCACACCACCTCGGCCGGGGTGTCGCCGATGTTCACCGTCTTGTGCGGCGTCGAGGACGAATATTCGATGCTGTCACCCGCCTCGAGGATGAAGCTCTCCTGGCCGAGCGTCAGCTGCAGGCGTCCGCGCAGCACCAGGAACATTTCGTGGGAATTGCCATGGGTATAGGGCTGGTCGCCCGTGGAGCCGCCGACGTCGAACTCGCCGGAATAGACTTCGAGGTCGCGAAGCGGGCGCCGCGACAGCAAGGTCTTGTGGCAGCCGCCGCTGGCCGGCAAGGCCGGGCGCTCGGAGCGGGAGACGACCTTGTGCGGCAGGGCCTCGCCCTCGTCGAAGAGGTCGGCGACATTGATGCCGAGGGCGTTGGCGATCCCCATCAGCGTGGAGGTGTTGGCGCCGGAAAGCCCGCGTTCGAGCTGGGAGAGGAAGCTGGCCGTGGTGCCGGTGAGATCGCCGAGCTCGCGCAGGGTCAGCCGGCGCGCGGTGCGGAAGGCCTTGACGCGCTGGCCCAAAATGCTGGAACGCCGCGCCTCCAGATTGGGTGCGGCGCCGCTGTCGGCAGTGTGATCGTCGGCACGCTTCATCAGGGCCTCGGCAGGTTCACTTAACAAGTCATAAAGTGAATTGCCGTACTTAACAAGCCATAAAGTGAACTTGGATCAGGGACCCCGGTGGCCCGGTGTGGCCGAAAATCGATGGGACTCGACTTTTGTCATTGCCGGGCTTGTCCCGGCAATCCAGGGTCGCAGCCTCAACGAACAGCGGTAGCTGGATGCCCGGGACAGGCCCGGGCATGACAAAATTGAGCTTTTCCCGGCCTCTTTGCGATTATTGCGTCAGTCTCTCCAGACCGGCCCGGACCCGTTACCCTTGTCGCCGAACCTGGCGGTCTCTGCCCTCAATTCGCCGTGGCCGGCTGGCCGAGCTTGATAACTTCCGCCTTACCGGGCTCGGTGACGATGTGGTCGAGCGCCGGCGGCTTGTCGCTGTGCAGGAGATCGCTGGTGGGCGAGCCGGTCTTGATGAAGGCCTCGATGTCGGCGGCGACGGCGTCCGGCGCACCCCATTGCACGTTATGCCCGATATCGCTGACCTGCGCCCCGGAAGCCGGCAGGGGAATCACGCCATAGCGCTTCCAGAAAGCGGAGATGCCCTTGGTCTTAGCCGCCTCGGAGAGGGACTGCTTCAGCCAGGTCTGGTCGGCCTCCAGGAAGATGCTGTCCTGCGTCGCCCAGAGGACCAGCACGGGTACCGAGAAGCTTTTCAACCGCTCGGTGTTGTCGGTGGCGAGCAGCGCCTTGCTGGCGCCGATCCAGGTGCCGAGCCGCACATTGGCGGTCTCCGGCACATAGGGCTTGAGGAAGGCGGGATCGGCAGCCGGGTCGACCACCCAGTTCTTGGCGATCCAGTCCTCGGCCTTGGGATCGGCCTTCAGCGGGGTGAGCATGTAGAAGCCGGCGGGATATTTCCAGCCCTTGGCCTCCAGCGCCTTCTTCCAGGAGCCTTCCACCGGCTCCTTCAGCACGTAGTCGCGCAGGGCGACATTGTCGACGCCCTTGGTGGAGCTCGCCACCAGCACGGCGCGCTCGACCAGCTCGGGGTGCTCCAGAGCGACTTCCTGGGTGACGAAACTGCCGAGCGAATGGCCGGCCAGCGTCGCCTTGGCGATCTTCTTGGCCTTCATGAAGGCGACGATGTCGCCGGCGAAATCGCTGGTCCGGAAGCATTTTTCCGGCGCGGGCGAACAGGCCGCCCGGGGCGGCATCGAGGTCTGGCCGTGGCCGCGCAGATCCATGGCGAGGATGTGGAGGCCGGGGTCGCGCTTGTGCAGCGCCGCCATCGTCGTCGACCAGGAGCGGATATTGTCGGTGAGGCCATGGATGAGCAGTACCGCCGGCCCGTCCTTCGGCCCGGTCTCGACATAGGCCATGGTGATGCCGCCGGGCAGCTTCACCTTGCAGCGCCCGGCCGCCAGGTCCTCGCAGTCCTTTGCTGCCGCCGGCGTGGCCCCCGCGGCGAGGCCGAGGGCCAGGGGTAACGCGAGCAGGGCTGTCTTGGCGAGACGGATGAAAGGGGTCGGCATGCGCTTCTTCCTCCGGCAGGATTTTGCGCAACTATAGCGCCGGAAGATTGCCGGGCAATTGCCCTGAGGCGACATCCGGCGGCTCCTGGGAGCGCGGACATCCTGTCCGCTCTTCCTTTCCGTACGCTGGGCGTTTCCAAGAGCGGCCGGAGACGTGCTCGCTCCCAGGCAGCAGATCTACGGCCTCACGCCGAAACCGCCGGCACGCCCGTGGCCGGAATCGCCCCGCCCGTCACCACGCCACCTTCTGCCGAAAGCAGGAAGGCGATCAACCGCGCGATCGCTTCCGGCGCTACCCAGGTGCTGGTATCGGCCTTGGGCATGGCGGCGCGGTTCGGCGGCGTGTCGATCACGCCGGGCAGCACGCAATTGGCGGTGATGCCGTCCTTGCGATATTCCTCGGCGATCGCCTCGGTGAGCCGCAGCAGCGCCGCCTTGGAGGCGGCATAGGCGGCCATCCCGGCCGAGGCCTTCTGCCCGGCCAGCGCCGCCACATGCACGATGCGGCCCTGGCGCGCAGCCAGCATCGCCGGCAGCACCGCGGCGCTGATGGCGAGCGCCGTGCGGGCATTGCCGGTAAGCATGGCATCCCATTGCGCAAGGGCCTTGGCGACCGGCGCCATCGCGAAGCCGCCCACCGTGTTGGCCAGCCCGCCGACCGCTCCGAACTTAGCGATTGCCTGCGCCACCGCCGCCTCGCAGGCCTCCTGCGAGGTCATGTCCGTCCCGGCGATCGACAGCACCTCGACCCCCGCCGGCAGCGAGGCGACCAGCGCCTCGAGCTTCTCGGCCGAGCGCTCCATCAGGACCAGCGGAGCGCTGCCTCTGGCAAGCTCGCGCACCACCGCGGCCCCGAGATTGCCGGCGGCGCCGGTGACGATGATGGCGGGGGACGAGGACATGGCGAGAACTCCCTGGTTGGCTGGACCGGGAGAGTGTCACGGGTGGGAGCGGGAGGGAAGGGCGAGGATCGTGGCGCGAGTGACTGATCGCGGCGGCACGTCCATCAGCATGAAGTGAGATTGGTGCCCCTAGCCGGAATCGAACCAGCACTCCTTGCGGAATCCGATTTTGAGTCGGACGCGTCTACCAGTTCCGCCATAGGGGC
>NZ_JASGFM010000007.1:0-187987 GCF_047605565.1 Labrys sp. (in: a-proteobacteria)
TCGTCGCCGCCTGGACCAAGGTCATGAACGCCGATCGCTTCGATCTCGTCTGATCCCGACAGGGAGCGGCGCACATCGGCATGCCGCCGCGCCGTTCCCTCCCCCGCAGGCCAGACAACCTCAGCAGAATTCAGATGAAACCGCGGCGGATGCCATATTGGTCGAGCTTGCGGTAAAGCGTGGGACGGGAAACGCCAAGCCGGCGCGCCGCCCGGCTCAGATTGCCGTCCTCGGCCGCCAGGACCTGGCGGATCGCCTGGCGTTCCGCGTCCTCCAGCGTTCCCATCCCCGCCGCGGGCAAGGAAGCCGGAGCGTGAGCGTCGCCCTCGCCCCGGATGATCTCCGCCGGCAGGTCGGCAAGGCCGACGCTGCCGCCATGGCTGAGCACATGCAGCTTCTCGACCAGATTGCGCAGCTCGCGCACATTGCCGGGCCAGTGATAGGCCATGAGATGGTCCAGCGCCTGCGGCGTGAACACCAGCGGCTCCATCTGCATGCGGGTAGCGATCTTCTGGTTGAAGTGATCGAGCAGCAGCACGATGTCCTCTCCGCGCTCGCGCAGGGGCGGCACGCGGATCGACACCGTGCTGATGCGATAATAGAGATCCCGGCGGAAGCGCCCGGCCTCCACCTCCTGCTTGAGCTCGCGATTGGTCGAAGCCACCAGCCGCACGTCGACCGGCCGGCGCCGGCTGTCGCCGATACGGGTCACCACGCGGTCCTCGAGCACGCGCAACAGGAAGGGCTGGATATCGAGCGGCATTTCGCCGATCTCGTCGAGGCTGAGCACACCGCCATTCGCGAGCTCGAACACACCCGGCTTGCCCTCGCGGCTGGCACCGGTGAAGGCGCCGGGTGCATGGCCGAACAGCTCGCTGCCGAAGAGCTCACGGGTGATCGCCCCGCAATTGAGGGCAATGAATGGCGCGCTCGTGCCCGAGCGGCTGCCTTGCTGGAGGAGCCTGGCGAACAGCTCCTTGCCGACGCCGGTCTCCCCTTCGATCAGCAGGGATGTGACGTCACTGGATTGGGACACCCGGCAGGCGACGTCGACGGCTGCCCGCAAGGCAGGGCTTTCGCCGACGATGGCGGCCCGGGCCTCGTTGAGACGCGTGGATGCCGGATTGACGGCTGGCACGAGGCTCGGCGCCGCAACGGGCGGAAACACCAGCGCCGCTCCCCGCAGATCTCCATCCAGCTCCAGCCGGTTGACATGGCAGGTCTGGAATTCCTGCGGCAGCTGGCTGACCAGCCCCTCCAGGCTGTCGGCCCCCGTCAGTTCGACCAGCCTGCGGGCCGGGGCGCCCGAGAAGGAGGCGAGGAAGCCCCCCTCGATCGGCCTGGGCAGGTTGGCCTTGTAGATCACCCGGCCATGGCGGTCGACGATCATCAAACCGTCGGAACGGCGATAGCGCGGCGCCGAGGTGATGAAGGCTTCGAGCAGGCGCGTGCGCTCCTCGCTCTGCTGGTCGGCCAGGGCTTTTTCGATTTCGCGCGCGGCCGCCGCGACCAGAGCGGTGTTGTGGGGCCTGAAGATGTCGGGATGGCCCGAGAGGTCGACCACGCCGATGATGCGCCCATCGAAGGGATCGCGCACCGGGGCACCGGCGCAGGTCCACGCCTTGATGCCCGCGCAGAAATGCTCGGCCGCATGTACGAAGACCGGTTCACCGGCCCACAGCGCCGTACCGATGCCGTTGGTGCCCACGACATCCTCGGTCCATTTGCCGCCAATCGCCAGATGGATATCCATGCCGTCGCGCAAAGTGCGTTCGTCGCCGACCGTATCGATGAGGGTGCCCTCGCCATCGGCGAGAACCAGCATGGCGCCGGTGCCTTCGAGCAACCGGCCGATCGTGAAGAAGGACCGGCGTGCCGCTTCCAGGAGCTCGCGGTTGAGGTAAGCCAGGTGCTCGACCTCGTCCCGCCCGCCCCTGAGGGGCGCTTCGTTCTGCTGTGCATCGATGCCGCCGCTCGCACAGCGGTGCCAGGAATCGCGGATGAGGGAGCGGACCGGCGAACGCGCACGATCCCTGTCCGAAGCGCCGGAGAGCAGATTCTCCCAGGCCCGCATGGTCCGTCGTTCGTCATAGTCGAGGTTTGCCACGGACAGGCTCTGCGTCTGCCGGCCGGGCGGGGCAACGCTGGTGCGGATGTCGTCCAGATCGATATCGCGTGTCATGCGTGCTTCACATCGCTTTCTCGAGTAGCACCTCTAGTTCACGGGAGTTCCAATCGGGCGGCAGCGATAGTGCGAGGCACGGAATGCCAGCGCCATGCCGCAGGTCGTAAGAGCATCAGGAATGCACCGTCCTCGCAAGGTCCGTGGACACGGCGAGAACGGAGCTCCAGATTCATTCCAGATCCAGCCGGCGGCCGATCTCGGCAACAAGCCACTCTTCAGTGTGGTCGCCGGACAAGGTCTGGTTGTCGAGACCGGCAAGCAGGGTTGCGATCGGCTCATCCAGGGGAGCGAAAAAGCCATTCTCGCTGGTTGCCAGCACGAAGACCTCGCCGCCGTCCCGAGTCGTGATCTGGCCGAGATGGTGCAGCTGGCGACTGGTGTTTTCATCCACCATGATGACGCGGCCGTTGAGGCTGACGCGTATGCGGGCAAGTGGCTCCTCAGAGGGAGCGCCTGCGCTCATGTCATGGAAGATCAGCCCCTTGGGCTGCGGTTTCGGCTTGGCGACCTTGCTGGCGGAATAGGCACCGGCGCTGAACTGATCGGCAAGACGCGTGATGGTCGTGCGGTTCTCCGACAGAAGCCTGCGCAACGCGGCATCCTCCCGGCGCGGGCCATCCCGCTTGGAAATGATCTCGACCACGAACTCCTCCCAGATTTCATTGGCCAGAACGGCGGCATTTCATGCTCTGCTGCGAGCATATTCTTTTTCCGGCCACCTCACCAGCATGACCTTATAGGCCCGATTTTCTGGCTTGGGGTAGTAGAGGAGTACGACAAAGACCGGCAGGTTTGTGCTGCGACACCCAATGCGGGCCCGCTTCCGACCCAGACAATTTCGGCAAGCCGGCCACATTGGAGGAGGCCCCGACATGCGGAGCGCTCACATCTTCAAAGGCAACTTTCGTCAAAGACCACACGCCGGGCCAGAAGCCGGGAACGTCAAGAGGGCGAGCCACTCTCAATCCCGTTTTGAAGAAGCTCGGCCGCCGCAATACGCCTGCGGTAATGTTCCGTCCCCTGGACGATCTTGTCCATAAGCGCATCCAGCGCCCAGAATCGTTCGCGAATATCGAAAGTCACGGTCCGGCTGTCGGTGCAGGAGAAAGTGCCAATGCGCTGATGATAAAGCTTTGCCAGTTTCGGATACCCCATCGGCTCGGCCATTGCGGAGAGTGCGAGATAGACCGAGAGCTCATCGGCGAGGGCCGGATTGTCCGAGCTCTTGATCAGCAGCCATTTGTAGAGATCGGGATGGAAATTGGTAAAAACCCCGGTGAAACCGCGCGAGCCCGCCTTGATCGCGTCGAAAGCAATCGCTGCATTGGCATTGATGATGGAAAGCGGCGTATCCTTGGTGAGCTCGATGCGCCGCCTGACCGTATCGAGGTCGCACGACACGTCCTTCAAGATGACAAATCTGCCGCTATGGGCGCAGAAGGCCAGCTCATCATCCGTCAACAGACGGCGATAGGGAGCAGGACATTCGTAAAGACCCAATGGCATGTCCTTCGGCAGCCGCAGCAACAGCCAATTGAGATCGTCGATGAATTTCGTGCCGCCCTCTTTCTTGGCATCCAGACGGTTGGTGACGAGAACGATGCCGTCTACCCCTGTTGCCGCGATCGCGGTGAGTTCGGCGAGCTGATCATCGAGATCTTCGCTCACATGGCCCGATGCGATGACGGGGATCCGGCCTGAAGCCGCCTTCTTCACGAAGGCTGCGAGCTCGACACGCTCCTCCAGGCTCAGGAACTGCATTTCGCTGGATTGGCAAACGGCAAACAAGGCATCCGAGCCGTTTGCGACATACCATTCCACCAGATTGGCCACGCCCGCATAGTCGATCTTCCCGCTCGGCGTGAACGGGGTGATCATCACGGGAATGATGCCCTCGATTTTCTTGGTCATTTTGTGTTCGGCCTGGGTGTTTGTCTTGGACTCAACGAGGTTGGATCGTCAGTTTTAAACGGCTCGACATCGGCGACATTCGGGGAGGCTGATCCTACCCGCAGGACGCCGACATCATACCGGGCTCCCCTGTTCAGGTCCGAACAGAGGAGATCGTCGCGCTGAGCGGCTGGCTGTCCGAAACCCTTTTGATGAAGAGCACCAGGACGAATGCAAGAAACGCGGCTGCAGCGATCGCATAGAGACCATAGGCCTCGATGCCGGACCAGGTGATGGCTCCGGTACGGACGTTCGGAGCGACGAAGCCGCCCAGGGCGCCCAGGGAATTGATCACCGCAAAGCCGCCGGCCGCCGCCGCGCCGCCCAGATATTGCGTCGGGAAGGTCCAGAAGATCGGCTGCGCCGTCATGATGCCCATGGTGACAAAGCAGAGCGCCGCAATCGCCAGCGCCGGGCTGGCATGCGCAGAGGCCACCAGGCCGAGCGCGATCGCCGCCAGCGAAAACAGCAGGCAGATTTGACGCCGGCCCGAGCGCACCGCCCAGTCCGGATAGAAGAAGCCCGCGATCAGGGCACAAATCCACGGAATGGCCGAAATGCAGCCCACCAGCAGGCCGACCTTGACCCCGAGCAGGGCCGCAACCTGTGTCGGCAGATAGAAGGCCACGCCAAGGCCGGTGATCTGGATCAGGAAATAGATGGCGGCAAAATAGAACAGGCGCGGATTGCGAACGGCACGCGCAAAATCGATCTCCCCGCTATGGGCCTTTTCGGACTGCTCCGCGGCAAGCGCGGCCGTCAGGGCCTGGCGTTCGTCGGCAGGCATCCATTTGGCTTCGGCCGGCGTGTCGGTCAGATAGAAATAGGCCCAGATACCGACCAGAACGGTGATGCCTCCCTCGATCAGGAACATCAATTGCCAGCCATGGAGGCCGAACAGGCCGTCCATATCGAGGAACAGGCCGGATATCGGACCGCCGAAGATCAAAGCGAGCGGACTGCCGAAATAGAAGATCGCCAGGATTTTTCCGCGGACTTCCTTTGGAAACCAGAGCGTCAGATACAGGATTGCGCCGGGGAAAAGGCCGGCCTCGGCAGCGCCCAGGACAACGCGGATCAGCGAGAATGTCGTGTCGTTGTAGGCGAACATCATCAGCCCGGAAATGATGCCCCAAGTCACCATGATGCGGGCCAACCAGCGGCGGGCTCCGACCTTGTGCAGCATGAGGTTGCTCGGCAATTCGAAGAGGGCGTAGGTGAGGAAGAAGACACCTGCGCCAAAGGCGAAGGCCGCTTCGGTCACACCCGTGGTCGCCTGATAGGATTGCTTGGCGAAGCCGATATTGACCCGATCGAGATAGGCCAGCAGATACATCAGGATCAAGAACGGCAGGATGCGCCATTTCGCCCGAGATATGGCGCGGTCGAGCGATGCCCGATCGGACCTGTCGCGGCCGGCCAGGTGGGCCTGGCCATTGTTCATAGTCATCATAGTCTCCGTCCCATTGGCCTTTCCCATGTGGCCGGTTCTGTTTTAAGTCGGGTAATCTTCCGAAAGGTCCGTTTGGGGGCTGCCAGGATGCGCGGTCTGGCCCTGCCCTCGAGCCAGACGCCTATCTCCGGCTGCACCGGCTTGCGCGGCGCAGTTCGCTTCGGCCGCAGGCTCGGAGTGCCGACGAGGCAAGTGCGCAATGGCAACCGTCGTGGCTGCGCCACGGCCCGGCTCCGCCAGGCCTCAGACAACCTTTCCAGGGTTCAGCAAACCGCGAGGATCGAGAGCGGCCTTGATCGAGCGCATGAGCTCGAGCTCGGCCGGCGAGCGCGTGTAAGGCAGGAACTTCTTCTTTTTCAGCCCAATGCCGTGCTCGGCCGAAATGGTGCCGCCATGGCTGCGCACGAGGTCATAGACGATGTCGTCGATCGCCTCGTAAGGCTGCTGCGCCGCGCCGGGAACGCAGGCGATGATGTGCATGTTGCCATCGGCAATGTGGCCGTAGAAGTAGCTCTCGCACCCCGGCAGCTCACGCGCCAATCGTGCGCGGCAGGCCCGGGCATAGATATCCATGTCGGCAACCGGAAGGCCGATATCGAAGGAACTGTGCGGTCCCAGCACCTGCCTGAATTCGGCCGCCGCGTCTCGCGCGCCCCAGAATGCCTTCACGTCGCTCAGCGATTGCGCCACTGCCGCATCCTCGATGATGCCAGCTTCCATCTGGTTCTCGAGCAGGGCATCGAAGCGGGCCTTTTCGTCCTCATGGGTGCCCATGCCCTCGACGAGCACGTAGAAGGCATGTTCGCCGGAAACCGGACGGCGGATGTTGGGAACGCGCTGGGTCGCCACCTGCCAATAGTCGGGCCACATCACCTCGAAGGCCGACAGGGTCGGCCCCAGCCAGCGGCGGGTGCTGCCGAGAAACGAGAGAACCTTGTCGTAGCTGCCAAGGCCGCACAGGGCCGCCATCACGCAATTGGGCTTGGGATGCAGGCGCAGCACGGCCCGCGTCACGACGCCGAGAGTGCCTTCCGACCCAATGAAGAGCTGTTTGAGATCGAAGCCGGCATTGTTCTTGATCATCTTGTTGAGGCTGGTCATCAGCGTGCCGTCCGGCAGCACGACCTCGAGCCCGAGCACCATGTCGCGAGTCATGCCGTAGCGGATGACGCGGTTGCCGCCGGCATTGGTACCGATATTGCCGCCGATGGCGCAGGACCCGCGGGCCCCGAGATCCAGGGCAAAGAAGAAACCGGCATCGTCGGCCGCCCGCTGGATGGCCTCCAGCGTGGTACCGGCTTTCACGGTCATGGTCGCCGCCGCCGCATCGATCTCCTCGATGCCCACCAGCCGTTCGAGCGACAGGGCGATGGCGCCTTCGATAGGGCGGCTACCGCCGGCCAGGCCCGTCAGCCCACCCTGCGGCACGACAGCGATACCGTGACGCGCGGCAATCCGCATCGCCGTCGCAACGCCCTGGGCATCGGACGGCCGGACCACGGCCAGCGGACGGACGGGTCCGAGCGTGCTCCAGTCCTGGAGATTGCGTTCGGGAATATCGGCACCCGAAAGCACCACGGCAGGCCCAAGCGCCTCCTCCAGCGCACGGATGGCCTCGGCGGAGGCATTTGTCGACATCTTAGTAAGCATGAGCCCTGTCCATCGGCAGGGCGGAGTGAACCGCCACGCCCGTCCGCTCCTCGCGGAATTTCACCTGTTCGCGCACCACCGCCAGAGCGGCGTCGCGCATGAGACCGACATCGCTTGCCACCGGGACCAGGCGATAGCCGGCCTCGATGAGGGACTGCCAATTTGCACCGGCGCTCGGGACGGTGCCCATCGGCTTGCCGCTGGCAAGCAGCGCCTTTTCCGCTTCGCTCACCAGGACACGCACTTCCGGCCTGTCGAGCTGCTCCAGCATGCCGATCGAACCGGCCATGTCGTTGACCCCGAGAAACGGCACGTCGACGCCCTCGACGGCACAGATCTCGGCGGCACGATGCACGGCATCGGCGGATTCGAGCTGGATGACGATCAGGAGTTCTTCATTCGCCCGCGCCATGTAGTCGGCGACCTTGCCGAAGGTCGAGGCACGCACCAGCGGCGCCGCATAGCCGCGCCGTCCCTGCGGCGGGTAACGGCAGGCGGCGACAGCTGCCCTGGCCTCCTCGGCCGTCTCGACCGATGGGATCATCAGGCTGTTGGCGCCGGCGTCGAGCAAGCGCTTGAGGATAATCGGATCGTTCCACGGTACACGCACGATGCAGGGCGTGCCGCCTTCGGCCGCTCGAAGCATGTCGACGGCATCGCGCAGCTCGCCCAGGCCATGTTCGAGATCGAGGATGAGGAAGTCGAAACCCTGATGCGCCAGGATTTCGACATTGGTGGCGCTGCCAGTCTCCACCCAGGCGCCGAACAGGGCATCCCCCGCCGCAAGGCGTCGCTTCAGCTGATTTGGCTTGAACACTTTCCTCTCCCGTCGGGTGGCACGAGGCCTGTTGATGGCCGGCTTCCCGGATGCTGAGCCAACCAAGGCTGCCCGCAACTTAGACGCCTCCCTATCTGAAGTACAGTACCTCAGTAATTTTTGTTGCTAGCGCCTGCACCTCGGAGAATTTCACTCCCCATTGCCGGTGCGGGCTGTATCTTGCATACTGGAAAGCTGGAATCTGGGAGAACCGCCCATCGTGTCGCTCGCTTCATCCGCAGCCCTGTCGATCGACCGACCGCGCTCGCTGACGACCACCGTGGCCGAAAGGTTGCGCCAAGCCATCATCGATTCTGAATTGCCGCTCGGCAGCGAGCTTTCCGAACTCGGTCTGGCCGCCAAGCTCGGCGTCAGCCGCACACCGGTGCGCGAGGCCCTCTCGATGCTGCAATTGCAGGGAATGGTGAACATCGTGCCGCAGAAAGGCAGCTATGTTTTCTTCCCCACGGAGCAGGACCTGGTGGACCTTTGCGAATATCGCATCCTGCTCGAATGCCGGGCCGTCAGTTTCGCGCTGGCCCGCCGCCGTGCCGAGACGATCGAGATGCTGAATGGCGCCAAGGCGGCCATGGACGAGGCCAGGGCCAAGGCCGATCCCGTGGCTTATTCGCGGGCCGACACCGTGTTCCACGAGGCCTTCATCCGCAATTGCCGCAATCGCTTCATCGAAGACGGTTACGCCCTCGTCTCCGGCCCCATTGCGACGTTGCGCACCCATCTTTCGGTACCGCTCGCCGGCGTACAGGACCGCTCCTACATCGAGCATCAACAGATGATGTCGGCTTTCGAGAGAGGCGACCTCGTCGAGCTCGATTCGATCCTGGTCAATCATATCCTCAACACGCGGCACTCCTATGTCCGCGCCTTGCAGGAAGGCCTGATCGGCACTAGCGCCCGACACGACTAGGGCGCCGGCCACCTAGAACGTCTTGGCGCCGTTGACCGGCAGGCGGACGCCGTAGAGCGACGTCGTCCCGCAGATATAGAGATAATTGCGCTTCAGCCCGCCGAAACAGACATTGGCGACCACCTCCGGCACGAGGATCTTGCCGATGAGGCTACCGTCGGGATCGTAGCAATGCACGCCGTCGCCGGCGCTGGTCCAGATGCGGCCCTGCGTGTCGAGGCGCAGGCCATCGAAGAAGCCGGCTGTGCAGTCGGCAAACAGCCCCTTGTCGACGAGCGCCCCGCTCTCCCCCACGGCGAAACGGCGAATATGGGCCGGACCGTCCGGCAGATGGCTGCGGCCGGTGTCGACGACATAGAGCAGCTTTTCGTCCGGAGAGAAGGCGAGACCGTTGGGCTGGACGAAATCGTCCGCCACCACGCTCAGCTTGCCCGAGGCATCGAGACGGTAGACGCGATTGGCACCCTGCTCGCTGTCGGCCTGGTGGCCTTCATAGTCGGAATCGATGCCGTAAGTGGGATCGCTGAACCAGATATCGCCATTGGACTGCACGACCACGTCGTTGGGGCTGTTGAGGCGCTTGCCGTCATAGCGGTCTGCCAGCGTGATCACGCGACCATCGATATCGGTGCGCGAAACGCGGCGCCCGCCATGCTCGCAGGTCACCAGCCGGCCTTGCCGATCCACGGTGTTGCCGTTGGAATGGCCGGCAGGATGGCGGAATACCGAGACCGAGCCGCTGCATTCGTCGAGGCGCAGCATGCGATCATTGGGGATGTCGGACCAGACCAGCGAACGGGCTGCCGGGAAATAGGCCGGCCCTTCGGCCCAGCGGCAGCCCGTATACAACCGATCGAGCTGTGCAGTGCCGACGAACAGGCGCCGGAAGCGGTCGTCGAGAATTTCGAAACAGGACATCGTCACCGTCACCTCCGCAAGGGCGCCGCTATCGCGTTGTGGTCGGGCGCTTGACCACGTGACATATTGTACCTTAGGTTCATCGGCAAGCAGCCTGCGTTGGCAGGCAAGAAAAACATCAGAGCACTGAACCGGAGGACTCCCATGAATTCGAAGCTGGCCTTTGTCGTCGCGCCGATGCTGGCGCTCCTGCTGGGAGGCCCCGCGCTTGCCGACACGTCGGGCAAGAAGATCGCTCTTTCCAACAACTATGCCGGCAATTCCTGGCGTCAGGCCATGCTGCAGAGCTGGGACAAGGTCGGCAAGCAGGCCGTCGCCGACAAGGTGATCGCCGCAGCCGATGCCTTCACCACGGCCGACAAGGAAGCTCCGACCCAGGCCGCCCAGATCCAGAACCTCATCCTGCAGGGCTATGATGCCATCGTCATCGATGCCGCCTCCCCCGAGGCCCTGAACGGCGCGGTCAAGCAGGCCTGCGATGCCGGCATCGTGGTCGTGGCCTTCGACGGCCTCGTCACCGAACCCTGCGCCTACAAGGTAACGGTGGACCTCGCCGAGACTTATGGCGCCGAACAGGTCCGCCAGGTTGCCAAGCGCCTGCCCAATGGCGGCAATGTGCTCTATGTGCGCGGCCTGGCCGGTACGAGCATCGACGCCGACATCACCAAGGGCGTGGAAGCCGAAATCAAGAAACATCCGAACCTGAAGATCGTTTCCGAGGTCAACGGCAACTGGGACCAGACCACGGCGCAGAAGGCGGTGACGACGGTCCTGCCCTCGCTGCCGCAGATCGCCGCGGTGATCGACCAGGGCGGCGATGGCTACGGTACGGCGCAGGCCTTCAAGGCCGCTGGCCGGCCCCTGCCGCTGATCATGCTCGGCAACCGCCAGGACGAGCTTGCCTGGTGGAAGGAGCAGGGAGGCGCCAGCGGCTACGACACCTGGTCGGCCTCCGAAGCACCGGGCATGGTGACCTTCGCCTTCTGGGTGGCCCAGCAGGTCCTCGACGGCAAGAAGGTTCCCAACGAGGTGCCGATGGGTATCCTGACGATCGGGGCGAGCGAACTCGACAAATATCTCGCCGATACGCCGGCCGGGGGCGTGGCCAATCGCGAATACGGCCAGGACGAAGTCGCCAAGGCCATTGAGGCGGCCGCGAAGTAAGCGGCCGGGATGCAAGGCGGAGATTCATCGGTGACGCAAAAGCCTTCCGATATCGTTCGCCTCGACGGCGTGACCATGCAGTTCGGCACTGTCTGTGCGCTCGCCGGGGTCGATTTCACTGTCACCCCCGGCGAATGTATCGGGCTCGTCGGCCATAACGGCGCCGGCAAGTCGACGCTGATGAACGTGCTGGCGGGTACCCTGCCGCCTACCTCGGGCAGCATCCGGATCTCGGGCCGGCAGCAAATCGGCTATACGGTGACGGCAGCCAATGCCCTCGGCATACGCTGCGTGTTCCAGGAATTGTCGCTCTGCGCCAATCTCACCGTGGCCGAGAACACCCGCGTCAATCACGGCGCGCTGCGTGGCTTGGGTTGGCGACGCCGGGCCGGCGCCCTGATCACGGCCAAGCTCGACGAGATCTTTCCCGGCCATGGCATCGCCGCCGGCGACGTGGTGGAGGATCTCTCGATCGGCCGCCGGCAGATGGTCGAAGTGGCCCGCGCCTTCACGGTGACGGACGCACCGCTCCATCTCATCATTCTCGACGAGCCGACCTCCTCGCTCGACAGCCATACGGCGGGCCAGCTCCTCGCCTATATGCGCGCCGCAGTGGCAAAAGGCCTGAGCTGCATCCTGATCTCCCACATGCTCGGCGAGATCCTCGACAATGCCGACCGCATCGTGGTCATGCGCGATGGCGCCGTAGTCGCCAACGGGCCTGCGCGTGAGTTCGATCGCGACAGGCTCGTGAGCGCCATGGGCGCCGAACATCGGCAAGGCAGCACCAGCATTCAGGCGCCATCGGCGCATGGTGAGGTCTGCGTGCGCGTGCGGCCTGCCGGTGACGGATCGGCCATCGAGCTGCTGGCGCGCCGGGGCGAGATCGTCGGACTGGCCGGCCTGGCCGGCCACGGCCAGACCCGGATGCTGATCGACATCTTCGCGGCGAAGGGCGGACACAGCTCCGGCATCGAGGTCACCGTGCCCACGGCCCTGATCGCCGGCGACCGTCAGCGCGACGGTATCTTCCCCCTCTCCTCGATTGCCCGCAACATCGCCATCGGCTCGATGCGCGCCCTCCGGCGCGGCTTCCTGATCTCCCGCAAGCACGAAGACGAACTCGGCGAGACCTGGCGCAAACGTATGCGCATTCGCACTCCGGCCATGACCGATAACATCCTCACCCTTTCGGGAGGCAATCAGCAGAAAGCCCTGTTCGCGCGGGCGCTCGCCTCGGATGCACGGATCGTATTGATGGACGACCCCATGCGCGGCGTCGACATTGCCACCAAGCTCGAGGTCTACGATCTCCTGCGCGAGGAGGCTCGCAAGGGGCGTACCTTCCTATGGTACACCACCGAAACGGAGGAACTGGAGAACTGCGACCGGGTCTATGTTTTCCGGAACGGCAGCATCGTCGCCGAACTCGCCAGCCACGAGATTACTGAAGAGAAGGTCATCCAGTCTTCCTTTACGGAGGCCGCATGAGCCTTGCTTCCCCTGTCCCCGCTTCGGCCCGCACCGCCACCTGGCGTCCGCTCCTGCGGGCGGTGTTGCCTGCGATCTCCCTCTTCCTCGTGCTCGGCGCGATCGGCTGGCTGAACCCGCGCGCCATCAGCTATCTCGGCTTTAACCTGATGCTGAACCTCGCCGTGCCGCTGGTGCTGGTCACCATCGGGCAGATGTTCGTGATCACCGTCAATGATCTCGACCTGTCGCTTGGCTTCTTCGTCAGCTTCATCGGCTGTGTCACCGCCACCTGGCTGGTGCAGGCGCCCCTGCTGGGCACCGCGGTGATCATCGGCGCCGTCGTCGTCTATGGATTGATCGGAGCTCTCATCCATCTGCGCAACCTGCCATCCATCGTGGTGACGCTCGGCATGAGCTTCTTCTGGCAGGGTGCAGCCATCCTGCTGCTTCCCACGCCGGGCGGCAAGGCGCCGGACTGGCTTCACACGGTGATGACCATCAAGACGCCCTACGTACCGATGCCGATCGTCGCCGCTGTCGTCATCGCAGCGCTGGTGCATTGCGGACTGAAGCGCACGGCTTACGGCGCCATACTGCGCGGGGCCGGCGGCAATGCCGCTGCCATCCGGCGGGCGGGCTGGTCGCTGCTGAAAATCAAGATCGTGGCATTCATGCTGGCGGGCATGTTCGGTGTCCTGTCGGGCTTGGCCCTCACCGGCCTGTCGACGGCGGGCGATGCCAATATCGGCAATGGCTACACGCTGCTCTCCATCGCCGGCGTCATCCTCGGCGGCGGCGAATTCGTGGGCGGGCGCGTGTCGCCCGTCGGCGCAGTGATCGGCGCCCTGACGCTCTCTCTCGCCTCCTCCTCACTGCTCAGCTTCATGCATGTCCCGCCCGATTGGCAGGTCGGCGCCAACGGCGCCATCCTGATCGTCATTCTGGCGGCGCGTGCGCTCATCGCGAAACGAGAGGCCTGAGCGATGGATCTGACCCGCAAGCTCTTCGCCCTTCCCTGGATCTGGTCCTTCATCGGCGCCGGCCTCGTCTATGCCGCGACCATCCTCGCTACTGGCGGCGGTGGCGCGGCCGGCATGCTCGACGCAGCCTTCTCGCTGGCGGTATTCACCATCGTGGTCGGGATCGGACAGATGTTCGTCATCACGCTTGGTCCCGGCAATGTCGACCTGTCGCTGCCGGCCAATATCGGCCTGGCCAGCGCCGTTGCGATGAAAGTGATGGGGGGCTCGGATGCCATGATCCCGCTCGGCCTGTGCGCGGCGCTCGCCTGCGGCGCGTCCATCGGCGTGATCAACTACCTCCTGATCGCAGCCTTGCGCATCCCCCCGATCATCGCCACCCTTTCGGCAAGTTTCGTCATCCAATCCGTCGACATCAGCTATGGCCGCGGCCTGCAGATCAAGCCGCCGCCCGCCTTCGCCGCCTTCACGGATCTGCGCCTCGCCGGCCTGCCCCTCTTCGTGCTTGTCGCGATGCTCGCCAGCATCGGCATCGCCGTGCTGCTGCACCGCTCGATCTTCGGCTACAGCGTCACCGCCATCGGCCAGAACCAGCGGGCCGCCTGGCTCGCGGGCATACCGGTCGCCACCATCCGCTGTCTCACCTACATGCTCTGCGGCGGCCTGGGCGGCCTCAACGGTGCCTTGCTGGCCGGTTATTTTCGCGGTTCTTCGGTCGACATCGGCAACGAGTATCTGCTTGCCTCCATCGCGGTAGTGGTGATCGGCGGCACCGCCGTGGGCGGCGGCCAGGCGAGCGTCGCAGGCGTATGGGGGGCATCATTGTTCCTGGTGTTTCTGCAGATCATGCTCAACACGCTTGGCGCCGATGCGGGGATGCGTCTGATGGTGACCGGGCTCGTCATCGTCGCCGTGATCGCTGTTGCCGGCGGTCAGGCCAGCACCGGTCCACGGCGCTGAAGAGACATGTGCGCTCCCAGCACCTTATCGCGTTGTCCACCGTTGGCCCGCGGCGCCCTCTGGTCAGGAACGGGTGTCCTGGCTTCGACCACCGCGAGGAAGGGTTCCGAATTGTCGAGCGGCACGAAGCCGAGCTGGCTGGTTCTGCAGTTATCGACGATCTTGACTGTATTGTCGGAAATGCCGGACCAGATGACGTGACCGGCGCGCGGCGTAGCCCCCCGGACACTCCTACCGAAAAGCTGGCGAGGCAATCGCTTGGCTCACCACGCCGCCGGCGCGTCGAAAAGGCCTGCCGTCCACGCGTTGCACCGGCACCAGCGTCACGGGTTTCTCGGCTGCGCGTAGAGGCGCCAGGGCTTCGGCGCCAACCGCGTCATCGGTGATGATCTCGTCGATCTCCGAGACTTCGCAAAGGGTGCAGAAGCTCGGTGAGGTAAATTTGGAGCTGTCGACAAGCAGGATCTTGCGCCCGGCCGACGCAATCATGGCTCGCTTCAACGAGGCCACTTCCAGCGACGCCTCGGTCAAGAGGGTGCCGGTAACGGCCGATGCCCCCATGAGACAAAGATCGGCGTGCAGCGTGCGAATGAAGCTCTCCCCCGGCTCTCCGGCAAGGTGCCTGTAGCCGGCACGGATGCTCCCACCGGGCATGATCGTCCGCCAGGACCGGATGTCGGCGGCAAAATCGGCGATCTCAAGACTATTTGTCACGATCGTCAGGGGAAGGTCGCGCTCGGCCGCCGCCCGCACAGCCTCCATCACCGTCGAGGAACTGTCCAGGATGACGCTGTGTCCGGCGCTCAGCCGTGATGCAGCCTCCCGCCCGATTGCCAATTTCTCGACGCGCTGCAGCTGGGCATTGAGCGAATTCTCGCGCTCGAAGGTTGCGCGCGCCGGCTGAACCAGGTGGGCGCCGCCATGGGTTCTCTCAAGGTACCCCTTTTCCATCAAATATTCGAGATCGCGCCGTGCGGTGGATTGGGATCCACCCGTCGCATCAGCCAATTCCTGTACGCTGGCTGCACCATTCGCCCGCAGATGCTCCAGGATGATCGCCCTGCGCTTTGCAGGAACCATGTCCACTCGTTTGCTCGCTGATTCCATGGCTCCACCTTGGTTATCCCTGCTGCCTTCCGACAAGCGCGCAAGCCTGCAGGCTTTCCGCTGCCACCATCAGATCGCGTACCCGCAATCTGCGATCAGATCGGATCCGGTCATCGTACCTGATCCTTCAATTTCTATCATTATCGGTCAACCGAGCAATCGAGCCCCCGCCAACGATATCGCCGTCTTTAGTGGAAACGCAATAATCTGGATCATTTGATCTGCCTTGCGTGTTTTTATCGCCATTTGATCATAATTTTCCGAAGATGGGCAAAACACACAATCAAGAACGGAAATCGCCGCAAATCCGAGCTGCCTCCTGAGAGAAGGAAATGTCGGCGAATTTTGCTCCAAACCATTGAAAGAAATTGAAGGATACGGTCGCCCTCAAGAGCTCCAACGCGACGCTCACTCAATCTCTCTGCGCTAATTAGATAGAGATTGACAGAATTTGGAATTTTGCTTTTATGGCGAGCAAGCCAGAGCTATGCCCTCCAACGAGGTTCATCCGGTGTCAACCAGACTTGATCAGAAACTGGCAAATCGTCGCGCTGGCTGCGACAAGAGCAGTGATGTCGGCACGGCTGCATATGACACTGGCCTTGACCGACGCTACGAGCCGCGACGCCGATGGATCGGCCAGCCACCGACACTGCAACGCCTTCGTTCCCTTGTCTTGATGCGACCATAGCGAGGGAGGTTTACGCGCAAATACAGCGCAGCGCGTGCGCACCATAAATATAAAAATATCCAGGAGGAGGAGACGTTATGCGACGCAGAGCATTTCTTGGCACAAGCATGCTTGTGCTTGCCTTGTCGACCGTGTCGGCGTTTGCGCAACAAAAGGAAGTCACGGTGTGGTCCTGGTTCATCCAGAGCACCATGCAAAAGTCCATCGACGCCTTCGAGAAGGCGCATCCGGGCGTCAAGGTAACCTATACCTACTATAATTACTCGCCGGAATACATAACGGCGCTCAAGGCGGCGGCTGCCTCCAACAGCCTGCCTGACGTCATTGGCCTGCAGCCGGGTTCCCTGACCCAGCAATATCGCGACAATCTTGCCCCGGTCGACGAGCTCGCGGCAAAGACGTGGGGCAAGGACTGGAAGGACAAGGTCTTCGCCGTCAATCGCAAGCAGATGCAGATGGGCAATCCGGCGGGAGACAGCAATACCTATATTGTCCCTCAGGAATCACAGGTTCTTTGCGTTTGGTACAACAGAAAGCTCTTTGAAAAGCTGAAGATCGCTGTGCCCAAGACATATGCCGATCTGAAGGCAGCTTCGAAGGCTCTCACCGATGGCGGCTACATCCCGATGTTCCAGGGGGCTGCCGATGGTTGGCAGAACGAGAACGTCTTTCTGATGCTTGCCAACCAATTCTCGCCAGGGATCGTCGACAAGGCCCAGGCCGGCCAGGCCCCCTGGTCGGCACCGGAACTGGTCTCTGCGATGAAGGCCTGGAAGGGCTTGTTCGATGACGGCATCTTCCAGCAGGGCGCCCTGGGGGCGCATGCCTATCCCACCGGTGCCCAGCTATTCGCGCAGGGTCGCGTCGGCATGATGGCACTGGGTTCGTGGTGGATGCAGGAAAGCAAGTTTCCGCCGCCGCTTTCCGAATATGTCCAGAACATGGATGGCTTCGACTATTTCTATCTCCCGCCTGTCAAGGATGGCGGCTCCGCAAGCCCGCCGATCGGCGGCATCGACATCGGCTATGGCCTGACAAAGAACGGCGCGAAGAATCCCGAGGCCTGGACCTTCCTCTCCGAGCTGACCAATGGCGTCGGCCTGCAGCAGGCGTTGAACGACCTCAACGACCTGCCGGCTTTCGAGGGGCACGAACCCAAGGGCGACATCACCGATCACGTCAAGCAGATGTCGGCTCGGTTCATGGCCGATCTGCCAAAGGCCGAGAACCAGCGTTTCGCTTCGCCCGCCGTCGCCGAGGCGTTGGACAATGCGCTCGCCGGCGTTGCGGATGGCAGCGTGCAGCCGGAGGCGGCATTGGCCTCCGTGCAGGCTGCGACGGACAAGGCGCTCGGCAAGTAACCCGGCACGTGAGAAGCCCAGAGGACTGGGTGCGGTGCACCCGGTCCTTCCCGGAGAAGAAGATATGGCAGTAGGAACCGGGATGGCTGGACATGCGATCGCGACGACGAAATCTTCCTCCTCGAGGAGGGCTCTGGGTCGCTACGGCTTCGTGATCCCGGCAGTGGCGTTGTTCGTCGTCTTCATCGCCTATCCGATCCTCTGGGTTCTGGGCCAGAGTTTCTATACCAAGGATGCGGCTGGCGTGCCTTCGCTGAGCCTGTCGGCAAACTACATCGGCGTCCTGCGCGACCCGACATTCTGGGTGGTCGTCCGCAACATGACGCTCTGGGCCGTGATCACCATCCCGGTGCAGATGCTGATCGGCGGCCTGCTCGCCTATTTCATCGAACGCCATACAAATCGATTGCGCGGCTTTTTCCGTACGATGTTCTTCCTGCCCGTGGTGACGTCGGTTTCCGTCGTCAGCCTCGTCTGGGTCCAGATCTATGCGCCTTACTATGGCATCGCCCAGGAATATCTGAAGCATGTCGGGATCGTGATGTCGACCTCGCCCATCGGCGATGCCAAGACAGCGATCTATGCCCTCATCATCGTGAATATCTGGCAGTGGACCGGGTTTTCGATGCTGATGTACATCGCCGGCATTGCGAACATGCCGAGCGAAATCCTCGATGCGGCCCGTATCGACGGCGCCAGCGGCTGGCGCCTGGCCGTGAATGTCGTGATACCGATGCTCGCGCCGGCGACCAAGTCGCTGTTGTTGCTCGGCATCATCGGTACGCTGCAAACCTTCCCGATCGTCCATCTGATGACCGGCGGCGGGCCCAACCACGCCAGCGAAGTCTTCGGCACCTATATCTTCAAGCAGAGCTTCGTCCTCAACGACAGCGGAGGCGGAGCGGCGCTCTCGGTTATCGTCCTGCTGCTCGCTCTGGTGCTTTCGCTGATCCAGATCGTCCTCCTCGGCGCCCGCCTCACGCCTGCGCAGAAGGAGGGATGATGAACAACCTCACGCGCAACCAGGTCCGCTCGTTTGTCATCCACCTCGTACTGTTCATCGTACTGGCGCTCTGGATGGTTCCACAGATCTACATGCTCTCGATCGGACTGCGGACCCCTGCCCAGGCCTTCGACCCCTCTCTCGTCACCTGGCCCGTCACCTTCGACAATTTCGTGACGGTGATCCGGGACAATCCTCTCAGCAGGATCTTCCTGAACAGCCTCATCGTCACGGTTGCGACCGTGGCGATCGTGGTGGCGATCGCTTCGCTTTTTGCGTTCGCCTGCGCGGTACTGCGCCTGAGAGGGACGCTTTTCATCTATACGGCCCTTTTGACCACGCTGATGGTACCCCTCGCCTCGCTGGTTCTGCCCCTTGCAATCCTTCTGAAGAATTTCGGCTGGATCAACACCTATATCGGCCTGATCATGCCCTATGCCGCGCTTGGCGTGCCCTTCGCCATGGTGATCCTCAAGGCCTTCATGGAGGACTCGCCGCAGGAGCTGTTCGAAGCGGCGCGCGTCGACGGATGCACCCCCTGGCAGACCTATTGGCACGTGGCGCTGCCGCTGGTACGCCCGGCCCTGGTCTTCGTGACCATCTGGCAATTCATCGTGACCTGGAACGAATTCTTCCTGGCCCTGATCGTCCTGACCAAGGCCGAGATGAAAACGCTCACCATCGTTCCGATGCAGTATTCCGGCCTCTACATGGCCAACCCGGGCGCCTTGTTCGCGATCCTCACCCTGATCGCGCTCCCCCTGATCTTCCTCTACGTGCTGGTGCAGAGAGCCTTTGTCCGAGGTCTGCTGGCCGGCGCGGTGAAAGGCTGAGGCATGGCCACGCTATCGATCGACAACATCACCAAGCGGTTCGGAAACTACTCGGTCATACCGGAGCTTTCACTGACCATACCCGATGGGGAGTTCTGCGTGCTCGTCGGGCCCTCGGGCTGCGGGAAGTCAACCCTGTTGCGGATCATTGCCGGGCTCGAGCCGATCTCCTCGGGCCGGATCCTCATCGACGGTACCGATATGAGTGCGGCCGAGCCGACGGAGCGCGGCGTGGCGATGGTCTTCCAGTCCTACGCACTCTACCCGCACATGGATGTCAGCCGGAACATCGGCTTCGGGTTGGAAATCGCCCGCACGCCGCGCAGCGAGATCTCGGAGCGGGTCGCGACGGTGGCCGACAAATTGCGCCTGTCCACCTATCTTCGCCGCCGGCCACGGGAGCTCTCGGGCGGCCAGCGCCAGCGCGTGGCGATAGGGCGGGCGATTACGCGCAAGCCCAAGCTCTTCCTCCTGGACGAGCCCCTGTCGAACCTCGATGCGGCGTTGCGTGTCGGCATGCGGCTCGAGATCGCCCGGCTCAAGGCAGAACTCGCATCCACCATGATCTACGTCACCCATGACCAGGTCGAGGCCATGACTTTGGCCGACCGCATCGTGGTGATGAATGCCGGCCGTATCGAACAGGTGGGCCCGCCGCTGGAACTCTATGAGAAGCCAGCCAATCTCTTCGTCGCCGGTTTCATCGGCTCACCTGCCATGAACCTGCTGAAAGGCAGGGTCGAAACCCTCGACGACGGACACCTATCCATTGGGTTGGAAATCGGGGCCCATGTGCGCGTCTCCCCGGCCACGGGCTTGAAGCCTGGAGACCAGGTAACCTTGGGTATCAGGCCGGAGCATGTGACCTATTCCCTCGACGGGAGGCCAGCCGATTACGTCGGCCAGGCCCACATGGTCGAGATGTTGGGCAGCGACACCTTCATTCATCTGCGCTGCAACGACGAAGCCCTGGTGATCCGCGACAGCGCGGGCCGCCGTGCCCGGGCGGGGGATCAGGTTGCTTTGTCCTTCCCTCGGCAAGCCTGCCATTTGTTCAACGCGGAAGGCCTGCGCGTTTCACAGACGAACTGACGAACCGGCTTCGTGCCGCCGGCGACGCCGCGCAGATGCCTCGGACACCACAAGGACTTGCAAAGGAGACGACAAATGACCGACTTCAACGGGCGCACCATCCTGGTCACGGGCGGCAGTGGCGGCATCGGAGGCGCCACCGTGCGCCATCTCGTCAAGGCCAACGCCAAGGTCATCGCGAGCGGACGTTCGCACAGTGCGCTGGATGCCATCGCGAAGGAAACAGGCTGCAGCACGCTGGCGTTCGACCTGGCATCCGAAGAGGAGATCCGCAACGCACTGGAAGGGCTCGACCTGTGGGGCGTCGTCAATTGCGGCGGCTTTGGCGGAGAAATCGCCACCCCGATGGACAGCGATATCGCGATTTTTGACAAGGTGATCAGCATCAACGCCCGCGGAGCTCTGATCGTCACCAAATATGCCACCCAGTCGATGGTCCGGCTTGGCAAGGGCGGCGCGATCGTCAACGTTTCCAGCCAGGCCGCCCTTGTGGCCCTGGACGGTCACATCTCCTATGGCTCGTCCAAAGCCGCGCTCGACAACATCACGCGCGTCTCGGCGCTTGAGCTGGGCAAATACAATATTCGCGTCAACAGCGTGAACCCAACCGTGGTCATGACGCCGATATCTTCAGGACATTGGAGCCAACCCCAAGTTGCCGAACCCTTCCTGAAGAACATGCCGCTGGGCCGCTGGGCGACGGAGGACGAGATTGCTGCCCCCATCGTGTTCCTGCTGAGCGATGCGGCATCGATGATCACCGGCGTCTCGCTACCCATCGATGGCGGCTACACCTGCAGATAGGCTGGAAGAGATCGTACAAATGAGCGCGAGGGCCAGCCACGCTGTTGCCACGTCAAAGTCTTGCCAACGTGACACTGCCCCCGCACTCATCGAATTCCACCACCGGCTTTGCCGGATGGTGCCGTCAGCAGGTCCGGGCCACCGCAATCTGCACGGAACCGGAATAACCCTGGCCGATGGAACCCGTGTAGCAGACCGGCGAGGTCAGGGTGTAGTTGCCAGCCTCGATCTGGCCATCGGCCCAGACATCGCCGACAACGATCCCGCCAGGATGCTGATGCGTCGAAAACTGGGCGATCAGATCGCCTGCGGTCGGGCCGGCGGACGGGTCATAGAGCGTGAAGGTGATCGCCTGCCCCTTGATATTGCTGAGGCACTGTCCCAGCAGCAACACGGTACTGTAAGGCGCCAGTACGGTGTTGGCCGGCGAGAGCAGCGAGCCTTCCGTGCAGTCCGCCGCGATCGTCAGCATGTTGGGCGTGAGATTGGTGATCGCGACCGCCAGGATGTCGAAGGGCGGGGCGCCAGTCGGTTCATAGACGGCCTTAGACAGCCCCCAGCCATTATTGCCGGCGAAGAAGTCATTTTGCGGAACACCTGCGCCCCAGATGACATCCATGGCCTGGCTGGACGGATAGGTGCCATAGTCGTTCGCGTCGGCAATCCAATAGCAAACACTGCTTCCATCGGGCTGGGACGATGCGTATTTGCCGTAGCTCGGAGCATCGCCATATTGGCCGGCAAAGCCCGATCCGCTCCCATTGCTGGTTGAGTATTGATAGATGCGGAATTTGGCCTGCAACAGCATCTGCATCACCGAGGCGACGTAGCTCGGCTTGGCCTGCTTGACGAGTTCCGCGGTGGTGAGAGGCGGCCACGCCAGCCCATTGGGGGCAAACGATATGCCCAATTTGGCTGCCGCCTGGAGCTTGGTCCAATCGGTGAGGATCGTCGTTGCCATATCCCCGACGGTCGTCAGAAGGGCCTCAAGGGAATCGCTGAGCTGGCCCGCAAGTTGGGCGGCAGTGACCTGGAACGGACTTGCGGTAATGCTTTGCGTACTGACATCGCTCGCGGCCACGGCAACATTCACCGCGCTTTGGATGATATTGGCCGCCACCGCGGTCGCCGGGTCCGCCGAAAGTACGGTGTACACGATCGAGGAGAGGATGTTGATGATGACGCCCCAGACCCCCGTGGTCTGATCGTCCCCGGTCTCGAAACCGGCCAGGGCAATGAGTTCGGACAGCAGGTCGCTCTGGTCCGCGAAGAGGGCGTTGTGGAAGGTGCTATAATTGTTGAACAGGTTGTGCACGACAATGACGGCGGTCATCTCACGATTGAGCTGCTCGACGACGGGCTTCCAGACGTCAGGCTGGAAGGAGTCGAATTTCATCCCGAGTACGCTGGTTTGATAGCTGCCGATGGCAGCATTCAAATTGGTGTACTGCTCGCGCAAGGTCGAAGGCGCGAGGTTCAGCCGCTGGTTGATCTCGGCATAGACTTGTTGCTGCTCCGTCGTGAAAACCGGAAAGGACGGGTTTGCCGGGGGCAGCGCGATGATCGCCTGCAGTGGATTGGCCGGCATCACGAACCATTGCTGCGCCTGCGCACCGGTGAGCGATTGCGGTTGCACGGAGATGCCGTCGCTGGCAACACCGAGGGCCAGAGCCGCATCCAAGGCGGTGATGGCCACGGCCTCCAGTGCGCTGCTGAGGACCCAGATCTGCGCACCCGCCGGGGGCATGGTCTGGGTGGCGAGGGCCAGGCTGGCCGTGCCGTCGCTGGCTGTCTGCAAGGTCAGCACCTGGCCTCCCAGCAGGCCGCTGAGCAAGCGGCCGTCCGGGGTGAGCTGCCACATCTGCGAAGGCGCTGCCGTCTGCGGCGGGGTGAGCGTCAGGCCGCCGCTGCCTGCGGTGAGGACCAGGGGCGCCTGCCCTTGCTCGGACAGGCTGTACTGGATGTAGCTCCAGTTCGACTTGGGCCAGACTTGGCTGTCATTCGTATAGGTTGCCCATAGCACCGCGAGCTGGGCGGAGTAGAGCACCAGGTTGCCGTCATTCTGCACGGTCAAATTGGCCGCCGGCTGGCCGACCGTGCCGGAAGACCAGACGGGGGACCCGTTGCCGTCATAGACGACCAGGTTGCCGTCCGTCTGGACGGAAAAGGTCTTGCCGCCATTGGCATCGGTGCCGGTCCACCACAGCGCGAAGCCGGTAAAGCTCCCGCCACTCTCGGGAGGTGTGCCGATCACCTGGTACAGCACGAGATTGCCGTCCGTCTGCATGGTCAGCAGATAGGTATTGGCTGTGCTGATGACCCATTGACCTGCGGTCAGGGTGGTCCCGACCGGAATATTGCCGCCGGAGACCTCGACCTGGTCGCCGACTGTCACAGGAACGTAGCCCATTTCTTGCTCCTTATGGCCGGGAGGGAGGTTGAGTGGGCGAAAATTTGCCGCACCGCACCGTCCAACGGAGTCACCTCAATACCCCCGGCGGCTGTCGACTGATTATTGGAAGGTCAGGACCGGGCATGGTTGTGCCGGCCGCTGACAAATTCCACACGCTGCGTCGCGGTGGATGAACAACAACATCCCCAATAAATCTTCAGATGACTATTACCCAAAGGGGTATGATTGCATCGAAATTCAGATTTATCGGTGCAAATTACTAAAGATAATAAGTTATTCAATCGGTGAAATGACGCGAAAACTGGGATCGTACCCCAGATTTTTCCGCAAGATCCCATAAGCCAAGATCCCATAAGCAAGGACAGGGACGGCAAGCTCGATACCGATGTCCGACACATCCAAGAAGCGGAGCCAGGTCTGCAGACACTTCCCGCTCATCGACCCATGTTCTGATATGTCTGCTGTCAGGATGATGGCTATTCCGACCGTCCCGACCGACATGAGGGTGCAAACCGGCCATCACGGTTCAGGCAAGATGGTCAAGCGTAAACATGCTTTCGTTGTCACCTCGACTTCTCGAAATGCGGCGTTGCGGCGTTCGCCAGGCCGGCACGCCTTTGACAGCCTCTCAATCTGCCAGCATGTAGTCCGCCACGCTGTAGCAATGGCTCGCCTGGTAGGCGTTCCGACCTCGGTTCATATGCGTCAGGTTGAAGGTCCGAATGGCACGCAAGACGCGGCCGTTCGCGAGGAACTGGCGTACCGAGACGGAGCCGCGCACATTGATGCCGAACATGTCCGCACCGCGCGGGAAGAAATAACTGACGTCCTCCGGCGCCGCGACGCTTTGCTCGAGAAAGGGCTCGTCGACCTGGCTCGGCGTGGCGGAACGATCTTTGGTGAAATCCGAAAGATGCACGATGAACCTGGCGCGGACATCCTCGCCCTGGGCATAGAGTGTAAAAAGCTCCATCCAGCTCGCATTGACGCGTATCAGCGGTTTGTCCGAGGTCGACGGCAGACAGGAAACCGACCAGTAGTAACGCTCGGTCTTGCGCAGGATCGGAATACAATTTGGACCGTATAGCCTGAGAATCTCCAACACTTCCTTTGCCTGGGGACGGCAAAGCAGCTTTGCAAATCGAGCGGCATATTTGAATCGATGCTCCAGGGACTCCGAGCGATCGGCTATGTCCGGTAAATCGATCTTGCCCTTTATCCATTCGCGCTGCTGCTCAAGCTCGAGGAATTGCCGCAAGCCAGTGGTTCGCGGGCGAGGCGTCATGCCCATGTCAAGCGCCCTGTGACATTCGCATGCTCGGCATCAGCCGGCTCCTATGTTCCCGCCAGGGCGGTTTCAAGTCCAAGCACCGCACCTGATTCACCCCCGAATCATACGTCGCAGACGAAGAATTGAGAACATCTCCGCCGCGACGAGGAGAAACCGCATCATCATGCCCCGGCAGGGGCACTGAAATGCCATGGGAAGTCCTAGCGACTTCCCATGGCTCGCTGAAAGCAAAAGGGCTTCACTCGATGTCATCGGTCCTCGGAGCGCCTATCCTTCGGAAGACAGGAAAGCTCGCGTCGAAACAGCCGATACTTTCTGCCGCAACTTCACCTTGTTGCCCTCGACGGTGGAGACTTGAGACATGTCGAGAAAGGGCTTCCGGGGATCCAGCATGTCATGGCTGCTCAACTTGATCCGGGCGCCTTCCACTTTTTCGACGATACCGACATGTTGGTCATTGGCATCGACGACTTCCATATTTTCTCGGATATCCATCATGGGGTGCCGCTCGCGTTGAAAACGAGCACCTAACCACCAGGCAGATGCGAAGTTCCTCGAGCATCGCGCAGAGGCGACATCGGCTGGCCCGTCGAAACCCAGACCAACTGGCTTCCGCCGGCTGCCGGGCCGCAGCATGAAACAATCCTTGTCCAGGCTCGTTCTCCTTCAGAAGAGGTTTTTCGCATGCGTCCCGAACGCACGCCATCCCGCCGCCACGACTCCCCCCTCCCCGCGGGACTGCGCCGGCAGCGGCGGAAGGGCCAATATGGAGGATGGCATGGGCTGGATAGGCAAATGGAAAAATCAGTATGGCTCGATCCTCACCGTGACCGAAGATGCAGAAGGCCGGATCATCGGTACTTTCAAGACGGCACTCCTCGATAGCGGTTTCTACGGCACCGAAATCGCGGTCTGCGGCATTCATCTGGGACAGTGCATCAGCTTTGCCTTTACGGCGTCGACCGCTGGCGGGGACCTTTTGTGTTCCTATAGCGGATTGTTGCGGGACGACCGCCTCCACACGGTCTGGCACGTCATCTCCGCCGGCCGGCTCGATCCGGACGCCCGCATCACCGAGCGCCCCTGGCCGCATGCGGTGACGACGAATGCCGACACCTTCGTTCGGGAGGCCGGATGAACCCGAGGTGAAGACCGGTCGCGACAGAGTGCAAAAAAAGGCGCCCTGGCATGAAAGTGCCCGCCTCCAGGAGAAAACCCCATGGCTTCTCGTCCGTTCTGGAAAGGTTACCTGAAGCTCTCGCTGGTCACCTGCCCCGTGGCGCTGACACCGGCGACCTCGGAAAGCGAGAAGGTCCGTTTCCATACGCTCAACCGGGCAACCGGCAATCGCATCGTCAGCCAATATGTCGATGCGGTCACCGGCAAGCGCGTCGACGAGGAGGACGAGATCAAGGGCTATCAGCGCGGCGAGGACGATTATGTCATGCTTGAGGAGGACGAGATCGAAGCCGTCGCCCTGGAGAGCACCCGCACCATCGACATCGATCTGTTCACCCCGCATGACGACATCGAATGGATCTGGCTCGACAAGCCGCATTATCTCACGCCCGACGATCCCGTCGGCGAAGAGGCTTTCGCGGTCATTCGCGACGCCATGGTCACCACGAAGATGGTCGGCATCGCCCGCCTGGTGATGTATCGGCGCGAACGCGCGGTGATGCTGGAGCCCCGTGGCAAGGGCATCGTCGTATGGACACTGCGTTTCGGCGATGAGGTCCGTGACCCCCGCGCCTATTTCGGTGATCTCGGCGATCTCAGCCCTGATCGCCCCACGATGCAGCTCATGCAAAAACTGATCGACGGGCGTACCAAACACTGGAACCGGGACATGGTTCGCGACCCGGTGCAGGAGCGCCTTCTCGAGATTATCGCCGCCAAGAAGAAAGGACGGCGTCGGTCGGCGGCCCCGCGCAAGAGCGAGCAGCCCGGCAAGGTCGTCAGTATCATGGATGCCCTGCGCAAGAGCCTGGCGCGCGAGGCGCGGCGCTGATTCCAGCAGGTACGGCGCTCGCCTGCTCAGGCAGCCTTGCGCGCCGCGCGGGCCTCGAGTGGCACGGCCGCCTCGCGGAAACGCGCCCAGGGGTCGGCAGCAAGTGCCGATAGCCGCGTCGGCGTGTTCGTCACCGTGAAATAGGCAGGGCCTATCGCCGGCGCCAGTTCCTCCCAGGCAATCGGCATGGAGACGGCGGCACCGGGCCGCGCCCGCGTCGAATAGGGCGCAACCGCCGTGGCGCCACGCTGGTTGCGCAGATAATCGATCAGGATCTTGCCATGGCGTTTGGCCTTGGTGATGGTCGAGACGAAACGATCCGGACTGTCGGCGGCCATGGCGTCGGCAAGGACCTTGGCAAAGGCCTTGACCTTCGGCCAGCCGGCTTTCGGCTTCAGGGGAGCGACCACATGCAGCCCCTTGCCGCCTGATGTCTTCACAAAGGCGGCAAGCCCGGCTTGTTTCAGGCGTTCCTTCACCTGTTCGGCCGCCGCGATCACCTCGCTCCAGGCGACATCATCACCCGGATCGAGATCCATGGTGATCATGTCGGGTCGCTCCCAGTCGGCGAGCGTCGATCCCCAGGGGTGGATCTCCAGGACGGCCGCCTGGACCAGGCCGACCAGGCCATCGAGATCTTCGATTGCGATCAGGGGCTCGCCATTCCGGTCCTTGGGATCGCTCACTTGAAGGATATGTTCGTTCACCCCCTTCCAGGCATGCTTCTGGAAGAAGCGCGGCCCTTCGATGCCATCGGGGCAGCGCAGCAAGGCAAGCGGCCGGCCGACGATGAAGGGCGCCATGACGCGCCACACCTCGGCGTAATAATCGGCAAGTCCTTCCTTCGTCACGCCTTGCTGGGGCCAATAGAGCCGGTCCGGATGGGTGAGCTTCACGGTACGGCGCGGTGCTGCAGCCATGGTTCCTGCCTTTTTTCTGGTCTCCCTGACGACCTCCCTCGCCGGCTTGTCCTCACGAAGACCGCGAAAGGCAGCATGGCGCAGATGACGATCAGCCGTCCAGGCCCGGAATTCCACCTCGGCCACCAAGTCCGGACGCGTGAAGCGTACCTGCCGGCCTTCCTCGGCCGTGAGCGGCCGGCCGAACGGGCTTTGCTTGATACGCATGCCCTCCAGCCGCCGGAACAGGTCTTCGGCAACCGAACGGGTGAAACCGGTGCCGACGCGGCCGACCGGCTCCAGCTCGTCGTCCTGATAGACGCCAAGGACGAGCGATCCGATGGCCGTTCGGGACGTGGTGGACGGCACGTAGCCGCCGACCACGAATTCCTGGCGCGCCGAGCATTTGGACTTCACCCAGCTCCGGCCTCGCCCAGACTGGTAGGGGGCGGAGCGAAGCTTGGAGACGACGCCTTCGAGGCTCAGCCGGCAGGCATGGCGCAGGACCATGGCACCGCTTTCCTCGAAATGATCGGAAAAGCGGAGTTCCTTTGCGGACTGAGCCAGCAATTGCTGCAGGAGCGCCTTGCGCCGGATGAGCGGCAGGGCCCTGAGATCATAGCCGTCGAGATAGAGGAGATCGAAGCCGTAATAGACAAAGCGGTCGGAACGGCCTTCGCTCAGATCCGCCTGAAGGGTGGAAAAATCCGAAGCGCCCGTGCCCGCCTCGACCACCAGCTCGCCGTCGAGGAGTGCCGAGCTTGCCGGCAAGGCCTGCAACGCCGCCCGTACCGGCTCGCCGAACCTTTCGGTCCAATCGAGCCCGCTGCGGGTCAGCAGCTTCACTCGCTTTGCCTCGATGCGCGCCTGGAGGCGGTAGCCATCGAATTTGATCTCGTGGATCCAATCGGAACCTGCCGGCGCCTTGGCGACCAGCGTCGCGAGCGTCGGCTCGACGAAATCCGGCATCGGCGCCTTCCTGGCACCCTTGATCGAAGCTGGATCGGAGACGGCGCCAGGCTCCTGTCGCTCCTCCAATGGCTGAGCTCGCCTGCGTTTGGGCGCGATCCTGCCGGTCCTCGACGACCAGCCCGGCTCTTCGCCAGCGACCTCTGCAACCTGGCGGCCCGTCTTTACCGATTCCGGCCGCTCCTCGAGGATGTCGGGAGCGTCCGGCGGGCGAGCGGCCTCGTCATCGCCCTTGATCAACAGCCAGTTCTCGCGCTTTTCGCGCGGCCTGCCGCGCATGCGGATCAGATGCCAGCGGCCGGCAAGTTTCTCGCCCTTCAGCTCGAATTCGAGATGCCCCTTGTCATAGCCCCGATGCGCATCCCCGATCGGCTGCCAGGTCCCGCGATCCCAGACGATCACCGTGCCGCCGCCATATTCCCCCTTGGGAATGGTTCCCTCGAAATCTCCATAGTCGAGCGGATGGTCCTCGACATGCACGGCAAGGCGCTTTTCGCCGGGGTCAAGGCTGGGACCTCGGGTCACCGCCCAGCTCTTGAGCACGCCGTCCATTTCGAGCCGAAAATCATAATGCAGCCGCCTGGCATCGTGCTTCTGGATCACGAAGCTGTTGCCGCGCCTGCGTCCGGCGCGCCCCTTCGGCTCGGGCGTCACCTTGAAATCGCGTTTGTGGTGATAGGGTTCGAGCGCACTCATGTCAGCTCGCCTTGCGCCGGGCGGTACGGATCTTGCCCGCACGCGTCTTGCGCGCTGCGGTCTTGCGGACCTTGGCCGGCGGCGAGGAGCGCTGCGCCGTTTTGCCCCCTACCAGCCCGGCGCTCTCCCGCAACACGGCCATCAGATCGACCACCTTTTCGCGCACGGGCTCCCTGCGGATCGGAACCGGTTTTCCCTCGATCTTGGCCTTGACCAGGTCGGCGAGAGCCTCTTCATAGCGATCCTCGAATTTCGATGGATCGAACCGGCCCGACTTGGTTCGAATGATATGCTCGGCCAGATCCAGCATCTCGCCTTTGATGGCGAGGTCCGGCACCTCGTCGAAGACCTCTTCGGCCGCACGCACCTCATAGTCGAAATTGAGCGTGGTCGCGGTCAGGCCTGGTCCCTGCGCCCGGATCAACACCGTCCGAACCCGCCGAAACAACACGGTTCGGGCCAGCGCCGCGACCTGGCTGTCCCTCATGCCGTCGCGGATCACGGCATAGACTTCTGCAGCCTCGCTATTGGCAGGGGCGAGATAATAGGGATTGTCGAAATAGACATCATCGATCTCCCGGCATCGGATGAAGGCCTCGACCGCGAGCGTCTTGTCGCTTTCCGGCACGGCCGAGGCGACTTCCTCGGGCTCCAGCACGACATAGTCCCCAGGCGCGGTCTCATAGCCCTTGACCTGTTCCTCCCGGGGCACGGTCTTGCCGGTCTCGCCATCGATGAAGACGCGATGGACGCGATGGCCGGTTGCACGGTTGAGCGTGTGGAACACGATGCGATCGGAAGCCGATGCGGCCGTATAGAGCGCAACCGGACACGTGACCTCGGCGATTTTCAAGAACCCCTTCCAATTCGCTCGTGGTGCCATGGATCCGCCTCCGGGCTCGACGCTGAACGTCGCGAGAAGCTCTGAGCCGGTGCCCGCGACCGTTTCTCAAACCGGGCGTCGGCGCTATTGTTCCGGCAGGCCATCGATGTCGGCATCACCGCCAAAGGCAACCCCTGCGACAAGCCAAGGGACCTGCCTATCGGACATATGTCCAGATCATGTAGGCAACGAAACAGGCCAGTGCCGCACCGCCCATTCCCAGGATCAGGACGTAGAGAACCCGCCATCCCGCAGGCCCCTGCCGGACGGTATCGGTCGTGATGTTCTGCGTTTCCCGCCCATAGGGCGGTGCCGGCTGGACATTGTCCTTTTCGACCGTGGGGGTCATGTCAGCCTCCTTCTTTCGATCTCCCTGCGCTCCCAACTTCTTTCCTGGCGATACGTTCCTGTTCCGGCCATGCCGGAACCATCCGATCCCGCTCGGGTTGTTGAGCAGGAGATATGATATGGACACCCAGCCCTGGAGCCGCCCGGTTCAGTTTGGAACCGAGGGAGGAGCGGTCAGAATCCTGACGTCGACTGAAGAGGCCTCCTACTATCTGCAGAACGACTGGCCTGCCGATATCGGGCCGAAGTTCATCGAAGCACAGCGTACCTGCCTGGATGTTCTGGCAGGCATCGGAGGCCCCGACGATGCAAGGGCCGCCTTCCTCGAGGCTTGCAAGGAAGCCGAAATCGACGTCGTGCCTTGAGGGGAGGCCTCATTTCGCGGCCTCCTCGCCTCTCGTCAGGAACAGCGCCCCCGCTCGGCAAGCAATATCGTGGCAGGCGCCGCTAGCTCGCCTGCCTGTAGTCATCCTCGCCCATTTCACAGCTCAGGCGGGCCCTCGCCCGGTTGAGCCTGCTCTTGACCGTGCCTACGGCACAGCCGCAGATCCCGGCCGCGCTTTCGTAGGATTCCCCCAGAACCACGATCAGGGCGATGATCTCCTTGTATTTGTCGGGCAGGCTCTGGAACGCCCGGCCGACCTCGCCGATCCTGACATTCCATTCCTGTTCGCCCGGCACCGCCGCACTGTCGAACAACGTGTCGTCACCACGCAGCACTTCGCGGCTCCGCTTCTTGGCCTTCGTGCAATAGCTGTTGCGCATGATCGTGAAGAGCCAGGACTTCAAACGGGTACCTGGTTCGAACTGGTCGATATTGGCAAGAGCCTTGAGAAGTGTTTCCTGGACCAGATCGTCGGCATCGGCGGGTTCCTGACAGAAGGTGCGCGCAAAGGCCCGCAAGGCTGGGATCAGCTTTACGATGTCGGCCCGCTCAGCATTCTCGGTCACGTGATTATCCTGCAAAGGAAATCCCCTTCGTTTGACGGCTGAAATGATGGGATGTCCTGGATCAACGCGAAGATAACGGTGGTTGTTCCGTCGCCGGGTCGAACTTCGTGATGAATCTCCCCTCTTCGTCGGCAGTCTGGAACAGCATGGGCCGATGCAGGTTTGGTCGACACCAGCTGTGTCCGTCAATGGAGGCTGCATGCGTCACGCAGATATTCGCATCGGCATATCGGGCTGGGCCTACCCGCCCTGGCGCGGCGACTTCTATCCGGAAGGACTGCCGCACAGGGACGAACTTGCCTACGCCAGCACCATGTTCCGGACGATCGAGGTCAACAGTACCTTCTATCGTCTGCAGAGCCCGGCAACCTTCGGGCAATGGTTCGACCAGACCCCCGAGGATTTCACCTTCGCCGTCAAGGGTCCCCGCTTCATCACCCATGTCAAGCGACTGCGCGATAGTTCGGCGCCGCTCGCCAACTTCTTCGCGTCCGGGGTCTTGCGGCTGGGGCACAAGCTGGGGCCGATCCTGTGGCAATTGCCGCCCAATTTCCGGTTCGATGCGGATCTGCTCGCTGACTTCCTGAGACGGCTACCCCGGAACACCACCTCTGCCTTGCGTATCGCCAGGCAGCATGACGACAAACTTCGCACCGAACCCTGGCTGAAGACCGCCGGCGAACAGCCGATGCGGCACGCTCTCGAAATCAGGCATGAAAGCTTCCTCGTCGGCGATTTCATCACCCTGTTGCGCGAGGCCGACGTGGCACTGGTCTGCGCCGACAGTGTCGATTGGCCGCTCGTCATGGACGCTACGTCGGACTTCACCTATTGCCGGCTGCACGGATCGAAGCAACTCTATCGCAGTGCCTACGGCGCCAAGGCGATCGATCTCTGGGCAAAGCGGGCCAAGGCATGGGCCCAGGGCAGGAAGCCAGTCGAAAGCCGGTTCATCGGGCCGGCCAGGGACATATCAAGACGGCGCGATGTCTTCGTCTTCTTCGACAATACCGACAAGTTGCAGGCACCCCATGACGCCCAGGGCTTGATGGAGCGGCTGGGGCAGCCGGTCAGGCGCCTCACTTCCGCGGCTTGAGGCCTCCAGCCAGGCCGTGTCCACCCGAAAGGAACAGGTCATGACGTTTCATATCGTACAACTGGGCCCCGGCTCGAACGAACGGATCGTGCATGAAAAAAGCTATGCAACGCTTCAGGAAGCCCGCGGACGTGCCAGCAGGGAAATCGAGGCTTTCGAAGGCGAGCATGGCTACGATGCGCTTCGCGGCTATTGGTGGTGTCGGGATCGGCGGGGGCGGACGCGCTTCATCTTTGTCGTGGATTGATGCGTTCTCTACGCATGGCGCCGGCCTTCCCCCCGCCCCGGGACATGGAACGCCCCGGCTCACATGAAGGTGAGCCGGGGCGGTGGTTTTACTGCCACTTCTGACTGGCGTACCAGGAGTCGATCTCTGAGCGAACCCTGTCCTTGGTAAGCCCATAACGCTCCTGGAGCTTGCCTTCGAGCTGCTCGCGCCGACCTGCGATGACATCCAGATCATCGTCGGTAAGCTTGCCCCACTGCTCCTTCACCTGCCCCTTGAGCTGCTTCCAGTTTCCTTCCACGCGGTTCCAGTCCATGTCGTCCTCCTGTTTCGAGACGGCCCCAAACTCTCCAGGAGCCGAAATGTTCTGTCGCCCGGCTATGTCGTGCTGCGGGCATTGAAGGCTGGAGGGTCGCTGGCGGGAAAGGATTCATCCGCCGCCTCATCAACCTCATCCCAATGCCGGGGAGGATAGCGCATCGCCTCGGTTCCGGCATGGCGCTCCCCACCCAATCCGCGCCTGGCCTTCTCATCCAGGGCCAGTTCCCGAGCAATGCGGGCCTCCAGTTCCGCCCGCAAGCGGCGATTTTCGTCCAGCAACTTGGCGATGGTGAACGCAGCTGCAAGCGACGCCAGAAGACGAAGACCGGACATGACATCCTCCTCAAATAGGAAAATCACTGGCTGGGCTGAGCCGATATCGACCTAGGGCAAGATCGACCTAGGGCAAGCCTTGCCAGCTGTCAGTTGCCGGCATTCGCCAACCCTCACCAGAAGCGGCCGAGATTCCCCAATATTTTCGATCAAAAATTCAGAAACATATCAGTAACCAACAAATTCATGGAACCGATTTCGGTGCACACGAGTTATATGACGCCAATAGAAAGGAGATTTCCATGCTATACACAATTCTCCTCGTTATACTTATACTTGCTTTGCTTGGCGCGCTGCCAACCTGGCCTTATTCCGCCGGCTGGGGATATTGGCCCAGCGGCGGCCTCGGTCTTGTCGTCGTCATTGTGCTTCTGCTCGTCCTGCTCGGCCGATTATGAAGCTATCGAGGGCGGGAAGAGGGCGGCGCCCGCTTACGTCTCATGCCGCCTTCTTCTGCATCCCCCGGTCTGGAAGCCGATCTGTCGGCAGCCTCGGCCGCCCGCGCCGGCGTGACGCCACGCCGGATGGAATCCGCCAACCCCTCGGCATTTCCCCGTCCACCGGGGCCAAGGGTGCGGATTTCACGCCGGGATTCGGCTGCATAGGGGGCCATGCCGGTTCCGTCCTGTTTGGACCTCATGGAATCGCTCCTCCGGGCCTTACGATCTGAGCCGCGCCATGGCGCGACGTTCCTCTCCGAACCTTCGATGCCCGCAGGGGTTCCCGGCGCGGCAGATGGTTTGATCCGTTCCCAACCTTCGGAACCCGTTTGTTTTTCAGCCGTTGCCCTGCTGCGGGGAGGAACCCATGCCAAGATTGAAGATCGTCTCGCCCGACCAACTCGATCTGCGCCGGCGCCGTTGCGGGCGCGGATTTTCATATGTCGACGCGGCGGGTCATCGCATCACCGACAAAGCAGCCCTGGCACGGTTTCGCGCCCTGGCCATTCCGCCGGCCTATGCGCAGGTGCGCATTGCATCGGACGAACGGGCTCATATCCAGGCGATCGGCCGGGACGAAGCCGGCCGGCTGCAATATCGCTATCATCCCGAATGGGAACGCAGGCGAGAAAACCGCAAAACCCTGAACATGATGAAGCTCGTGCGGACGCTTCCCAGGATCCGGGCCGCCATCCGCCGTGACCTTGCCTCCCCGAAGCTGGACCGGAACAAGGCGATCGCCTGTGCCGTCGCCCTGATCGACAGCACGCATATCCGGGTCGGCGGCGCAGCCTATGCGCGGGACAATGGCAGCCATGGCGCCGCCACCCTGCTCAAGCGGCACGTCACCATCACGGCAAGCCGGGTGGAACTGCGTTTCCGCGGCAAGGGCGGCAAGCCCATCCGTCGCAGGGCTGAGGATGCCGCCCTCGCCCGTGCTCTCGCCCGCTTGCGCACCCTGTCCGGTCCCAGGCTGTTCCAGTTCGTGGATGCGGAGGGCGCCCGCCATGCGATCGAGGCTGACGACATCAATGCCTATCTGCGCAGCATTTCCGGCATCGACGTCACGGCTAAGGATCTGCGCCTGCTGGGTGCCAGCAAATGGGCCGTCCAGGAACTGGCCGCCCTGACTCCGGCCCGCAGCATGGCCGGCCGGAAACGCCAGATTGCTGCCGTCATGCGGCAGGTTTCGTATCACCTCGTCAACACGCCGGCCGTTGTCCGCAAGAGCTATGTGCCGGCGCTGATCATCGACTCCTTCAAGACGGGCCGGCTGCACACAGCCTTCATGAAGGCCCGCTCGAGCAGCCATCGCCGCCGCGCCGAGGCGGCGCTGGGTCTTCTGGCAGCGAAGGAGCAGACGGTCTGATCAGATCCCCCGCGCCCGCTTGTGCGGGCCTTCTCGGATTTCCTCGACGATCTTCGCTACGAAGGCCGGAATGTCCTGCGGTCCCCGACTTGTGACGATGCCGTTGTCGGCGACGACGGCCCGATCGATCCATTGGCCGCCGGCATTTTCGACATCCGTTCGGATGGATTGGTAGGACGTTACGTCGCGCCCTCGAATGGCATCGGCCTGGACCAGAAGCCAGGGGGCATGGCAAATGGCGCCGACGACCTTGCCGGTGTCGATGAAATTGCGGACGGTCTCGATGGTCGCATCATCCGTCCTGAGCTTGTCCGGGTTCATCACGCCGCCGGGCAGGACGAGAGCATCATAGTCATCCGGCCGGGCCTCTCCTATCTTGAGATCCGCTTCGATCGTTTCCCCCCAGTCGGTCCTGTTCCACCCACGGATGGGCAGGCCGTCGGGCGTAGCAAGGTCGACCTCGGCCCCGATGCTGCGCAGCTGATTGCGCGGTTCGATCAGTTCCGATTGTTCGAAGCCATGCGTGGCGATCATGAGTATCCTGGCGTGCCTGATATCGGGCATGGAAACCTCCTGTCGGCGGGCTTGTCCATGCTCTTCGAACCCTCGATGCCGGTACCGGTTCCTCCTTCCCTCGCATCGACGACAAGCCATGGCGGCCGTCACGCCGAGGAGCCCCGGGAACCCCGGGCGGCCGTGCCGGTTAGGAAGGCCAGCACAAAGGAGGCCCGTCATGCCCCGTGGAGACAAGTCGAAATACACCGACAAGCAGGAACGCAAGGCCGATCATATCGCCGAAGGCTATGAGGCACGTGGCGTATCCGAGAAAGAGGCCGAAAGGCGCGCCTGGGCCACCGTCAACAAGGACGATGGGGGCGGCAAGAAAAGCGGCGGTTCCGGACGTGGCAAATCCACGAGCCATCCGGCATCCCACAAGGGCGGCAAGCTCGGTGGTGAGGCTTCCGCCTCGCGCCCGGCAGCCGCGCGCTCCGCTTCGGCCAAGAAGGCAGCCGCCACGCGCAAACGCCACGAAGCCCACAATGCCTGAGGCGATGTCTGCAGCATGAGGGAGGATATCATGGCCCGGCAGCCAAAACGGACGGACAGGGAGCGCGACCAGCCCTACACCACCGAGCGGGAAGAATATCGGTTCGACAAGGTGAAACCGCCGACCGATCCGGAGGAAAGGCAAGCCCACAGCAAGCGCGGCGGCGGCATCAAGCGCCCACCGGACAAAGGACCTCCTCCGCGCCGATCGGACGGCCCGGAGCGATGACGGCCCGGCTAGCTCGAACGGGTGCCGACACCCATCCTCCGACCGAGGCGGAAACCTCGGCTTCGGACCGCGAGGAGATCGCCACGCTCGCCGATATCCGGCGACTGGCGGGCGGCTGCCGGCGCTGTGATCTTTACGAGCACGCCACCCAGGTCGTGACGGGAGAAGGCAGCGAGCACGCCCGCCTGGTTCTGGTCGGTGAGCAGCCGGGCGATCAGGAGGATCTGCAGGGGCGCCCCTTTGTCGGGCCGGCCGGCCGATTGCTGGATCGATGTCTCCAGGAAGCGGAATTGGACCGCGACGAATGCTATGTCACCAACGCGGTCAAGCATTTCAAATTCGAACGCCGCGGCAAGCGCCGGATCCACGAAAGGCCTAATGCCGGCGAGGTGCAGGCCTGCAAATGGTGGCTCGACAGGGAACTGAAAATCCTCAAGCCCCGATTGGTGGTGGCCCTGGGAGCAACGGCCGTCCAGGCCCTGCTCGGGCGCGCCGTCGGCGTGATGAAGCAGCGCGGCCAGGTTCTGCCCGGCCCGGACGGGCTCCAGGTTCTCGTAACCGTTCATCCCAGCTATCTGCTGCGTATCCCGGACTCGGGTGCCGCCGAACGCGCGCGCGCCGCCTTCATCGAGGATCTGCGCAAGATCCACACGGTCCTCGGGAAATAGCTATCGACGCGAAGCCGGACCGGCCAGACCTGCCTTGCCTCAAGACAATCTCGCCTTGTGAAGGGGAACAAGCCTGCCGTAGCCGGCTTAGGAATGCGGCTGGCAGCCGACGTCGTCGGCTGCGGGACCCTGCCCTCACCCGATGGAGCCTTGCGTCCAGCCAGGCCTTGCGTCCGGGATCGCGATCCGCCGCAAGTGAGGGCATCGCCCCGGCTTCAGTCATCGATGACGGAGGTTCAAATGATACAACCGGAGAGAAAATCCCTCGACTTCGCCGAGCATCGCCAGGCTTATGACGGCTTCATACGCCTGACACTGATCGTTATCTTCCTGCTGCTCTCCCATCTTGTCGCGCTTGCCGTGGGGGGAGTGGCCCATTTGTGGGTTCTGGCCTGCCTCGAACTGGGGCTGTCGATCCTGGCCGCCGTGATCGGGGCTGCGGTCCCCGGCCTGGATTGGAAACCCGGAGCCGCCGTGCTGGCCTTTTGCCTTCTCACTCTGGCGATCGCCACCGGCTGAGCCTGCTCGCCGGGGCTACGAGGAACAGATGGGCAAGGTCAAGGCTGCTCTCGACGAATCCCGCACTCTGATGCTCGGGGCTCAGATCCTGCTCGGCTTTCAATTGCAGGCTCCTTTCCAGAACGCCTTCGAGCATCTCACCCCCGGTGAAAAGGCCATCGAGATCGTCGTGCTTTGCATCATGGTGCTGGTTGTGGGCCTGCTCATCTGTCCCAGTGCCCACCACCGCATCGTCCACCGGGGACATGCAGCTCCGAGTGTTGAAGGGACAGTCAAATGGGCTATGGCTGCGACCCTGCTGCCCTTCGCGGTGGCGCTGGGGCTGGACCTCTACATCGCCGGAAACCGCGTCGCCGGCTTCACGACCGGCGTGGTGGCGGCGGCGGCTGGAACCACCCTTGCATTGGGCTTCTGGTACGGCCTGCCGCTCCTTCACCACCGGCAACAGCGAGAACAAGCCATGCCGATCGCCAAGGAGACCCCTATCGGTACCAAGGTGGAGCACGTCCTCACGGAGGCGCGCGTGGTCCTGCCCGGTGCGCAGGCGCTGCTGGGTTTTCAGCTGGCCATCATCCTGACCGACGGCTTTGAGCATCTCCCGCCATCCGCCAAGCTCGTGCACGGCTTGGCGCTTGGCCTGGTGGCGCTCTCCACCGTCCTGCTGATGGCACCGGCGGCCTACCACCGGCTGGGCTACCAGGGGCAGGACACCGAAGGGTTTCATGCGATGGCGAGCCGGCTCGTCCTGGCCGCGACCGTCCTTCTCGCTCTCGGCCTCTGCGCGGACATCCATGTCGTCGTGCAGAAGATCACCCTGAGCGGCGGGCTCGCCAACCTGCTTGCCGGCCTCTCGGCCACGCTGCTGCTGGGGC
Source organism: Labrys sp. (in: a-proteobacteria) (assembly GCF_047605565.1). Classification (NCBI taxonomy): domain Bacteria; kingdom Pseudomonadati; phylum Pseudomonadota; class Alphaproteobacteria; order Hyphomicrobiales; family Xanthobacteraceae; genus Labrys; species Labrys sp. (in: a-proteobacteria). Next base: position 38,951 of record NZ_JASGFM010000007.1, read on the forward strand.
TGTGGTATGTCCTGCCTCTCTGGCATCGCCACAGGCAGCTGGACAAGGCGCAACCAGAGGGTATCCAGGCACGCGACCAAGGCCCGCGGGTTGGACCTGGCTCTCACAACCTTCCGATGTGAATGACGCAGGTGTGGAGCAGGATTTCCCGTGCGATCTGCGGCCAGTCATTGGGATGCAGTTCGTGGCCACCGCCCTCGATGGCGACCAGGCGGGCACCCTTCACGGCCGCCGCCATGGCGTCGGCATGCGCGATCGGAAATACCGGGTCGGCCGTGCCATGCAGGATCAAGGTGGGAACCTGGATATCGGCGGCCTTGGCTTGAACAGGCGATGGCGCCGCCACCGCCAAATGATTCCGCAGGCTGGAAAAGGACGGCGAGAGGGCCAGATCCCTGTCGATCAGCTGCCGGGCCGCATCGGCATCGTGCGGGTGGCGCCTGCCGGCAACCGCTTCGGCATCGCGGACCAGAAAATCAGCCACCTGGTTTTTGTCGTTCCAATCGAGATGGTGGAGCATGGCCATGTGCTGCCTGTAGTCCTCGCGAGGCGGCGGCAACCACTCGACGCCGAGCGGCGTGGAGCTGACGACGGTCAACGTCTTGACCCGATGCGGCCGGATGAGGGCCGCCAATTGCGCGATGACGCCTCCCATCGACATGCCGACCAGATGACCTGCCTGGAGGTTGTAACCGCTGAGCACGGCCATGGCGTCCTTGGCCATATCTCCAGACGTATACTTGGCCGTTCCGGGCGCGTAGGCCGTGGACGCACCGGTATCCCGGCTGTCGTAGCGGATGACATAGCGCCCGCCAGAGGAAAGCAATTCCACGAAGTCTTCCGGCCACCAGACCATCGAGGCGAATGCACCCGCGATCAGGAGGATCGGGGGATCGTCGAGATTGCCGAAAGCCTGCGTCCGGATCCTCACGCCGTCGCCATCGATGATCCGCTCTTCCATCGCGCCAATGTCCTCGTTGGTGAGGCTCTCGTACCGAGCAATCCCCCACGCGGGAAATCGGGGACGTGGTGGCACCCGCCCGGGTGGGTCGGGCACAGGTCCTCAACCGTGGCTTCGCCGGCGCATCTACCCTATCGCGTGGCGCCGGACATCGGATCGAGATGCAGTTCGACCTTGGCCTTGTCGGTGGTCATATAGGTGACCTCATAATAGCCACTCTGGCTCCATTCGATCTCCGAGATATAGGCAAAGCCATCGCGGGCTTCGACCTTGGCGATGATCTGCGACAATTTCAGGCTGCCCTGCGGAGGTAGAGCGGTGCTGGTCGTCTGGGCGCTGGCCACGCCAGCGAGCAGCAGAAGGCCGGCAAGGGCCCCGACTATTCTTCCCATTGCGCATCCCTCATGTTCCGAATGCGCAACAAGAACCCAACAGAAGGCTTTAGGTTCCCAAAGAGGCCATAGCCGGGATCAGGCGGCGACGCGACTCAGATCCATTCTCAGTTCGATGACAAGCCCTTCCGGACGCCATTGGCGTGAAAATCCGCCGAATTGGCTCGCGGCGAGCCGCACGAGACGGCTGCCGAAACCTTCCGCGTCCGATGGCTGCACCTCTGGCCCGCCGATCTCACGCCAGATGATCACGGCATCGCCATCCCGCCGCCGGCATTCGATCGTCAATCGGCCTGTCGACGTCGAAAAGCAGCCATATTTGGCAGCGTTCGTTGCGAACTCATGCAGGAGAAGCGCAACGGGCGTCACCACATTCTCAGCGAGCTCGATATCGAGGCCTTCAATCGTGAACCGCCTGCGCTCTCCCTGCGCCCCTTCCACATAGGGAGCCAGGATCGCTTCGATCAGCGCGTGCAGCGTCGCCGTTTTCCTGAAGCCGGTATCGGCCGTTCCGGAAGCCAGGGTCAGGGCATGTGCCCTCGATAGCGCCCCCAATCGATCGGCGACGATCGAGGCAAGCATCGCCGGCGTCTCGGCGGAAGCCACACTCAGATTGACGATGCTGGTGGCAAGGGCAAACAGGTTCTTCACCCGGTGGTTCATCTCATGCAGCAGGAGCTGCTGCTGCTCGTGGGCCCGGCGCCGCTCGGTGATGTCGCGCGCGATCTTGGAAGCCCCGATGGTCACGCCCTCGGCATCCTTGATCGGAGAGACACTCAGCGAGATATCGACAAGGCTGCCATCCTTGCGCCGGCGGATGGTCTCGTAATGGTCGATCCGTTCACCCGCCCGGATCCGCGCCAATATGGCCGGTTCCTCATTATGCCGGTCGGGCGGGATCAGCATCATTACGGATCGGCCGATCGCCTCGGAGGCAGTATAGCCGAAAAGCTGCTCGGCCCCGGCATTCCAGCTGGTAATGATCCCCTCGAGATTCTTGGAGATGATGGCATCGCCGGAAGATTCCACCAGCGCCGCGAGGCGGCGGGCAGTCTGGTCGCTGTGCTGGCGCTCGATCGCAAAGCCCAGCTGGCGGGCGACGATCAATATCGTTTCACGCTCCTCATCGGTGAAAGGACGGGGCGTGTCGTAACAGAGCACGAACTCGCCGGCCACGCCGTGGCTGACCATGATCGGAATGAAGGCGAGTGCGCCGATGCCCTCGTGCCGGATCAGGGTTGCAAGGTCGGGCGGCAGATCGGCCTGGCCGATATCACCCATATAGATCGCCGCCGGTTCCTGGTCATCCGACCGCCATGGCGAATGCCCCTCGGCGCCGGCGCGATATTGTTCGGTAAGTCGCCGCCAGGCCGCAAAGCGCAGAACACCCTTGCCATCGAACCGCAGGATCGCTGCCCGCGTGCAGCCCAGCATGTCGTGGATGACGTCAAGGGCCACGTCGTAGATCTGATCGAGAGTGCGCGCGCGATAAAGAAGATCGGTGAAGTGGAACAGCGCATTTTGCTGGCGCATCGGATGCGCGAGCGGCGCCTGTTCATCCTGCTCCGGATCCGTCACGCCGGAGACGAGCGCCGGCCTACCGCTCGGCTCCTTCTTGGTTTTCAACGCCGACACAGCCCTGATTGCTTCAAAGACCCGGACCTATTGCCTGATATCCGCTCCCAGACCAAGCGGCAGATGAAATGCGCCGCGCGCCCGAAGCATGGAGAATATCACGATCACAATAGCCAAGCCGTTCGGATAAAGACAATCCAAAACTCGGCCGGCCCGATCTTCGGCCGCTTCGGCAAAGGCCGAGACTGCGTTCATCCGTATCACAACCGAAGCGAGAGAGGCCCTCTATCCGGGTCCGGCCTGTTCACGACGTGGTCTCGCCGGCATTGCTGCGGTTCCTGCCTTTAGGCGCACCGGTCTGATCCTTCGGCGTTTCGCCATGTTTGAGCTTCTCCGCCTCTTCGTTCCGTCCATTGTCGTTGGGGCGTCCCGGAGGCTCCTTCGTCCTGGTCTTTTTCTCGGGCATCGTACTCTACTCCGTTGAGGTAGGGACTTCCTGAACGGTCCGGCGACAATTCGGTTCCAATACCAGACACCAGCCTGCCAGCATCACCGCGCCGAGGCCTTGCCCTCTTCCTTCTTCCTGTTGGTAAAGCGCGCATTGCCCAGCCCCGTGCCGATGGTCAATATGCCCCAGCGCTTGACGTCGCCCATGCGAGGCACCTCCGACAGTCCCTGGACTACCGCATCATTATGCAGAACGATGTGGGTTGCCTGCCCGCCAATCTTGGGCACGAATTTGAGCAAGGCCGCCGGCAGGTTGAAATTGGCGCCTTCCCAGTTGGAACCCGGAAGATTCTGGCCTCCACGCGCGATGGAACCGTCGGATCTGATGGCTCCCGGACAGCCCACGCCGATCACCGGGGTAAGCCTGATCTTGTTCTTCTCCGCGCGCGAGCGCAGGTCCTGCAGCATCTCACCGAGGCGGCCGATCGCCGCCGTTCGTGCCGGCTCGTCATCGGCATGACGCCAGATCGCGAGCTTTTCCACTTTGGCCCGGCCGAGATCGGCTTGCTTGTCCACCTGGCTCAGCACGATCCCGGCGCGGATGTTGCGTCCACCGATATCCACCGCCAGCATGCCGTCGTGATTGGCCAGCACATAGGGTGGCAGCAAATGCAGGCTGCCGATCAACCCCGCCTCGTCGGGGTGATTGGCGATCGGCACCACTTCCACCGAGACCCCCTCTCCGCTGAGCAGCGCCTGGGTCCGTGCGATCGCCAGCCGCCCTACGCGGCTTTCCCGAAAACCTCCGCCGATGACGATCCGCTCGGTGCGCCGCCAGGAGGCAGTTCGCAGGAAGCGGCGGATGACCCCGGAAAGAGACCGCGCGAACTCCTCCAACGCTCCGTGCACCAGCGCGGCGCTGTTCAGATCGTCGCCAGTCAGCATCTCGTCGATTTGCTTGCGCTTAATTTCCTCGGTGGCTTCCTCGCCCAGGGGATCCTCGCCAGCCTTGCGGTAGAGCAAGCGCAATTCCTCCAGCTTTTCGAGAAAGGCCCCCGTATTGGCCCTGTCGCCGACAAAACCCTCCTTGTCGCGCAGGCCGATATTATAGCCGTCCACGCGGACGGATGGCAGCACCTCGCCGCCGTGATTGAGAAATTGCCAGCCCGCCTGCTCGTTCATCCCCGAACCCGTCGATCCCCTCCGAACCCTGCTGCTGGCGACAACCATTCGCGCCCGCGAAGGTTCCCACCACGCCCTGCTGTAAGACCCGCCGGCATTTCAGCCGTCCGCAAAAATGGCCCATGCCTGGTGGAACCCTCCTCGGCGGGGGTCGTTCGGTAGACGAACAGGCATCGAAACGAGCCATAAGCCGTGGAAACCGGCACGTTGGGCCCGCGGTTCGCCTGTTTGCAACCGATCCGACAGGGAGACCGACGATGCCTCAAGCATCCTATCGCATCACGGGCAGTACCGATGGCTGGGTCATCGAGCATGATGGCAAGCGCGGCGGCGGATATGAGCTTCCGGAAGCGGCTTTCGAAACCGCGGTCGCCGCGGCCTCCCTGGATCTCAAGGAACGCCGGGACGTCACCATATCCGTGCAATTCCCCGAAGGCCCCGAAGATACCGAAGCCTTGGCGAGCGGATCCGAACCTGCGCTTCAGCGTGCGGAATTCGACAGCCCCCTCGGCAAGGCGAAGTGACGCCGTCAGGCGCTCAAAGGCAAAAGGAGGATGTGATGAATATCAGGCAGGCCATGACGACCGAAGTTTGTGTCGCCACGCCGGACGAGACGATCCAGAAGGCGGCCCAGCTCATGTTGGGCCTCGATATCGGCATGATTCCCGTTGCTCACGAAGACCGGCTGGTGGGCATGATCACGGATCGCGATATCGCCGTGCGCGGCGTCGCCGCAGGCCGGGGCGCGGATACGCCGGTTCGAGACGTGATGACAGAGGATGTCAAATATTGCTTCGATGACGAGGAGATAGAAGACGTTCTTGATAATCTGGGCGAGATCCAGGTCCGCAGACTCCCCGTCGTCAATCGCGACAAGCGCCTGGTCGGCATCGTCTCGCTGAGCGATCTCGCCCGCTCCAGAGCGCCTGACAAGGCAGGAGTCGCCCTCGGCGAAATTGCCCGGCCAGGTGGCGAGCACAGCCAGGCGACGTTCTAGATTTTCCTTCTCGCCTCCCTGCCGTCGGCTTTCCCGAGCCGGCGGCGCATCAGGAGATCCCCACACGCGCTCCGTCCAGGCAGCTGCACCACTTTCGAATTGTCTTCTTCGTCGGGGCACAGGAACCTGAGCGAATCCCTGCTGGCCACGCGGAAGGAAAGTGCCATGACCAGAACCGAGATTCCCGCCGACGCCATCCTCCAGGGCCAAACGATCCTGGTCGCCGACGACGAAATCATCATCGCTCTCGACATCGAAGACATGCTGATATCAGCCGGAGCCCGGGTTGCCGGCCCTTGCCTGACCCTGGCCTCCGCATTGGAGACCGCCAGCCAGCAACCCATCACAGCGGCTGTTCTGGATATCAGCCTCGGCAAGGACACGAGCGAGCCTGTCGTCGACCTGCTCGCGGCGCGCAGCATTCCCATCGCCTTCTGCACGGGCAAAGTGCTTCCGGAGACCTTGCGGCAGAAGGTTCCCGACGCGCCGGTTCTGGTCAAACCCGTTCTGCATCAGATCCTGCTTGAAACCCTTGTGCGCCTGACCAAGGAGTAGCGATCCGCCCTATCGCCACCCAGACATCGCAAACCGTCCCAATTGCTGCAGGGAACATGTGCAAGTTTGCATCGTTACACAGAAGCACCGGGTGAGATGAAAGCGGAGTGATAGCCCGTTCCAGCGCGAAGATTCACCGGGACGGAAGATACAGCATCCGCATTCGAGCGAACCGGCTCAAAACGAGTGACGATCCATGCAGCAACTCCAGGGCATGCGTCTCCTGATCGTCGAGGACGAGATATTGCTCGCGGGCGATCTGGCTGACTATTTCGAAGAGAGGGGGGCGGTAATCCTCGGACCGGCGTCGACGATCGAGGCTGCGCAATGTCATGTGAGTTCAGCCAATGCAGCCATTCTCGACGTCAACATCAATGGCAAGATGGTCTTTCCGATCGCAGACCGCCTGCTCGCCCTGGGCATCCCATTCGTCTTCTTCAGCAGCTATGACGAAGACATCATTCCCACCCATCTCAGGCATGTCGACAATGTTCGCAAGTCGGGCGGCCGTCACGCTCTGCTTGAAACCCTGTTCGTGGCGCGCCGCAGGACGCAGGACGAAATCAAGGGCATTGACGGGGACCCGAGCGCTGACGTCGCCGGGCTTCTCCCCGAACTCAGGCTGAGGGCCCGCCACTATCTTGACGGCAGGGCCGCCGCCGACCGACTGGTCGAGCAAACGCTGCTGACCGCCATCGATCTGGCAGACCGCAAGCCGCCGGACCGCGATACGCTGCCATGGCTTTGCGACCTCATGGACAGGACCTTCAGGGCCGTCGGCCATCAGCTGCTCGACTGAACGGTTCGCCCGAGTTTCTTCTGCTATTTTTCCATCCGAGCCCGCCGGCCGCGAACACGGCGGAACCGGAGCGGACGACGACGCGTTGATGTTTCATGGTCAATTGCATCGGAAGAAGATATGAGCCGCAACATCGTCTTATTGCTGATTGTCGCAATCGTCGCGGTAGCCGGCATTGGTGCCTATATCTACCATGAGCAGAATAAGAATACTGTGCAGATTACCATCGGAAACCAGGGCGTAAAAATCAAAGGGCCGTCCGACTGAGCCGCGGTGCCAGGCGCCTCAGCGCTGGTCTTCCGTCTGCCCTCGATGCGGACTGCTCCCCTGGAACACCGCTTCTCCTGGAACATTGTCGTGCGAGGATGGTTAGCAAGGCCATAGCAATTCCCCGCCCCCGCCGCATGCGTGGGCGACACATGCGACAGGACCTTTGCAAGTGACTTCCCGGCACAAACCTCCTAGTCTGTCGGCAGGCGAGCGAGGAAACTGCGTCTTGATCTTCCCTGGCTCGTGCAAGTTGCCCCCGACCAACGGCGAGACGAGCAGTTCAGTGGACAACGATCAGAAAAGCGACAAGGCCAGATCCGCAGACAAGGAAGTGGCGCGCATTCTGGCCCGAGTCGAGCGTGAACCCATTCCCCAGCGTCTGCTCGAACTTGCCTTCAAGCTCCAAAAGGCCCTGAGGGACGCCAAGAAGGCAGACTGACCAGGAAGTGCGCTCGCTCTCCTCTCCCCATGAAACGCGGAGTTCAAGCCTCGATCATCCTGTCTATCGCTTGGCTAGAATCGTCCGACGAGCCCCCTTCATGCAATGGCCTTCCAGCGGCCAGAATGTGGTCGGATTGATATGGCAGGATAATTGGACAGCTTGTGAGCCCGGCCCAGGGAATGGGATATGGCCCCGATGGGGTGGCAACGGCGTTTTGACTTTCCCAGGTCGTCGGCAGACATCCGATTGGTCGCCTTTACGGTGGCTACAGATGGGAGTTCTTCCAATGAAGCTGTCGCCCACGCACGTCACACAAACACTGAATCAGATCAGGGCTGAACCCATCGCCGAAAACCATCCCGTATACAGCCAGTTCGCCCGGTTGTTCGGGGAGCATACGTTCTTTGTCGACGACGAGGGGCTCAACATTGTCGAGCCGATGGCATCGGATAAGGACAGCGCCCAGAAGATGGAAGTGGCCCGGTTGGTAAGGCTGGCCCATTGGTGCGACGAATATCATTCCAGCCTGGTGCCGCAGGTACCGCAAAAGACCGATACCGTGGTCATGCTGAGCAAGGCAGCCTGACGCCCAAGCGTCCCGGCCGCGAGCCGGCGGGATAGGCGCGGCGCGGATTTCGCAATAGGCCGGCGCAGCAGGCCGACGTCATCCGCACCGCTGTTTACACTCGCTTACTTGCGAGGCGTAGCCTTCGCATCTCCGGGAAGAGGTATGCAATGTATGGCAAAGTTTCCCTGTTACTGAGCGGCATCGCAATGGGCGCGGCAACCGCATTCGCCGTCACGCATTCCGACCTGCTCGGCCACGCCAACGCCTCCGCCAGCGATGCCTATCGCGAGCTCAATCGCTTTGGTGACGTCTATGAGCAGGTGCGCGCGAGCTATGTGACCGAGCCCGACGATGCCAAGCTCGTCGCCGGTGCCATCAGCGGCATGGTCTCCGGCCTTGATCCGCACTCGCGCTATGTCGATGCCGCCGGTTTCCAGGACATGCAGGCCCAGACTTCCGGAGCATTTTCGGGAGTTGGCCTCGAGGTCACCATGGAGGGTGATCGGCTCAAGGTCGTTTCCGCCATCGACGATACGCCCGCCGCAAAGGCTGGCCTTCTTTCCGGCGACATGATCACGGCCATCGACGGCAAGTCCACGCAGGGCATGCCACTGCAGCAGGCCAGCCAGAAGATGCGCGGGCCGGAGAACAGCACGGTCACGCTCACGGTGCGGCGTGGGGGCGATGCACAGCCTGTGGACGTCAAGCTTGTCCGCGATACCATCAAGCTGTCTTCCGTGCGGACCAGGAAGATCGGCGGCGATATCGCCTATATCCGTATTGCCCAATTCAGTGGGAATACGTTCGACGACTTCCTCAAGGCCATGATGGAAGCCGGGGCGGACAAGGGAGGCCGGAACCTTGCCGGTTTCGTCATCGACCTGCGCAACAATCCTGGCGGCCTGCTCAGCCAGGCCGTCGAGGTGGCGGGTGCCCTGATCGGGCGGGGCGAAATCGTCTCCACGCGCGGACGTGGGCCCGACGATTCTCTGCGTTATAGCGCCACGGGAGGCGGCCTCGTTCATACCAAGCCGATCATCGTGCTCGTCAATGGAGGCTCGGCCTCCGCCGCCGAGATCGTAGCAGGCGCGTGGCAGGACCATCGCCGTGCGACGATTCTGGGCACGCGTTCCTTCGGCAAGGGATCGGTTCAGACCGTCTTTCCGCTTGGCGACAACGGCGCCCTGGTGCTGACGACTGCCCGCTACTACACGCCGTCGGGCCGATCGATCCAGGCCAAGGGCATCGATCCGGAAATCGTGGTGAAGCAGGCCATCCCAGCCAATCTGAACCAGCAGGATGCCGCCGGCGGTGAAGCCGGCCTTAAGGGACATCTCGACAGCCAAGGCGATACCGAGCAGGGCGGCTCGTCTGCCTATGTCCCTGACAACGAGAAGGACGATATGCAGCTCAATGCCGCGGTTGAATTGCTTCATGGCGTTCGCAAGAACCCATCCTTTCCAGCCGGCGGAGCGGCACGCCGCTGAGCATTCGGGACAGGTGTCGATCCCACAAAATTGCCATTCGAGCGGCAAACGATCGAACCCTTTCCGTGCGAGGCTTGTCCGTGATGATCCCTGACCACAGAGCGGAAAGGAGACATCATGTACAAGCTCATGTCCGCAACCTTCGCCACGATCGTCCTGGCTTCGGGCATTGCCACCGGCCTGGCCCAACCCGCCACCAATCCGGCGGACACACCCAATGACGGCGTTATCGAGCGTGCTCCCGGGAAAATCAGGGCCGTCACGGTCTCAACTCTCGACGAACTCTCGATTCCGCAGCGTATCGCGGCCAATCAGCAGATTGCCGAAACAGGCCCGAGCGAACTGCAGCATTTGAGACAGGTCATCGCCGATACGCCCCGCCTGCAAGCCGCACTCGAAGATTATGGCTCGACGCCGTCCTCGGTGATCGCGATGACGTTCGATGACACGGACGAGGTGACGCTGGTCATCGCCTCGTAAACCGCCTCGGCCCCTTCCCTTGGCAAGGTGCCCTCAAGATCCTGCGGCTCCCTCGGACGGCAGGATCTTGAGATTGCCCGCCTTCGACTTGCCGGTCTTGGCATCGACCACCAGCTCATAGCCCATTCTTTGGCCCTCGCGCACCGTACTGATGCCGCTGCGTTCGAGCTCCCTGATATGCACGAAAGCGTCGATACTGCCGTCATCGGGCGCGATGAAGCCATAGCCCTTGTCGTAATTGAACCATTTCAGGCTGCCGGTGATCATTTCCAATCCCTCCATGGCAGAACGCCACATCGAATTCGAACGCAAGCCGAAGGCATTCGTTCCGATTTGCACGTGGATGGACGGTCGATCGATCGGTGGACAAACGAGCGATGCCGGGGAAGCACCGCATGGAACGATCCGGCCCAAACCAGGTTGGGAAGATGCGAAGCACGGAACGCCAAGCGTTCCAGGCTTCGTTCGACCGACGCAAGCGTTGGTCGTGGCGGCTCGGCCCCTACAGATCGACCCGAGATCCCCGGGGTCGGGCCGTTCGGCCATCGTCCATGTGGCTCGGTATCCGCGCCTGGGATCGGCCGATGAATCGAAATCTTCGATATGAGGGAGAATTCGAACGATGATCCGAAAATTGAAATCAGGAGAATATCGCATCTATTCGCGAAAGGTGGATCCCAAGACGGGCAAAAGGCGCAATCTCGGCACGTTTCAATCGAAGGAAGCTGCCCAAAAACACGAACGCGAGATCCAGTATTTCAAGCGGCACTGAGGCTGGACGACAGACCGGAAGCCAATCGCGCCGGCCTGATCCTCCGGCAGTGCCCGATGGCCAGATGCGCCGCCTCCTCGCTCGTTCACGCCCACTACGCTCAAATCGACCGGACCGCCGCCTGAGCAGAACCTTCGCTGCCTCGTCGGCATCGGCAGAGCAATCATCGCCCGTAACGGCGAGGGCGAACCCCTCGCCCTCCCCCCCGTTGATCCTGCCGACGCCCATGGACCATGTCGGGCCTAGGCAACGGTGAGGACACCCAACAGCACCAGCAGGAATACGATCAGGGCGATCCCGATCAAGACCCGGGCTCCCGTCGCGGCCGCTCCCGCAAGCGCGGGCATACCCAACAAGCTGGCTGCGGCAGCAACGATCAACAGAATGAGGATCCAGTGAAGCATGGTAGCACCTCCTTGATGTGGCGCTATCGAACCTCGACGGCCGGCCTTTGTTCCCGCCCCGCCATCGAGACTGCACCAATCCTGACAGCTGACTTGGGTTCAACCGATCGAATGCTGACAGGGGCTGTGTATCCGAGTATTTCAGCTCGGAAATACTCTCCACCCCTAATAGGGTGCTCCGATTTGCCTGCTCGTCTCGATCAGGAACCATGCCTGACATTCTCTGGACGCGGAGACCTCGCAAATTCGAAAGCGGAACGATCCCCCGGCTGCGCAGTTTTTGCATTGTTGCAACCAGGGATAACGATCATGGCTGATTTGCTTAGAATATTTGCGGCGGCCGGCATGGCCATCTCCGTCGCAGCCTGCGCGAGCGACAATCCGGGTGATCGCGCCGCCGGCGGCGCGGTTATCGGCGGCGTCGGTGGCGCAGCTGTGGGTGCTGCCGTCTCGAACCGGCATCCCGGCCGCGGTGCGCTCATTGGCGGCGCCATCGGTGCCGTCGGAGGGGCTGCCGTAGGTGCCGCGACGACACCGCCCAGCAGCGGCCGGTCATGCGCACGGATCGGATATGATGAGTATGGCAACCGTGTATGCACCGCCTATTACTTATGCTGTGGCCCGGAGCGGTTCCCAGCTCCGGACCGCGACGCGTGCAGCCACCGCGCGCCGTGCTCCTTCCTCCGACCGGGATTGGAAGGTCTCGATTACCAGCCATTTCCTGGGTGCGCGCCGGCAGATCGTCTGGCCTTGATGCCGATCGACAGCGCGCATTCCGGTAACGTTGAAAGATGCAACAGTCTGGGTCGCAAAGCATTGCTTCGACGATTCTTGGCATTGATCTGCAGGCGAGTTACGGCACAGGCCGGCCCGCATGAGAGCCCGCATACCTCCCCGAATGCTCAAATGCCACCGACCCTGGTCGGATTCATCATTTGGGTCTCGGGCCGGCACCAGATCTGGATCGGCCTATGCGCCATTTTGCTGTTCGTTGCGGATACAGTGCCGCTCGAGGTGCAGCGGCGCCTGGTCAACGCCGCCGTGAAGGGCGGAGATGTCTATAACGTGCTGATACTGGCGATGATGTTCGCCGCCCTGACCTTTCTGCAGGGCCTGATCAAGATCGGCCTCAATCTCTATCGCAATTGGATCGGCGAGTCGGCCGTGCGGTGGCTCCGAAACGAGATCTCACATGTTGCGCAGCGTCCCGACTCCAAACTGCCTTCGGGTAAGGCCGGCGGCGTCGAAATCGCCATGGTCGTCGCCGAAGTCGATCCGATCGGCGGCTTTGTCGGCGCGAGCCTTTCCGACCCGATCCTCCAGATCGGCATCTTGCTGTCGGTGTTCGGCTATCTCATCTATCTCCAGCCGTTGATGGCCCTCGTCGGCGTCCTCGTGTTTCTGCCGCAATGTTTCCTGGTGCCGCTGATGCAGGGGGCGATTAACCGCCGAGTGGGGGCTCGCATCTGGGTGCTGCGCAAGATCAGCGTGATGCTGGTCGACACGCTGCAACGCGACGAGACGACCAATCATTCTCAATCGAGACGCGTCGACCAGGTATTCCGCCTGAACATGAGCATCTTCAGGCTCAAATTCGTGCTCAGCTTCACGATGAACTGGCTCAACTCTCTGGGGACGGCGGTCATCCTGGGAATTGGCGGCTATTTCGTCGTTCAGGGCCGGACGGAGATCGGAACCGTCGTCGCCTTCGTCGCCGGGCTCGCAAAGATCAACGATCCCTGGAGCGATCTGGTGAACTGGTATCGCGATTATCGGGTGATCCAGGCCCGCTATCACCTGGTTTCCAGTGCCTTGCGCAATGCCGGTACGAAGGCAGACGGTCGCGAGCGGCCAAGCTCTCTTTCGCCACCGCGGGAGTGATGGCCGCGCATCCGAATGACGGGACCGGCCTTCCTGGCCAACGGGCCATTCGACGACCCGCGCCGGAACCATCGCCCTCCCCTCGTGTTTCTCGCAAGGAGGTAGGAGATGACATCTTCAATGTTCACCCAGCCGATCAATATCGACGGCATCACCATCGGCGACGCAAACGAGGCCGCGGACTATCTGCTCAACAACTGGCCCGCCGACAGCGGCGAGCGCTATGACTTCGCCAAGCGCGTCTGTCTCGAGGCGATCGAAGGCAAGCGTGATCCCGAAGACGCCAGGGCGGCTTTCCTGCTCGCCGCGGAGGAAGCCGGGGTGATCCTCACATGATCACGCCCTTCCATCGGAACGAAATGTCCCCACCGCAGTTCGATTAACCGGAGGGTTGACATGTATAACCGCGCTTGGCTGCGCCCGGTCGAGCTCCAGACCTATATCGGTGATTACCGCATAGTTGGCTCGACGGACGAAGCCGTCATCTTTCTGCTCAAGCACTGGCCCATCGATTCCGATGGCGAACCGGCTGCAGGGCGTCAGGGATTCCTGGAGGCCCTTGAAGGAGCGGAGGCCGGAGATGCCCGGGCCGTGTTCATCGAGGCCTGCCTGCAACTCGAAATGCATGTGATCGGATGATCGGAGAGGAAAAGCCCGAGGCCATGGCTGCAGGAACCGGCATGCACCGACAATGTTTGAGTTTAGGAGGTGTGCCATGGCCATGAAAATCTGGAGCAGCCCCGTGAAATTCGAGATCGGCGCAGGTCAGTTCCGAGTGGTTGCCTCATGCGAGGAAGCCTCTGACTTCCTGCTGAATCATTGGCCAACCGAAGGCGGAGACAAACATCTGCTTGCCAGACGCGCTTGTCTCGATGCCTTGGCCGGATCGCTCCCCGCCGATCACGCCCGCAGGGCCTTTATCGAAGCCTGTGAAGAATCCGGCATGCATGTCACGCAATGAGGGAGAGTACGATGCCCGATCCGAAAGAACCGAAGCCCGCGACTCCAGCGCCGACGGAAAGCCCTCCGCCCATGCCGGAGCCAAACCCGAAACCCCCGAATGAAGTGCCCATCGTGCCGCCGCCGCCGGGAAACACGCCGATCGCGCCGGATGTGCCCAACCCGCCGGAGATGCCCCCTTTGGTCGATCCCAACCAGATATGACCGAAAGCGCCCCTGACGATGCCTTCCAAATAAGCTCGGACATCATTTGCTTTCATGCTACGCTGCCGGCGTAGCATGACGCTTCGCTTTTGAAGGGAAGACAACGGCAAGCCGAGCCGACATCCTTCCCGAAAAGCTCACCACGGTTGGCGTGGAGCGCTGGCGGAAGGCCAGCATGCCGTAACCTCATACGATATGTCGGAGCCTTCGGCCCGTTTCCGGCCTGATGGACGAGAGGAACACTATGGATACCCTGCCCTGGAGTCGACCGGTCCGATTTGAGACCGATGTCGGGCGATACCGCATTCTCGTCTCGACGGAAGAAGCATCGCATTTTCTGCTCAATGACTGGCCCCAAGTCACTGGACCGCGGCTTATCGACGCTCGCCGTATCTGCCTCGACGTCATGGCGGGCACGGACGAACCCGACAATGCCAGAACCGCGTTCGTCGCGGCCTGCAAGGAAGCCGATATACGCGTAATGCCGTGAAGGAGGTTCGGATGGCCGCTTCGAAGCATCGGAAACCACTCGACGGTCCGTTCCGCGGGACCAGGAAGAAGGGGCCTGGCGTCGAAGAGATTTCACCGGACGAAACACCGATCATACGGCCAAAGGTCGACTATCCTGCACAGGCGGACGATAAACCTGTCCTGGAGCCCTATCCGCAGCCCGCCAAGAGAAGGAAAGGCGGAACTGATCGGATGCATGTACTCTGACAGCGCTCCGACGCTGGTACCCGGCCATA
Source organism: Labrys sp. (in: a-proteobacteria) (assembly GCF_047605565.1). Lineage (NCBI taxonomy): Bacteria > Pseudomonadati > Pseudomonadota > Alphaproteobacteria > Hyphomicrobiales > Xanthobacteraceae > Labrys > Labrys sp. (in: a-proteobacteria). The sequence continues at coordinate 54,073 of NZ_JASGFM010000007.1, forward strand.
CCGCTCGCCGTCATTGCAAAGACGACGAATGGCTTCTGCCCCCGCCCGCCATCGAGGGTAGCGGGCCAGAGAAGGCCTTGCGCATTTTTCGCAAGAGGGGAACACCCGGATGGAAGCACCGGGTCTGAGCGGCTCGGCCGCCGAGGTCGGTGTGATCGGCATTGGCCGAGCCGCCTCGGCTGATCTCACCATCAGCCGAACGATACGCCGAATGCTTTCGCATCGATCGTCTCGTACCTTCCAAACAGGTATCTCGATTCTTTGTTCCCTACTCATGCAACGGCCCGGCTCTCGGACCTGGGGGAAAGGTCGGCAACGAGGAACCGGACCGCCGGACTCTACACTGCGAGGCCGGTCATTGGGCGACACAAGGCATCCACGACCTCACCCTTTCCGAACCATGACGGACCAAGACTGTTCCCGCTAAAATGCGTGAAACACATGGCTCGGCGAAGCTTTCTCTGGGAGGAACGCTGGCCAGGCCGCCTCGTCGGCCCCCCCCATTGCCGAGCAGCACGACTGGCTCCGGAGCCGATGGCCTCAGCCTAGCGGCATTGTCGATCGAACCGTCCACGCTCCCTTATAGTCGAGACTGCCATGCTCATCCAACGTCGCCGCGACAGGGGTCAGCACCAGCTGCGCACCAGCCGCGGCAACCGCCACTTCTTCTGCGGTATGGGCGAGAATACGGCCGATCAGTGGTTCTCCGACCCCTGGCACCAGCGTTATCGGAGCACCCTCGTAAAAGTCAGGCTGACTATGGCCAGGGGCGGGGGAGAATGTGACGATGCTCCCCACCGCAAGAGGCTCGGGAATGTCGGAAACCATGGGTGCTCTTCCTTCAGGTGCCGCGAAAGTCTTCAAGCGATATCGCTGCGGGTAGTATGGCTGCTGCTGCATTGCGCTCAGGCCGAGCCCTCAAACTCGGGTCGCGTCATCAACGCGTCGAAGTGTTCGACTTCGAAGATCTGAGGTGTCTTGCCGGGATCCCGAACAGCCGAAAAATCCGTGAACTGGTCTGGGTGGGCCCTGGCCTGCCGATACCGCATCACGGCTTCCTTCAGGCTGATGTCATGGCCTTCGAAACTGACGATTTCTTCGGGATCGTAATCAAACATCGAGGTCATTGTGCTGCCCTCCCCAGCATCGAACCCGCGAACGGTACGAAAGATCCCGTTGCGACATTCATCTGCAGCAATGCCACGCGAAACTTTCAGCCTCGCCGCTGGTTCCAGGAAACGACTCGATCGGGAAAGTTCCATGCCAGAAGCCGATTGCCCGCCGCCGCGGGCGACCTATCGTTTGCAGCTGAACGCCCGCTTCAATTTTGCGGCGGTCGAAGCCATAGCCGCCTATCTCGCCCAATTGGGAGTGAGCCACGTCTATGCCTCCCCGTTCCTGAAAGCGAGGCCGGGCAGCAGCCACGGCTACGACATCGTCGATCACTCGGCCCTCAATCCCGACCTCGGCACCAAGGAAGATTTCGATCTGATGATGCAGGCCCTACGCGCCAACGGCCTGGGCCTGATCCTCGATTTCGTCCCCAACCATATGGGCGTGAACGGTGCCGACAATCCCTATTGGCTCGACGTGCTCGCATGGGGCCAGGAGTCGGCCTATGCCGGCTGGTTCGACATCGACTGGCAGCCCGAACCTTCGCATCTCAGGGGCAAGGTCCTGGTCCCCGTTCTCGGCGACCAGTACGGCGCAGTGCTTGCCGGTGGTGGCCTCGAGCTATGTTTCGATGCCAGGGCCGGGGAGATCGCCATCTGGGCTCACGGCGCCCACAAGCTCCCCATCCATCCCGGACATTATGGCCGTGTCCTTGGGAGCGACCATGCCGCGCTCGAAAAACTGAGCGATGCCTTCTCCCACCTCGAAGGGTTCCACCCGCATGAACAGCGCAGGGCCGGACAACTCAAGGCCGATCTTGCCGCTTTGGTCGCAGCCGAACCGACGGTGACGGAGGCCGTCGCGGAGCGTCTGGGGCGTTTCGCCGGCATGGCCGGCGAGCTGGAGAGCTGGAAACGGCTCGACCAGCTGATCGCCGACCAGCATTGGCGCGTGGCTCATTTCCGTGTAGCCGCCGACGATATCAACTACCGCCGCTTCTTCAATATCAGCGATCTTGCCGGCTTGCGCATCGAACATGAGGAGTTGTTCGACCACGCCCATCGCTTTGTCTTCGAGTTGATCGCCGAGGGTGTGCTGGACGGGTTGCGCATCGACCATATCGATGGCCTGCTGGATCCCAAGACATACTGCCGGCGCTTGCGCGAGAAAGCGCCGCGGCCAATCTACCTGGTCGTCGAGAAGATCCTCGGAGAAAATGAGGAACTGCGGGAGGATTGGCATGCCGACGGCACGACCGGCTACGAATTCGCCAACCTCCTTACCAATCTGCTGATCGACCCGAGCGGCCAGGCACAGCTCGATGAGCTTTATCGCCGCTTCACCGGCGAGCGGCGCAGCTTCAAGGCCATCAGCCGCGAGGGCAAGCTGGCCATCATGGCAGACGAAATGGCCGGCGAACTCGACGGGCTGGCTCGCGAGGCTGCCCGCATCGCGCGTTCCAATCCGCGCACTGCCGATTTTACCCGCAATGTCCTGCAGCGTGCACTCAGGGAAATCGTCGCCGGGTTTCGTGTCTATCGGACCTATGTCGATGCGGAGGGTGCCAGCGCTGCCGACCTTCAGGAACTCGAAAGTGCCTTCACCCAGGCGCGGCGCTCGGGGCGTGGCATAGACCATTCGGTGTTCGACTTCCTGTTCTCACTGCTCGGCGGCGAGGCCGTTGCAAAGCCCGGCAGCGGTTTCAGCCGGCAGGACGTCATGCGTTTTGCCATGCGGTTCCAGCAATATACCGGGCCGATCATGGCCAAGGGGGTCGAGGATACCGCCTTCTACCGCTACAACCGCTTCATTGCCGCCAATGAGGTTGGCGGCCACCCCGGCCATCTCGGCGCCAGCGTCGAGGCTTTCCATACCGCCAATCTCGCCCGCCATGCGGGCGCCATGCTCGCGACGTCGACGCATGACACCAAACGTGGCGAGGACTGCCGGGCACGCCTTGCCGTTCTCAGCGAGATCCCGGTGGATTTTACCGAAGCCACCGCCCGCTGGCGGTCCATGCTCGACGGGAATGAGACCAGGCCTGATGGCAACGACATCTTCCTGCTCTTCCAGTTGCTCGTGGGTGCCTGGCCCGTGGACCTCGTCTCCACCGATATCGGGGCGTTGGAGCGGTTCCAGGAGCGCCTGCAGCTGGCCATGCTCAAATCGGCGCGCGAGGCCAAGGTTCACACCAACTGGGCAGCGCCCGACGAGATTTATGAAAAGTCCCTGCACGACTATGTTGCGGCCGCTTTCGCGAACCAGGATTTTCTTGCCGATTTCATCGGCTTCGAAAAACGCGTCATCGAACTCGGTGCTGCCAATAGTCTCACGCAGACCGTGTTGAAGTTCACCGTGCCCGGCGTTCCCGATATCTATCAGGGGGCGGAGGCCTACGATTTCAGCCTGGTCGATCCGGACAATCGCCGCCCGGTCGACTGGGTCTGGCGCCGAGAGAGCCTGGGAAATATTCGGCCGGTCGCGCGAGACAACCTTCTCGACGGAAGCGCCAAATTGGCCACCATCGCCAAGCTGCTCGAGTTGCGCCGCCGGCATGAAGCCTTGTTTGCCGTAGGAGACTATCGGCCCATCGAGATGGCAGGCGATCGCGTCATCGCCTTCTCGCGACAGCATGGCGACTGCGCCCTCGTCGTCGTGGCCGCGCGGTTCCCCGGTCGTGGCGCCATCGACGGCTTTCTGCCCCTCGCCCACCATTGCCCCGTCTATGGCGATCTCCTCTCTGGACGCCAGATCACCCCCGGCAAGGAAGGCATCGATCTTGCTATGCTGCTGGCAGAGCTGCCCGCCGCCGTGCTGGTGCCGCAGACACCGCCGGCAATCCGGCACTCGCAGCCATGATCATGCCGCCAGGCCACTACGAACCACGCTTCGGCCCCGTCCTGCGCGACGGCAAGGTTCTGTTTCGCCTTTGGGCGCCCAGGCAATGCCGGGTCGGCCTGCAATTGGGACAGACGACATATCCGATGCACAACCATGGCGGCTGGCATTGCCTGCCGGTGGCCGCCGACTTTGGTGCCCGATATCGCTTCGTGTTGGAAGACGGCATGACCGTGCCGGATCCGGCCAGCCGCTTCCAGCCCGAGGACGTCCATGGTCCGAGCGAGCTGGTCGACCCGGCGGCCTATCGCTGGCGCAATACGGACTGGCAGGGACGCGCCTGGCACGAAACGGTGCTTTACGAGCTTCATATCGGAACTTTCACGCCGGAAGGGACTTTCGCCAGCGCGGCGCAACGGCTCGACTATCTCAGGGAACTGGGGGTGACCACCATCCAGCTCATGCCGGTGGCCGATTTTCCGGGGAAACGCAACTGGGGCTATGACGGCGTCCTTCCCTTCGCGCCGGACGCAGCCTATGGCCGGCCGGAGCAACTGAAAGCCTTCATCGACGAAGCGCATGGCCTCGGCCTCTCGGTGCTGCTCGACGTCGTCTACAATCACTACGGAGCCGAGGGGAACTATCTGCCGCTCTATGCTCCCGTCTTCACCGAACGCCACCAGACCCCTTGGGGCCCCGCCGTCAACTATGACGACGAAGGGTCTGCCGAGATCCGGGCCTTCACCATCGAAAACGTGCTCTATTGGCTGGAAGAGTTCCGCCTCGACGGATTGCGTTTCGATGCCGTGCACGAGATACGCGATGCCGGGGACCGTCATCTCCTTGCCGAGATCCGCGCCGCGGTCGGCGCCCTCATCGGCAATCGTCCTGTCCATCTCGTGCTGGAGAATGAGGAAAACAACGCCGAATGGCTCGCCCGGCAATCGGAAGGAACACCGGCCTTCACCGCGCAATGGAATGACGACGTCCATCACGCCCTGCATGTGGCCGTGACCGGCGAAAACGCAGGCTATTACGGGGACTATGCCCATCGGCCCGAATTGCTCGGCCGCGCCTTGGCACAGGGCTTTGCCTTCCAGGGCGAAACGATGGCCTATCGCGGCAGTCGTCGCGGGCAACCCTCGGCCCATCTGCCGCCGGATGCCTTCGTCGCCTTCCTGCAGAATCACGACCAGATCGGCAATCGCGCCTTTGGCGACCGCATCCACCACCATCATCCGCTCCGAGCCGTGAAGGCCGCCGCGGCGGCCTATCTCCTGGCACCGCAGATCCCCATGCTGTTTCAAGGCGAGGAGTGGGCCGCCTCTACGCCTTTCACGTTCTTCTGCGACGTCGAGGGTGAACTGGCCGATGCGGTGCGCGAGGGGCGGCGCAACGAGTTTTCGCGCTTTCCCGACTATGCCGATCCGCAAGCGCGCGAAGCCATTCCCGATCCCGTCAGCGAACAGACCTTCCGCTCCGCCAAATTGCTGTGGCCGGAACGGGAGAAGCCCCTGCATGCGGACATGCTGAATTGGTACCGGCGCATCCTATCGGTTCGAGCCACGAAGATCGTACCGCTCATACCGACCTTCCTGCAGGCCGGTATGTACACAGTCGACGAGAACGGGGTCGTCTGCGTCGATTGGCGCAGCACCAGCGAAACGGTGCTCCGCCTCGTTCTCAATCTCAGCGACACGCCGAAACCGATGGAGACGGCCATCCAGGGCCAGCCCATCTGGACAGAAGGCCAATGGGAGGGCGCAACGCTCGGCGCCTGGACCGCAATTTGGACGCTTGAAACACCGGAGAGGCCGCCGGCGTAATGTGTCTCGACGACGCCGGCAGCCCCACCAGCGCAGCCAGGAGGCAATTTCTCCCGCATCGTCCCGATCTCATGTAGAATGCGTGTCTCAGACATAGCGAGGCTGCATCCCGAGGGCTTGAATCGGCGCTCATATGCCAGGACGGCACTGCTTAGATGGCAAAGCTATCCCCTGCCCAAATCCGTGCATTGACCGCGCTCGAGGCGGGCGTCGAAGTCAGGATGACGCCCGGTGGCGTGCCGATCGGGCACATGCCCGACGGCGTTCGATCACATCGGACCTTTTGGCGTCTGCGTATCCTGGGCTTCGTTGCCATCAAGCCCCGGCCATCGGCCAATTACTGGGAAATTACAGAGGCTGGCAGAACCGCGCTGCAGGCGGAGAAGTAGCGCAACAGGCAGGCCCGATCGGCCCCCTAGATCGCCTTCGACCGTCGACGCCGGCCATTTTCGGGCATGACCAATAACGGAACCAAAGCCTAAAAATCTGCTCCAGAAGGCAGCAGGACTTTTGGGGGATGCAGCAGGCATGCCCGAGCCAGGGCGACGACCGGTGAGACGGACGTGAGGAACTATCGCGCCGCTCATCGGTTGAGTCCTTGTCGACTTTAGACAGCCCAACTCGCCCGCTGCCTGACAGGCCAGCGGGCTGTTCTTTTCCAAGAGGAGAAGGCGTAGAGGGCGCTCGCGAACGCGAGAAGCGACACGCAGTGGGCATCATGCCCACGGTCCTAGTACAGGGCCTGCTAACCCCAAAGGAGCAGGACCGGTGAAACCGATTTTCTGTATTTTCGAACGCAGCTTCGACCGCCATCCGATCGAGGTGAACGTGAATCTCATCCTCTATCTGGAGGGCAATGACGACGGCACGACGACCATGTATTTCAGGAGAGACGAATTCGTGGTCGTCAGGGGCACCCTCGCGGACACCCGCAGGCATATCGAAACCTGCACGTCGATGACCCCGCCGGCGGACGTCGCAGCCTGAAAACAAGGAGCAATTGCCGCCGGCAGGAAACCCGCATTGCTCCCTTCCCCTGCTTGCCCGCTCGCTGTTCCCAAGCGCGGCGGGCAATTTTTTTAACCATAGGATTTCAGGCGGTCTTGATCCCGAAAACGCCATTGCTAGATTTCCGCACTGGAAGAGCCATCATTGCGCTCGCGTTTGTGTGGGATGGTAGGAATGGACGAAGCGCAGGAGACGACGGGTCGTTCTGAAGGGACAGAGACCAGAATCCCGATATTCTGTACATTCGAACGAAGTTTCGACCGACATCCGATCGAAGTGAACGTGACTCGCATCTGCTATATCGAGGGCAATGAGCCCGACAGCTCGACCCTGTATTTCGACAGGGAGCACTTCGTGGTCGTTCATGGCAAGGCCGAGCAGATCCGGGCACGGATCGAAACCCGGGTTTGGCAGTCGCAGATCCTGCTCCGATAGCCCCGCTCCCGCGCAACAAGCGGTCCGGCTGCGAAGCCCTGCGCTCGGCGAAAAGCAGCGTTGCCGGGCCATCTCGGCTTGCGCCACGGGCTCGATCAGCCCGCCATATGGTTCATCATCGACCCCACGCTAAGAGCACCGCAGGGCTCGAGTGGGGGCGCGAATGCCGGTGACCGGGTCTACGGTGCTACCTCAACGGCAACTGCAGTCCGGTCAGGAGGATTGAGAGATCCGGTGAAATTGGTCTGTAATGCGAGGCTATCGGTACCCGTAAAGCCCGGATTCGGCCGATACGTGACTGCAGTCATCGGTATCATCCTGGCATTGCATTTGTAGAGATGGCTTGTCGTCGGGTAGGCGGGATGGTCTTTCACGTGAACAACCGTGGCAATGCCATTGCGCGGAGGCGTGATAATCTTGACGGAAGGTGGCAGGTCATACATGACGCAATCGTTGGCGACCTGATACGCGCTGTACACCGTGACGGACTGATCTTTTTTCGTATGGCGAGTAACGGATGGGCCAACCCTCAACCCCTTCTCGAGTGGTTTATTGTCGGCACAAGCTCCCAAGACACATGCTACCCCTAACGGCAATAAGATATAGACCTGCCTCATGACTTGCATACCTTTCCCTGAAACTTCGACTAATCAACGACGAAGGGGATCTGAATGCAAGTTTAAATTTATCCGAACTACATACACGCGCCAACTACAATAATTCGAATAATTATCTTCATATAAATTCTTATTTTAGTGGAGGTTATAATGTGTTTTTAAATTTAATTTCGTATTATTATAGTTTACGAGCCTAAATTTATCTATAAATTCAAAATATTTATTATTATAATCTTAGTTTTTATATAAAATTACGTCGTCTCATGCTTTTTCATGCCCTCGACGCCTGAATTAACTGATACGGCCACCAGGATAAGCATTGGCGACCTTTGTGACGGCGCCGAGAAGGCGCCCGGCGATCTAATTGTCGATCTCGGTTCGCCCCCTGTCTCAGAGGCCGGCATATTCTAAGTCGGACAGGAAGGAGCCACACGGATCGGAGAAGCGTGCATTTGCAGGCACGGCTGGCGTCAGATGATGCCATGCTCTTTTAGAAGTGCCTGCTCGTCGCCTGATACCCAACCAAATATCTTCGCCTCGGAATCCAGTATCTGAACGAAATAGTGGACATCAAAATCGATCACTTTGTGCCCTCGACCCTTCTGGGCATAGGTGGCGGTCCAAGCGACATGGGCTAGGCAATGACATTCGTCTATGGAGGAAAGGCGGACATTGCGTATGCGCATCTCTGTCGTCCCGATTGCCCGATAATGTGCATATCCCTGCACGATCGCCTGTTTGAACTGATCGTCGTTCTTTCCAGTCATGACGTCGGCGGGTGCGGCGCCGATAAATTCGGGCGCGTACAGTGAGGCGACCTCGTCCATGTCCGCATGGCCACCGAGAGACTGATTGCAGAAGTTCTCGTATCGCTCGAATAGCTTCCTTACAGCCGCCTCCATCATAGCGTTCTCCTGGAAACTCGGTACTGGACAGCCAGAACTGCGGTGCTTCCCATCCGTTCCAAGCACAATTCCGCCACCGTACGCTATCGCCATTCCGCCGGGCGGTTCGAGCATTCCTCGGGAACCGAATGCCACCGAGCGAGTTCGTAAGCTCGCATAGCAGACGAGAGGGCGCCACATCGATCCTGCGCACAGATTGATTTGCAGCTTTCGATGTCGGCGCCAGAGCAACAACAAGAACATCTTGCAGCAAGGCGGAACAATGAGCGGGACTGAGGGGGACCTCGATCCAAGAACGGAGCGCAGCCCGGCTGTCGAGCCAAGCAAGCCACGTATACTCAAAGTTCTCGGCCCGGGCTTAATCACCGGCGCTTCGGACGACGATCCCAGCGGAATTGCGACTTATTCCCAGGTGGGTGCGCAATATGCCTATGGCGCGAGCTGGACCCTGTTGTTTTCCTACCCCCTCATGAGCGCCATCCAGATGATCAGCGCCCGTCTCGGACGAACCACGGGACGAGGCATAGCCGGCAACCTGCGCAGATATTATCCCAATTGGCTGGTCTATACGGGCGTCTGCCTGCTGGTGATCGCCAACATCATCAATATCGGGGCCGATATCGGCGCAATGGGCGACGCCGTCAAACTCATCATCGGCGGCCCGGCCCTGGTCTATGTCGTGCTTTTCGGAGCCGGATGCGCAATCGCGCAGGTATTCCTGCAATACAAGAAATACGTTCGCATTCTCAAATGGCTCAGCCTGGCCTTGCTGAGCTATGTCGCGACGCTTTTCATCGTAAAGATCGACTGGGCGGCTCTCGCGACGGGATTCTTTACGCCGCATATCGAGCTTTCCTCCGACTATCTCATGGCAATTGTCGCAATCTTTGGCACCACCATCAGCCCGTATCTCTTCTTTTGGCAGGCCTCGCAGGAAGTGGAGGACCTCAAGGAAAAGCCCAAGCGCCACCCTTTGAAGGATAGTCCGGAACAAGCCAAGGAGGCCGATCAAAGGATTGAACTGGATACGCTCGCCGGCATGGGCGTTTCCAACTTCATTGCGCTGTCCATCATGGTCACGGCGGCCGCGACGCTCAATGTGCACCACATCACCGACATTGGCAGTTCAGCGCAGGCGGCTGAAGCGCTGGAGCCCGTTGCAGGCAAATTTGCCGAGCTTTTGTTTGTCATCGGCATCGTGGGAACAGGGCTCCTGGCCGTGCCGGTGCTGGCCGGATCGGCCGCTTACGGGCTCGGAGAAGCGCTGCGCTGGCCCACCGGACTGGCCCGCAAGCCCAAGGACGCCAAGGCCTTCTATGCCACGATAGCGATCGCAACCATGCTCGGCGTGGCCTTGAATTTCGCCCCCGTCAATCCGATCCAGGCCCTTTTCTGGAGCGCCGTGGTGAATGGCGTCGTCGCTGTGCCGATCATGGTCATCATGATGCTGATGTCGACCGACAAAAGAATCATGGGCGAGCAGGTGATCGGCGGCTGGCTGCTTGGCCTGGGCTGGCTCTCCACGGGTGTCATGGCGCTATGCGCCGTAGGGATGGGCGCGTCTGCCGTCTTGAACTAGCCGTATCGACGAAAAGCCGCTGCCTCGGCCAGGGAGCCTATTGCACTTCCATCTCCCGCACCGACAACGGCCCCGTTCGTAGTATCGGCGACCATCGTTGCACCGACAAACGCCGCGGCAATCCAACAGGCAGCACCTGCCCCACACCGGGCGCTGAGTTCCGGCCGATCAAAACACCGACAACGGCGAGGCAACATGTCCCGGCGGAGATCGCAGTACGGCTCGCCCCCGATCGACACTGGCAACGGGACCCGTAGTTGCGAAATCGGCCGGGCGCTCAAGCAGGAAGAGGACACGCGGGGCGCCATGCCCCTATCCTACTTCGCCTCGATCGCCAGGTTGGCGAAACAACATTTAACAAGATCAAGCTTCATCCCGTGATCCGGCCGGCCTACCCTCTTCCTTGCTTCCATCGCGCCCGGCGGAAGCAATCGCCAGCAGTATTCACAGTCTGCTGGCGAGGCCCGGCCGCCTCTCCATTCGATCGAGCGGCCGGGCTCCTTCAGGCTGTTTGATTGCCGTGGAATGTCGAGATGATCTGCGGCAGATGGTCGGCGAGGAACTGGCTCGCCTGGGCCGGATCAACGCCGAACTTCTCCGCCAGCGACGTGACCATAGGCGAACCCAGGGCCTGGGAAATCTGGTCGGCAGTGACCGCCTGATTTTCTCCGTTGCCGATCCACGACGAAACTGCTTCGCCCAGTCCGCTTTGCGACAACTGGGTCGTCAGCCCCTGCAGGCCATCAATACCGTGTTGCCCGAGGAGATCGGGCAAGTGCTGTGACACCAAATCGGAAATCGAGCTTCCAGTCTGCCCTTGCAATGCACCAAGAATGTTGTCGAGCAATCCCATGACATCCTCCAGAAATGATAGTTGGCTTGCCTGCAAAGGCTAGCAACTCGTAAACAGCCCCCGCCCCACAGGGTAACGCTAGGTAACATTATGATGCAAGGCCCGGTCGCCCTTTCATTGAACGATCGGCCAGGCTCCGTTGGCCGCGGACGCCGGAAACAACTCTTAACAACATCCCGCTTCGTTCCGGGACGCTGCCGATTTAGCCTTCAAGCGCTCCTGACCACTCGGGGGAGCCGCCGGCTGTCCCGCAACGACATGGCCGGCAGGCCCGGCCGCATGCCGCCGACTGATCCTCGCGGCCGGGCCACCCCAAACCGGGCCGAAGCCCTCCGTGTGCCCTCCCCCGTTTCACCGGACAGTCGACCCGGGGTCGAGATAGCCCTGATGCGCTGGCGAGGGAAGCTATCCCAGGGCGGAATGGACTGCTCCAGGCAGTTCAAGCCCAAGATCACGTCAGTCTTGCGATGATGCGATCGGGTATTTCTGGCTCAAAAGACATCGTAACTGGTTGCGGGCTATGGCACCTTTGATTTGAACCTGCGATCGCAAACGCCTGCTTCTATTCACACGAGAATGAAGCGCCAAAAGCAAACCCCGCCAAGTCATTGCTTGAACGAGAATTCGTAAATCATCCCCCATAGGCGGCGACAGCCGGCCCGAACATGCCTGGTTCCAGCTTGGCGCCAAGACCGGAACGTTGCGGAACGGTATCCGTTGCAATGCAATCCCACCGGACTGGAACAATTCGGGGCCCAGCGAGATATATCTGGAAAGCATAGCCGGCAGGTCGCGAATCCGACGCGAACTCCTGGTCATGTATCCGGCAGGCCGGCTGGGAGAGTCGCGCGACATCGGCAATCTCGCGGTATCGCTTGCCTCCAATGAGAGGCGATTTGCGACCGGGCATGTTTTTGTGATGGACGGAGGCCGCACCAAGAAGCTGCCGCATCAGACGGGCTCGCCTGGAGGGCACCCAACTTCCGTTTCACGGCGAAATTCAGTGTGGTGTAGCAATAGTGCAGTGGGCACGAGTGACAACGACAGTCGGATGAACCAACCCCTTATACAATACTAATTATTTGAAGCAGGTATTAAACTGTAGAAACTTGAGAGGTGTTTTGACAGCTTTGGCAAGCCCATGCCAATTCTCAGCATCAAAAAACAGGCTATCTCCTGTTTCCAATTTATGACTATTCAAGCCATGGCGATATATCATCTCACCTTCCAGCATGAAAATTAAAACATACCCCTTTCCTTGGGATGACATGTTCGAATATTCATTATCATAAATCACCACCAAAGAGGGGTTGGTGTTAAGAAGATCGTTATAAGAATCGACAGAGCCAAGATCTAAATTATAGACACCTTTCTGGACAGGGAATACACTCGATCCAATCACATCGGCTTGCCTGACAAAGATAACTTTACGACGCCTCTCTGTTCGTTTTATCAGCGTAGACAATGAAACGCCCAGAATTCTTGCCAAGGACTGTATGATCGTCAGGGAGGCCGTGATGGTGCCTCGTTCAATCTTCGACAGGGTACCACCTGAAATTTGAGCCGCGCGTGCAAGATCGACGGCAGAGATCCCTTCACGCTCCCTGCAGACCCGTAGCTCTCGACCGATCGCGACCGGAAGGCGTTCCTTCTTTCTTCTTACCGACAATCGCGCCCTCCCACCGCCAAATTGCTCAATGGCATTGTGCCGCCTTAAGCCGATGCATGCGCTCCAGCAGGGAAGGAGACGCCGGCTCGAACGCCGACGTAGTCCGGCTGACCGGCTCTCCATCGATGATGCCCGCTTGTGCCCTCGCGGAAAGATCGCCACGAGCGCATGCCGTTTGCCCTGCCGTTGGAGCAGGATGTCCGCGCCGGCCTTTCAGGCAAGCCCTCCGAGGAAAGCCGCACCGGTAATCGCAATAACGGCTCCGGCCGAACGGACGAGAAGTTCTCCGCGGCCGTTTCGCGATCTGCCGATTGCCAGGCCGGCTCCCACGCCGATGGCATGCAGCATGGCGGTTCCGAGCATGAAGCCCACGCCATAGGTGAAGCCGCCGATATTCTCTGGCATCTCGGCTCCATGCGCATAGCCATGGAAGATCGCGAAAAACCCGACGAGAGCCATTGCCACCGGTACGGCCGCGCGCAACCGAAAGGCAACGGCGGCGCCCAGCACGAGTACGGAAAGGCCGATGCCCAGTTCGACAAACGGCAGCGTTACGCCGGCTAGTCCCAGTACGCCGCCGAAAGCCATGACGGCCACAAAGCTCAACGGGACGAGCCAGATCGCCCGCCCGCCCAACTGGGCAGCAAACAATCCGACGGCGACCATGGCCAGGATATGGTCCGGTCCACCGACGGGGTGCAGGAAACCATGCGCGAGCCCGCTGGTATCGCCGATGCCCGTATGGGCATTGGCAGCGGCTGTCATGGCGCCGACAAGGATCGCAGCAACCAATGGAACGGTGCAGCGGGATTTCATGGGCTATCTCCTTTCGAAATCAGTCAGCGGCCCCCGAGATCTCATTTTCTCCGGGGCATGGGCGAATGGCCGAACGCGGCTTGGCAACACAGCGAGAACAGCCGGTCGGTGGCTTTGCGAGCCGCGATCGCATCTGCGGCAAGACAGCGAATGCCCAAGCCGACCGCGTTGGGGAGGACGCTCACACCAATGATGGAACGGCCCTCGACCTGCGAGCACTGCAGGTCAGCCTGGGAAGGAAGACGGGCAGGAGGAGCGAGGACGAGATAGCTCGCCATGACCTGCCAGCGCCCCATCGGTGAAGTTTGGCTGCACAGCGCATCGCCGCCGAGCCGGAAACTATCGCGGACGACCAGCCTCCCGCTCGAATTGCGGATCACGACATCCGAACTGAGCTGGTCGAAGCGGCGTCCTTCAGCCCGGGGATCATGCGTGGTGAATGCATCGCAAAGGAACATGACCGCGTCATCCGCCAGGCGCGCCTCCAGGCTGGCAGCAAAGGACGCACCTGGAAAGAGCACGAGCGGGTCGGGCGCATAGGCCAGAAAAGCCCCGCCCTCGACCTCGATGACAGTCCTCTGTTGAGCGGGCCGGCCCTGGCAATCATGAACGATCGTGGCGGCCTGGGTCGTTATGTGGGCGGCAGCGCCCGCCCCCACTCGAAATCGGCATGAGAGCCGTTCCCCTCGATAGAGACCTCCGGATGACGATTGCTGATAGAGCGTAAGCAAGGAAGGAATGGCCGGATCCAGCCGGAAAGGCCGCGTCAGATGAAACGGGTAGGAGACGAACTGGCGCGCGAGCGTCGTTCGCGCACCATGCCGGATGAAGTCCAATTCGAAACGGCCCCGATGTTCGGCCATGATGTGCACGGCCGGATCACCAGGTGACGATGGTGGCTGCCAATGCTGCGTCATCGGAACAACACGTCGGCCAGGATGCGGTCCACGATTGCGCCGATGCCCTCGGCCTTGCGGCAATTGGTCAGCACCAGCGGACGACCGTGGCGGGCCGCGCCGGCCTCGCTTGTCATGCGGTCGAGATCGACGCCGACATGGGGCGCCAGATCGCTCTTGTTGATGACAAGTAGATCGCATTTGAGCACGCCCGGGCCATTCTTGCGGGGAATGTCGTCGCCTCCTGCCACATCGATGACGAACATCCACCAATCGACGAGGTCGAGCGAGAAGGTGGAGGCCAGATTGTCGCCGCCGCTCTCGATCAGGATCAGTTCGGCATCGGGAAAACGCTGCTCCAACTCGTCGGCAGCGGCGATGTTGAGGGTGGGATCTTCCCGAATGACGGTATGGGGACAGGCGCCAGCCTCGACAGCCGCAACCCTCGCCGGATCGATCAGGCCGGAACGCCGCAGACGCTCGGCATCTTCCGCCGTCACGAGATCGTTGGTGACGACCGCCAGCGAGACACCTCGTGCCGCAAAAGCCGGGATCAGTCGTTCGATGAGCGCCGTCTTGCCCGAACCGACCGGCCCGCCAATGCCAACCCTGGCAGCGCCCACGCGGGTCGATGGCCGATCCTTCAACAGATACGTCGCGTCCATGGCGTCACCTCAGCATATAGCGTTGTGCCAGCGGCAGCTCCCGCGCCGGCTCACATGTGGCAAGCTCGCCATCGACAAAGACGTCGAAGGTCTGGGGATCGACGCGTATCTGGGGGCAGACGTCGTTATGGAGCATGTCCTTCTTGGATAGCCCCCTCGATCCCCGGGAGGGCAGCAGCGCCTTCTTCAAATCGAGCGTGGAGGCCAGCCCTCGGTCGATGGCGGCCGGATTGACGAAGCAGGCCGACAGCGCCTGCCTGGCCCGCCCGAACGCTCCCCATTGCGGACGCAACAAGAGGGGTTCGCAGGTCATCAGCGAGGCTGCGCTGTCCCCCATCGCGCCCCAGGCTATGAAACCGCCCTTGATGACCAGTTCGGGCTTGATGCCAAAGAAGGCCGGGCGCCAAATCACGATATCCGCGATCTTGCCGTCCTCGAGCGAGCCGACATGGTCGGCAATGCCGAAGGTGCGTGCCGCATTGATGGTGTATTTCGCGACATAGCGTTTGATCCGCTCATTGTCGCCAAGACGCGTCTTCTCCTCAGGCAGGCGCCCTCTTTGCTGCTTCATCTTGTCGGCGAGCTGCCAGGTCCTGCAGATGACCTCGTTGATGCGGCCCATGCCCTGGCTGTCCGACCCCAGCATCGAGATCGCGCCGATATCGTGCAGGACGTCTTCGGCGGCGATCGTCTGCGCCCGGATGCGGCTTTCCGCAAAGGCCACGTCTTCGGGTATGGAGGGGTTGAGGTGATGGCACACCATCGTCATATCGAGATGTTCGTCGAAGGTATTGATGGTATAGGGATTGGTGGGATTGGTGGAGGACGGCAGGCACCACGGTACGCCGGCAACACGGATGATGTCGGGCGCATGACCGCCTCCCGCACCTTCGGTGTGGTACATGTGGATGGTGCGCTCCTTGATGGCGGCCAGCGTATCTTCCAGGAAACCGGACTCGTTCAGCGTGTCGGTATGAATCTGGACTGGAAAGTCCATATCGTCGGCAACCGACAGGCAGGTGTCGATGGAAGCGGGCATCGTGCCCCAGTCCTCGTGCAATTTGAGGCCGAGGCAGCCCGTTTCGATCTGTTCGACCAGCGAGGCTGGCTTGTGCGAGTTGCCTCGCCCGAGGAAACCGAAATTGATCGGCCATTGCTCGGCGGCCTGCAGCATCTTGCCGACATTGAAAGCGCCGCCGCAATCGATGCCGACGGTGATGGGCCCAAGCGAACCGCCCAGCATCGTGGTGATGCCGGAGGCGATCGCGTGCTCGCAAAGCTGGGCGCTGTCGAAGTGGACATGGACATCCAACGCACCGGCAGTGGCAATGAGGCCCTCGCAATCACGCACCGTCGTCGCCGCCGAGACGATCAGGCGAGGGTCGACATTGTCCATGATCGCTGGATTGCCGGCCTTGCCAATACCGACAATACGCCCGTCCTTGATGCCCAGATCGCCCTTGACGATCCCGAGCACGGCATCGATCACCGTGACGTTGCACAAGAGAAAGTCCAGCGCCCCCTCGGCGCTGGTCACGCCCGCGGCTAGGCCCGCGCCATCGCGCAGTGTCTTTCCACCGCCATGAAGACACTCGTCGCCATAGGTCGCGTAGTCCTTCTCGACCACCGCGATGAGCGAGGTGTCGCCGAGCCGGAAGCCGTCACCCGTGGTTGGTCCATACATCGCGGCATAGTCGCGCCGGGAGAGCGATGCCATCTGTCTTCTCCTTTCAAGCGCCACGAAAACCGGCGGCACGAGCACGCTCGAGGGCCGCTGCCTTGGCGTTGGGATCCCGGGCCGAGCCGTCCGACAACGCATTCAGTCCCGAAAGCATCTGCTGCCCGCCGAATGTGGTGAGCTCCACTTCTCTCTCCTGCCCCGGCTCGAACCGCACCGCCGTACCGGCGGCGATATCAAGGCGCATGCCGAAGGCGGCGGCGCGGTCGAACTCCAGAGCCCGGTTGACCTCGAAGAAATGGTAGTGGGAGCCGATCTGCACGGGACGGTCGCCGGTATTGACCACCCGAACAGCCCGTTTCTCCCTGCCGGCATTGAGTTCGATTTCGCCTTCCTCGCTGACGATCTCTCCCGGCTCGAAACTGTCGTGAGGGCCGTCGGGGGCAGGACGCAAGGGATCGTGAACCGTGACCAGCTTGGTGCCGTCCTTGAATGTCGCCTCCACCTGCAACATGGGAAGCATGGCGGCGACACCGGACATGACGTCGTCCTGCGTGAGAATCTGCGATCCCAACGCCATCATTTCCGCCACGGAGCGTCCCTCGCGTGCCCCTTCGAGGATCTCGTCGGAAATCAAGGCCACGGCTTCGGGATAATTGAGCTTCAGGCCCTTGGCGCGTCTCTTGCGGGCCAGTTCGGCCGCGGTGAAGATGGTCAGGCGTTCCAATTCAGTGGGCGTCAGCAGCATGAATGTGCTTCCCTCTTTGACCGGGCTAGTTGGAAAACAGCCGCTGGCCGCCGCCGCGATGAAAAGAGACGGCGATTTCAGTCAGCGGATTGAACGAGCGGATCGGTTCGTCGTCGGCCACCGGCTCGCGACAAATTCCGGCAATGACCGGCAGGGCCGCGGTGAGGATGGCCTGCGCTTCGATGGCACCGATCAGACCCAGTCTGATCGCGGCGGTAGCCAGCGATGCGGCGGCCTGATAGCCGCCGATCGAGGCAGCCGCGGTTTCATCGAGCCCGACCGACCGCCAAAGCAGGCCCTGCATGACGGCCAGATGTCCGCAGGCGGAGCCCTCACGCACCAATGCCCGGTAATCCGACGCTTTGGGCGTACCGATGCGGGCGTGGGTCGTCAGCAGCGCCATGCCGTTCCGGCGCGAGCCGGCCCTGAGACCATCCACGAAGGTCGACGCTTCGACCTCGCGGTCCAGCTCCGCCACCCCTGCCAGTTCGCTTCCGCAGCGATGAGCCCTGATCAAGGCGACGCGATCGGCCCCGGCCCAGCGATGGCCGAGCTGCGTGAGGATGAAATCGGCAAGGTCCCAGCCACCCAGCGTCTCCTTCAGGAGCGCTGACGCTTCCAGCCCCTGGGAGAACGCAAAGCCTCCGGATGGAAACTGGCTGTCGGCATGCTGCAGCGCCACCAGCAAAGGGCTCGGATCGAGCGTGCTCATTGGTGCTCTTCGGCCGCCAGAACAGCTCCGCTCCTGACCAGCGGGTCTATGCGCGCAATATAGTCGGCGGCCGGGCCATCCAGCGAGACCAGCAGGTCCTTGCCCTCGAAACGCACGCGCCAATGCAGATTGCCGGCATGATAGCCCAGCTCCAGCGCTTCCTCGGCCCCACGCGGTGAAAGCCTGAGCCAGCGCTGTTCGCCGGCTTTGACGACGATGGCCCTCCTGGCCTCCATGAGCAGCACCGCCCCGTCGAACAGCTTCTGGTCGCGCGGAAGCGTGATGGCGAGCTCTTCGCCACGTTCGGTCCGGGCGAGCAGGCGGCGACGATCGAGATCCCCGACAGCGATCTTGACCACCTCCAGATCACCGTGATGTTCGAGATGGTGAAGATGCTCATGCAGGCCGGGATCGGTGCTGGCCCCGACAAGGCTCTCGATGCGAAGCATGCTGGGTTCCTCCCATTGTCTGGTTGCGGCGCCTGTCCTCGCAGCGCGCTACAGGCTCATATGCCGGTGGACGAGTTCGTGAGTGAGTTCGCTGGTCGGTCCGGCCGCCGCGACGCGCCCCTTTTCGAGAATGGCGAAGCGGTGTGCCGCTGTTCGAGCAAAGCGGATCTTCTGTTCGACCAGGATGATCGTGAGGCCGTGATCACGGTTGAGCGCGATGATTGCCCGCTCGATATCCTCGACGATGTTGGGCTGGATGCCTTCGGTGGGCTCATCCAGGATGAGGAGGCTTGGATCGGTGGCGAGAGCGCGGGCGATGGCCAATTGCTGCTGCTGGCCGCCCGAGAGGTTCGTTCCCCGCCGTCCAAGGTGGTCCTTCAGGAATGGAAAGAGGCTCCAGACAAGCGGTGGCACGTCGGTCTTGCGATCGGTGCGCGCATTGCAGCCAAGCAGGATGTTGTCGAGCACGCTCATGCCCGGAACGATTTCCCGCCCCTGGGGCACATAGCCGATGCCACGCCGGGCGCGATCATGGGTCAGGGCCCTGCCGATCTCGTGGCCCTGGAATTCGATGCTCCCCGTGGTGCGCACCCCGATGCCGAGAAGGCTGCGCAGCAATGTGGTCTTGCCCACGCCATTGCGTCCCAGGACGCAGAACGTCTCGCCCTTGCGTATCTCCAGATCGAGGTCGTGGATGATATGGCTGGTACCATAGAAGGCATTGACATGGCTGATCTTAAGCATGGCTGAGCGTCGCAGAACCGAGATAGGCTTCGATGACAGCGGGGTTCTTCTCGATGTCATCCGCCGTTCCCTCCGCCAGGACCGAACCTTGGTGGAGAACGGTTATGGTGCGGCAGATCCTGCGCACGAACGCCATGTCATGCTCGATGACGAGCACGGTGTGTTCACCGGCCAGCGCCAGCAGGAGCTCGGCGGTCTTGTCGGTTTCGGCAGCCGTCATTCCGGCGGCTGGTTCGTCGAGAAGAATGACCTTGGGATCCTGGCTGAGGACCATGGCCAGCTCCAGCCATTGCAATTGGCCGTGGGACAATTCCCCGGCCTTGCGCTTCATGAAGGATGACAGCCCCGTCCGTTCGGCGACCGCCAATTCCCGGTCGGTCGGCCCCCGCGAGAAGCGCCGGAACAGATTGTCGCGAACCTTGACGTAGCGGTTGCTTGCGATCTGCAAATTCTCGAGCACCGTCATCTCCTTGAAGACGGCAGGTGTCTGGAACTTCCGGCCGACGCCGCCACGCGCAATCGCCGCCTCGCCGATGCCGGTGATGTTGCGGTCGCGCAGCCAGATCTCGCCTTCCGACGGCAGCACCTTTCCGCACAGCAGATCGAGCAGCGTCGATTTGCCGGCACCGTTCGCACCGATGATGACCCTCAGTTCACCATCTTCGATCGACAGGTCGACATTGCTCACGGCCGGAAAGTCGTCGAAGCGGACGGTGAGATTGCGGGTCGTCAGAATGGGCGGAGTCGCTGCCTGCGGTCGTGCGGCCTCTATCCTGGTCACGGCGTTCATGGGTAGGCCTCCCGTCGTGAGGAATTGTCACGCGGGGTGCGTTCGAACCACGCCTTGATGAGGCCCACGATGCCGTTGGGCATCACCAGCACCACGAAAACGAACAGCCCGCCCAGGATGATCGGCCAAACCGGCTGGAGGACGGCATTCTCGCTGGCATAGGAGCCGACGAAATTCACCAGCAAAGCCCCGATACAGGCGCCCAGCAGGGACGCCCGCCCGCCGGTCGCAGCCCAGATCACCATGGAGATGCTGAACGACGTCGCCATCAGGGAGGGTGAGGCGAACTCCGCCGTCAGGGTGAACAACATGCCTGCCAGCCCTGCTATGGTGGCCGAGAGGCAGAACACGAATAATTTGTAGCTCTCGACGTCATAGCCCAGATAGCGGGCCCGGGCCTCGTCCTCGCGGATCGCCTTGAGAACCTGTCCGATGCGAGCGGAAAGAAGCAGGCGAAGCCCGAGCACGACGAGAAACAGAATGCCGGCAACGGCGTAATAGACGCTGGGTCCGTAAGGGTCGAATTCAAAACCGGCAATCGTCAGCGGGGCAAAGCTGGCAAGGCCGTTGAAGCCGCCGGTCAAGGGCTGATTGTTGATCACGAGCAGTTGCCCGATCAGCGCGAACGCCAGGGTGATGATGCTGACATAGACGCCCGTCGTGCGCCGCTTGAACATGACATAGCCAAGTCCCGCGGCCAGGGCACAGGGCACCAGCAATCCCGCGATCATGCCGACCGCGACCCATCTGAAGGGAATCCACAGGAAGGAGCCCGGGGTGACGCAGCAAAGATCGCGCACGGCGTCCGGCTGCATATTGAGCAGCATCAGATCCGGCACCGGGTTGTTTTCGGGCACCGCCAGCGTGAGCGACATGGCAAGCATATAGGCGCCCATTCCAAAGAACAGGCCCTGGCCCAGGCTGAGTATTCCCGTATAGCCCCAGGCCAGACTTATCCCGACGGCACAGATTGCATAGACGAGATAGGTCGCAACCCGGTTGGTCCAGAAGCTGTTGAGGAAGAACGGGAGGGCGAACACCACCGCAAAGAACACTATGTAGGCGGCAATGGAAGTGCTTCGATATGTCATACGCTCATCCATGTCTTTGGGAGTGTCAGCGGCTCTTGGTCACGAACAGGCCTTGCGGCTTGAACAGCAGGATGAGGATGACCACGGCAAACAGAACGGTGCGGCCATACACATCATTGAGCCAGGTGGCGACGAAGCTCTGAACCTCGCCAAGTATTCCGGCAGCGGCGAAGGTGCCCAGCAGCTGGCCCACGCCTCCGGCGACCACCACGAGAAAGGCGTCGACGACATAGGAAGTTCCCATGTCCGGCGACACTGTCTTGAACCCGGAGACGAGAACACCTGCTACACCCGCAAGACCGCAGCCATAGGCGAAGGCAAGGGCATTGACCTTCTTGTCGTTCACGCCGCAGGCGGCAGCCGTGTTCCTGGCCACCGATACGGCTCTTAGCTGGCTACCAAAGCGCGTGCGGTAAAGGAGCCACCAGGTCGCGGCCCCAAGCAGGACGGCAACCCCGAAGACAAAGGCCCGATAGACGGGGATATTGGCTCCCAGCAGATGCCAGGTCTGCTGCAGCTCGACCGGTACCGGGACATTTTGCAGGTCCGCTCCGAGCCCATCGATCTTGATGCCGAACAGGGCCAGCCCGAAATGGATGCGGACGAGCTGCTGAAGAATGAGGGCGATGCCCCAGGTCGCCAGCAGAGTATCAAGCAGACGTCCGTAGAGACGGCTGACGACCGAGCGTTCGATCGCCAGGCCGAACATCGCCGTGACCAGGAACGCCAAGGGCAGGCACAGATAGATATTCAAGCCCAGATGACGGGTCGCCAGCACGGTGACGTAGGCACCGATCATCACCATCTCGCCATGGGCGAGATTGATGACTTTCATGGTCCCGTAGATGATCGCAAGACCGAGTGCGACCATGAACAGGATCGATCCGATGCTCAGCCCGATGACGAAGGTTTCCATCTCAAACCCGATCGCAAGTGGCCGGTGGCCGTGCAGTGCCTGCAGCGGCCTGGAGTCCGACCGATGACGCGTTAGAGCGAAGCGCCGCTCGTGGTGCAGAGGCGTTTCTCCGCGCTTTCCCCGACGCTGGAATAGGGCAGCGGCAGCAGCGGCTCGGGATATTGGTCGACGATGTCGAGCAATCCATCGGCCCGTGTCTTGCCGATGCGGGGCGTCAGGTAGCTGTGGAGGTTCTGCGGGTCGATCGTGACCTTGCCTTGCGGGGCGTCGAAGGACATTCCGCCGACGGCCGAAACCACCCCCTTGGCCGTGAATTCACCCGCCTTCTCGGCCGCCATCGCCCACATGTGAACGCCGATATAGACCGCCTCCATTGCGGCATGGGTTACGGCATCGGCGCCGGCATAGGCCTTGAACGCCTTCACGAAAGCCTGGTTCTGCGGCGTTTCGACGGTCTGGAAATAGGGCAGGGATACGTAGCTGCCGAGGGCATATTCCGGCCCCATGGCCTTGATCTCGACCTCTGTCGTGGTCGACGAGCACAAGGGCAGCTTGTCGAAACTATAGCCCTGGTTGCGCAGCTCGCGATAGAAGGCGACGATCGAATCCCCGACGACATTGGAAAAGATCACATCCGCGCCGCTCGCCCCGATCTTGGACACCATCGATGCCCATTCGGTGTGGCCGAGCGGCAGATATTCGTCGCCGACGACCTCCATGCCGATCTTCTGGCAGATTGTTTTCGAAGTCTTGGCCATGCCCCGCGGAAAGGCATAGTCGGAACCGACGATGAACAGCTTGCTACGTCCAAGCTTCTTCTTCAGCCAGGGCAGTGAATTCTCGAGTTGCTGATTTGGGACCGCCGATCCGGCATAGAGTACGTTCTTGGAGCACTCTTCTCCCTCGTACCAGGTCGGCCATACCAGCAGGCTTTTGCGGCGCTCGACCACGGGCAGCACCGCCTTGCGGCTGGCGGTGGTGTAGCAGCCGAAAATGACCGGCACCTGGTCTTCCATCACCAATTTGCGCGCTTTTTCACTATAGGTGCGCGGCTCGGAAGCAGGATCTTCGATCACGGGGCGCAATTGCTTGCCGAGCACGCCTCCTTTGGCATTGATCTCGGCAATTGCCATCTGGGCACATTGATTCATCGATTTCTCGACGATCGCCGTCGTGCCTGTGAGCGAATACATGATGCCGACCGGCACCTCTTCGGCTGCCCAGGCGCGATCGCCCAGACGCAGGATGGCTGGTGCTGCCAATCCCATGGCCGCGAATCCGCTTGCCTTGAGAAAGGCACGCCTTGTCTTATCGTTCATTACCCCTCCTCTGCGCCTCGATGGGCGCGTCCTTGTCTTCGAGCCGCCCCTCGCGGCCGTGCAGGATCATTCGGAAGTCTCGCGAGCGCGCCGAGCACGCCCTGACCGTTGCGGTCCAGCCTCACCAGCTCAGCAGGAGGGCTGCAGTCGAAAGATGATGAACCGGGCTCCTTCTTTTCGATGTGGGTCCTGCCGCATGGGCGCGCACGAGCCCCAGGCGACAAGGTCTGGACAAAGATTTTCGGATAGAGAGTAAAAGCATTGCCTCGCACGCGCCGGCTCGCGCATGCTCAGTGTCGCCGATACTGCAAGACAGGGAGGCCAACAGCCTTGTCGGCCTAACCAAAACAAAAAACCCGCCAACTCCGAACGGGAGTTTGCGGGCTGCACAGCCAAATGGCGAAGACTACACTGTCGATCGCCGAGAGTGACGCCGTTTCACCGGACGTCAACTAAGTTTCATACTAGGCACGACTTTCCTTGAACGTCAAGAGCTCATAAGCATTGATAATTGCGGTGGCGACATCGTCCATCGCCACACGTTTGCCCATCGCCTGTTTGCGTATGCTTTCATAGGCTTCCGGTTCGCTGAGCCCCTGTGTTTCCATAAGAATGGTCTTGGCTCTCAGGATCCGGTTGTTGCCGGCGAGTTTGCGTTCGAGCTTGCGGATCCGCTTGGCCGCGCTTTGGCGCTCCATCCACAGCGAACGGGCGATGATCAGGTTGGTGAGCAATCCAAAGGGACGAATGGGCCGCTCGATCACGGCCAGTGCACCGCATTCGAGCACCACCTGGAGCGTGCTCGGATCTTCGAACGACACGACGGCCAAGACAGCAGGGTCCGAGGGTTCGACAGGCCTGAAAAGGCGCAGAATCTTGTCCCGGTTTTCTTGTTCGATGGAGACCAGCACGACGACTGCGGTCGCGCTGACGGCCTGAGGCAGCGGCCATGTCGTTTCACAGCTGCAGCCGATGCGGCGCAGATGTTCGACCAGCGCCACGCCCTGGGCATCGGGTGGATGTATGACCTGCACGCGCAGGCCCTTGAGATCCTTGAGCAGATGGGCTGTCATCGCCTGCTCCCATCAGGCCTTGCGACGCGCGGGGGTCAGACCGCTGGCCCAGCCGTCATGCGCTGCGGTAACGAAATAAGGGTCCGGCCTTACCCGTGCCTCCGACTCCCAGATGACGTCGAATTTGCCTTGCGGATTGAGCCTGCCGATACGCGCCCACAGTTCTGTATGATGGTTGTCGGGGTCGATACGAATCCGCCCCTGTGGCGCGTCGAATTCCAAGCCCGCCAGATGGCGCACAAGGGCGTCGGGATTGTCGGTCCCGGCCCGTTCAAGCGCCGCTGCATAGAGATATGTCTGAAAATACGCGGCTTCCGCGCTGGCAGTCACCGGCGCATCCTCGCCGAAACGCTGTTTGAAGGCCGTGACGAAGCGCCTGGCGGCCGGCGTGTCCAAAGTCTCGAAAAACGACGCTGCCGTCAGGTGCCCTGCGGCCAATCCCGACGGCATCAGGGCCACCTCCGCCTCTGTGGTCGCCAGGCTGGCAATGGGCATCGCACTGGGGTCGAAACCCGCTTCCCGATAGGCCTGGTACAGAAGCACCGCCCCCGTGCCGACGACGTTGGACACCAGCACGTCCGGCTTGAGCTCCTTTATACGTTTGATGACCTTGTCGAAATCCTTTCGAACCGCTTCAACCGGAACATAGATCTCATCTAGAATCGTTCCGTCTGCCAAGGTAACCAGGTCGCTTACGACTCGATTATATTCATATGGAAAAACATAGTTTGAACCAACCAACAGAAATCTCTTGCCGTAATTCTCGATCAGATATTGCGCCAATTGGACAGCATTCTGATTTGACGATGAACCCGTGTAGAAGCAATTGTTGGAATATTCAAATCCTTCATAAAATGTAGGATAGAATAATAATCCGCGATAGGCCTCGATCTCCGGAAGAACGGCCTTTCGTGCCGTCGACATATAGCAACCGAAGATGACCCGGATCCGATCTTCGGTCAGGAGCCGAACAGCCAGTTCGCGATATCGACGCGCCGAACATTCAGGATCGTAGAATGTCGGCGCAATTCTTCGCCCAAGCACGCCTCCCGCAGCGTTGATTTCTTCGGTGGCCAGGAGCGTCGCATTTGCTTCGGCTATTTCCGCGGCAGCTGTTACGCCGCTCTTGGAAAATAGAACGCCGATTTTCCAATCGTCATTGGTCACAACTATCACCTGAGAACGGAGCACAGACAGGAATACGCCTGTCGGGCCGGTCGACACAGGCGAGAGCGAGAAACGCCACTGTTTCTCTGGCTATAGGAGTATACTTGCAAGGTTGCGAGTGCAATGCGTCAGCAGCGCGTGGCGGCATGGAGGGGCGCCAAAGTGGCGATGCCGAGCGTCTTGTGCCGAGGCCTTGTCGCAGATCGATCGTCAACCTTGGCCGCAGCCTGAGGGTTCCTCCATTTCAGAGGAGCGTGTTTATGCTCTCAGGCAGCGCCTTTGTGAGCGTCGGCGATCTTTTCCGCCATCATGATCGTCGGGAGGTTCGTGTTCGCACAGGGAATCGTGGGCATTAGCGAAGCATCGCAGACGAACAATCCTTGCAACCCACGCACCTGTCCCGTGGCATCCGTCACCGCCATCCTGTCCCCGTCGGGACCCATGCGGCAGGTGCCGGACGGATGCCAGACGCCGCCGACGGTTTCGGCGATATAGGCCTCGAGCTCGCCACGGTTGCCGACCAGCCTGAGGGGATCGTCGTAGTTCGACAGCATATGGGGAAACACCTTCTCGCGCAGCCGGCCGATCAGATCGAGGCCCACCGCTCCGATCCCAGTGATGACGGCGCCGGGCGCGCTCGGCTTGGAAAAACGCTTGCCGATCTCCGACATGCCGCCGGCGTAAACGCCGGAGACCACCGAATTCACCGTCGGGTCGAGCGCCAGGCTCACGGCGCGCTCGAAGGCATCGGCCAGGCGTACGAGGTCGCGCCTGTCGGAGAGCATGCGGAAATCGATGCGCGGCGGACCGTCCGGGGATGCGGGATCGAGCAGGAGCTGGCCACGCGAATAGGACTTGTTCACCCAGAAGAAGACGGAACCGAGCTGGCGCCCCACGGCATGCCAGGCCGCGCGGGTGACGAAGTTCATATGCATGTCCCCCGGCGGACATCCTTCCAGGCCGGAGGAGAAGCGATAACCGATGGGAATGTGGTAGTCGGGCACGCCCCGCTGGCGTGCGGCCGGCCTTAGAAAGGGCACGATACCGGCCGAGGGATGCTCCATCAGGTTCTGGCCGACGCCGGGCAGGTGATGCAGGGCCTCAATGCCGCAATCGCCCAGATGGGGGGCCGGACCGATGCCCGAGCGCATGAGGATGGCGGGCGAGGACAGCGCGCCGGCGCTCAGCACCACCCGGTTCGCCTGCACGATCTGGCTGGCGCCTCCCCGCATGGCGATCACGCCAACGGCCCTGCCATCGGCCAGGACGATGCGGGAGGCGGTGGTGTGGGTCCGGATTTCCAGGTTGGGGCGCGCCCTGACCTGCGGCGTCAGATAGGCCCAGGCCGTGCTGACGCGGCGGCGCTGCTCGTCCATGTTGACGGCCATTTCGAAAGTGCCCTCCTCCCACGCGCCGTTCTGGTCGGGCAGGAAGGCAATGCCGCGCGCCTTGCAGACCGCCAGCATGGCACGGGTGAAGGGCGTCCAGATCTCCTCGCCGCGCCGACGGATCGGAAACGGGCCGCTCCTGCCATGGAAATGGTTGTCGAAATCGAGGTCCCGCTCGAGCTTCTTGAAATAGGGAAAGCAGGCCTGCCACGACCATCCTTCCAGGCCCATGTCCCGCCATTCGTCATAATCGAACGGGGCGCCGCGATTGGCGCCGATGCCGTTGATGGCTGACCCGCCGCCCAGGACCCGGGCCTGTTCATAGCGGGTGCTCTTGCTTTCCGGCCGGTTGGAACCGCCATAGGGCAAGGATGCCTTGAGGCCGTCCCAGGTGTAGCGCGGGTTGGAATAGGCAATGCCGGGATAGGGCGAGGCAAGATCGGGAAAGTCCTCCGGGCGCGCCGCATCCATGCCCGCCTCCAGAAGGATCACGCGGACGGCCGGATCCTCGGTCAGCCTGGCGGCAAGCACGCAACCCGCCGACCCGCCGCCGACAATGACATAGTCCACCCTGTCCGGCTCGGCGGCGGTCATGGCGATGCTCCTGTTGCAAATCCTGGCTGAGGTTCTATTGGGCGAGGTCGATCGTCATCGTCTTGAGGTCGCACATCTCCATGAGCGTGTGCCGCCCGCCGGTCCGGCCCAGGCCGCTTTGCGTTCCCGCCGCGCCGCCCGCCGGGATATGGGGTTCCCAGTAGCAGCTCTTCTCATTGACGTTGACGATGCCGACCCTGAGGCTTTCGGTATAGAAGAACGCCTTGGCGATCGTGCTGGTGAAGACAGCAGCCGAGAGCCCGAACGGGCTGGAAGCGGCAAGCTCCAGCGCCTCCTCGTCGGTCTCGAAGGTCAGCACCGGCGCCACCGGGCCAAAGGATTCCTCGATATTGAGCAGGCTTTCGCGACCCAGCCCGGTAACCACCGTCGGCTCGAAATAGAGATTTGTCGGCATGCCGGCAGCGATCCTGCCGCCGGTCACCACCTGGGCCTTGCGCGCCAGGGCATCGTCCATATGGCTCAGCATCTTGTCGAGGCCTGCGGCATTGTTCAGGGGCCCCATGGTTGTCGCGGGATCGAAGGGATCGCCCATGCGCACGGCAGCGGCCGCCTTGACCAGGCCCTCGACGAAGCGGTCATGCACGGATTGATGCACGAGGATCCGTTCGGTCGCGGTGCAGATCTGCCCGGCATTGGCAAAACAGCCGGCCCCGACCCTGGCGGCTGCCCTGTCGATATCGGCATCGGGCAAGACGATGGTGGGGCCATTGCCGCCCATTTCCAACAGCAGCGGCTTTCCCGCCCCGCGGCTTGCGATCCGCGCGCCCGTGGCCGAACTGCCAGTGAAGCCCACGGCATGGGTGCCGGGATGGATCACGGCCTCGTCGCCGACTTCGGCGCCATCGCCCAGCACCAGATTGACCACCCCATCCGGCAGGCCAGCCTCGATCAGGCACTCCATCAAGGCCACCGCGATCAGCGAGGTGGTGGGAGCGGGCACCCAGACCACCGTATTACCGGTGGCGATCGCGGGACCGAGATAATAGAGGCAGGGCAGTGCGAGAGGAAAATTCCAGGGCGTTATGATGGCGAAGACGCCCTTGGGCTGCAGGAAGCTGAAGGCGCGCTTATGAGGATCGGCGACGGGAAAGGCCGACGTCTCCAGCCATTTCATCTGCTCGGCCGCGTTGCGAAAACCGAGGGCAGCGCCCGCGACCTCGGCCTTGGCCTCGGCATGGTAGGGCTTGCCCTGTTCGAGGCAGAGCAGGCGCGCCAGCTCATCGCCCCGCCGCTCGATTTCCTCGGCAATCTTCAGGCAGAGAGCCGCCCGAGCGAAGACGCCCATCCGGCGCATGGCTTCGCGTGCGCCCTCCGCCGCCTGTACGGCCCGGGAGACATCCTGGCGGGTGGAGAGCGCCAGATAGCCCAGCGCTTCGCCGGTTGCCGGACTGTCGATCTTCAGGAACCGGCCGGAACTGCCGGCTGTCCAGGTCGATCCGATACGATTTGTACCCAGTCGTAGACCTTGTTCGGGTTCGTTCACGATGGCCATGCCGCGCAGATGAGGCCCATCGA
Organism: Labrys sp. (in: a-proteobacteria); assembly: GCF_047605565.1. Classification (NCBI taxonomy): domain Bacteria; kingdom Pseudomonadati; phylum Pseudomonadota; class Alphaproteobacteria; order Hyphomicrobiales; family Xanthobacteraceae; genus Labrys; species Labrys sp. (in: a-proteobacteria). The sequence goes on from NZ_JASGFM010000007.1 coordinate 83,498, forward strand.
GGGAAGTTCTGAACTGAACGGTCATCATGAACTCCTTTGACCATAGTTGGACTGGATGGCGAGAACGGCCTCGCGGCTGCGGCTGACGGCGGCCTCGAACAGACGCGCGCCTGCCGAGGGCGAGGCCTGCGACGGCGTGCCGATCACGCCATTGTCCCGGATGGCTTCGAAGGGGCGCCATACGGTGATGGCGGGGGCCGCGAAAAGATGCGGGTCGGGCCAGCTCGGTGGTGTCGTCCCGGCGGGGATAAGGGTCTCGCGCACGGTTTGGGGCAGCACATGCATCATCAGCGAGGTTTCGAGTGCGCAGGCATGGCCCGTTCCGCCAGCGGCGTCTGGCAACACCTCTGCGGCGATGTCGGCAATCAGATCGAAATAGGAAAAGCCAGCGGACACCATGCCGCGCTGACCCAGCGTGGTCACCGCGACCTGGATGGCAGCCCTGTTGCCGCCATGCCCATTGAGGATGACGGGCAGGAAGCCGTCGACCCACAGGCATTCGCCGAGATCGGCCAGGACCGCGATGAAGGTCTGCGGACTGAGGCTCATCGTGCCGGGAAAGGCGCGGTGGTGCTGGGACGAGCCATAGGCGAAGGGCTCGCAAACCCGCATGCCCGTTTGCCCTTCGGCGACAGCCCGCGCCACCGCGCTCGCCAGCCAGATGTCGACGCCGAGCGGCAGATGCGGGCCGTGCTGTTCGACGGCGCCGGTCGGCAGCAGCGCGACGGGGCGCGAAGGCTGCGAGGCTGCCAGCGCCCGCACATCGGGACTGGTCATGGCGGCAAAGGCGGATGACCCCGGGCCGTCCTGTCCGGGAAGAGGTATCGTCATCGGGCAATCTCCATGAGGCGGGCCTTGGCGTGGGTCATGGCCGCGTCGGCCAGCAGCGCCAGCATGATGATCGCGCCCTTGTAGAGCTCCAGGCTGGACGGGTCGGTTCCGAAAATACGCAAGGCGGTGGTGAGGAGGCTGACGATCAGCGCCCCGACGACCGCGCCCCAGACCGTGCCGCGGCCACCGAATATGCTCGTCCCGCCGAGGACAGCCGCAGCGATCGCATCCAGCAGCAGCGAGGTGCCCCCGATATTGGGCGTGACCACCGGCACGCGGCTGATCATGATGACGGCCGTGAGGAACGCGAACAGGCCAGAGGCGGCATAGACCAGGATGGTGTGCCGCGCGACCGGGATGCCTGCCAGTTCGGCCGCGGCCGGATCGGAACCGAGCGCATAGGTGCGCAGGCCGAAGCGGCTGCGGCGCATCAGCACCATGGCCAGAAGCACGATGATCACCGTGGCGAAGATGACGTGGGGCAGGCCGAAAGAGCGTTCGACGCCGACGAATTTGAGCACGGGCTCGCGAACCACCAGCACGCCCTTGGAGGCGACGGCCAGCGTGGCGCCCTGCAGGGCCACCATGGAGGCCAGCGTCGTCACGAAGGGCGGTATGCGCAGAAGTGCGATCACCAGGCCGTTCGCCAGCCCCACCAGGAGCATGGCGCACAGCCCGATCGCCAAGGCGCCCGCCAGCCCCATTCCCATGTCGATGAGGCTCGCGACCAGCACGGCGCAAAAGGCGACGCCGATGCCGGCCGACAGATCGATGCCGCCCGTCAGCAGCACGATCATCGCGCCGAGTGCCAGCACCGCCACGGGCGTGGCTTGCGATACGATGTTGATCAGGCTCTGGCCGGACACCACCCTGGGATCCAGCGAGCCGAAGACGATGGTCAATCCCGCCAGCAGGATCAGCGGAGAAAGATCGAGAATGCGCGGCAACATGCCTTTCCTCATCGCGATCGTCATGTGCCGCTCGTATCGCTGCCGGATGTTTGCCAGGGGACCGGCCGGTTTGGCCGTCGCACGATCGCCGAAGGCCAGCGCCATGACCTGTTCTTCGCTCGCCCCGCGCGCGAGTTCGCCGACCGAATGGCCTTGGCGCATGACCACGATGCGATCGGCGACGCCCAGCACCTCCGGCAGTTCGCTCGACACCATCAGGATGGCAGCGCCCTCTTGCTTGAGCCTGGCGATGAGGCGGTGCAGCTCGGATTTGGCACCGACGTCGACGCCGCGCGTCGGTTCGTCGAGCAGGATGATCCTGGGTTTGGTCGCCAGCCATTTGCCGATCACGACTTTCTGCTGGTTGCCGCCGGAAAGCTCGATCGTCGCCTTCCCAGGCTGTGCCGGGCGCACGCCCAGCGAGCCGATCAGCTCGCGCGCCAGCGCGGCGATCCGCGCCGGGGAGAGAATGCCGAGGCGGCTATGGCCCCGGATCCAGGCCAGCGAAAGGTTGTCGCTGACCGACATGGTGCCGACGAACCCTTCCAGATGGCGGTCCTCGGGAATGTAGACGATGCCCGCGCGATTGGCGGCCTTGAGGTCCCCTCCCCGCTGGGGCTTGCCGAAGATGGTGATCGCCCCGGTTTGCGGCGCGCCCATGCCCGCGATCAGGCGCAGCACTTCCGAACGGCCGCTGCCCATCAGGCCGGCCAGTGCGACGATCTCGCCGCGATGCACGTTGAGCGAAGCGGATTTGAGCCGCTTGCCGTCGGATAGCGCCTCGACCTCGATGGCCCTTTCGCCGATATCGGCCTGGCGATGGGGGAAGACGTCGCCGACGTCGCGTCCCACCATCATCGCGACGATCTCGGCCTCGCTCGTTTCGGCGGTGCGGCGCTCGCCGATGAACTTGCCGTCGCGCAGCACCAGGACACGGCTGCACAGGTTGAAGATCTCCTCCATCTTGTGGGAGATGTAGAGGATACCGGCGCCGCGGGCCTTGAGCCTGTCGATCAGCCCATAGAGCTGGTCGCGCTCGCGGTTGGAGAGCGCGCTGGTCGGCTCGTCCATCACCATGAACCAGGCATCGGACAGGACCGCGCGCGCGATCTCCACCATTTGCTGCCGACCCACGGACAACGTGCGAAGTTCGGCGTCGACCGCAATGTCGAGCGAAAACTCGTCCATGACGGCCTGGGCTTCGCGGCGCATCCGTGCCCGGTCGAGCAGGCCCAGGCGCGTGCGCGGCTCGCGGCCGACGAACAGGTTCTCCTCCACCGTCAGGTCGGGCGACAGGCTGAAATGCTGATGGATGACACTGATGTCGCGCGCCTCGTTGGAGGAATGAAAGTCGACCGTCTTGCCGTCGATGACGATCTCGCCCTCGTCGGGGCGATAGATCCCGGAGATGCACCTCACCAGGGTGGACTTGCCGGCCCCGTTCTCGCCGGCGAGCGCGACCACCTCGCCGGACGAGACAGTAAAGGACACGCCGTCGAGCGCCTTGACGCCCGGAAACAGCTTGCCGATCCCGCGCAGGACAATGCTGTGGGCACCGCCCCCGCCGGCGGGCGACGTGGCGAGTGCGCTATCGGTCCTTTTCGGTGCCGTGCGCCGCAAGTTGGAAAACAGGGAGGTCACGCTCTCGGGCTGGCTGGCCAGCACAGCCGCCAGGATCAGCGCCGCGGTGATGTAGTAGATGACGATCTGCGGCACCTGCAGGAAGGACAGGCCGGTATTGATCACCCCGAGCAGCATGGCGCCGAGCGCCGTTCCCCAGATCGAGCCTTTGCCACCCGACAGTTTCGTGCCGCCGATGATGGCGGCGGTGATCGCGGTGAATTCCAGGCCCGTGCCCGCCAGAGGCTGAGCGGAGCCGAGGCGGCCAATGGTGAGGATGGCGCCGAGCCCCGCCGTCGCGCCGGCGATGAGATAGACGGAGATGCGGACCGGGCCGACCGGCACCATCGAGGCACGGGCGGCCTCGGCATTGCCGCCGACCGCATAGATCCAGCGCCCGTAGACGGTGCGCTTGAGCACGAACCACCAGGCCAGCAGAACGACCAGGGCGATGACGACGGACACCGGCAGCAACCCGAACGTCTCCCGTCCGGCATAGAGCACGACAGGATCGGCGATGGTGATGCTCGATGCCCTGGACAGGCTGAGCGAAAGGCCACGGGCGAAAGCCATGGTGGCAAGCGTGGCCATGAACGGCGAAATACCGGCGAACCCGATCAGGATGCCGTTGAGGAGACCGATGAGCGCGCCGCTTGCGATCGCCGTCGCCAGCGTCAGCACGGCCGATCCGGAAGCGGCATGGACGAGGCCGGCGGCCACGCCGGCAAAAGCCAGCGTGCTGCCCACCGAAATATCGATGCCGCGTGCGATGATGACGGCGGTCATCGCGAAGGCGATCAGGGCAATCACCGAACTCTGCTGAGCGATGCTGACGAAATTGCCAGCCGTCAGGAAACGCGGATCGATCCAGCCGAACACGACGACCGCGAGCACGAAAACGAGGATCAATACCGGCTCGTTCCGCCTGAAAAGGCTCGATAATTTCAGCTGGGACATGATTTCCCCCAATAGGGACCGGGCCGGTCGTCATCTGCGGCGCGGCGAGGCGCGCTGCCGCACACAGGCAGGCGGCTGCCGGCACGGATCGGCCGCGCCGGCAGGTGGCGTTCGGCCTATTTTCCGACCGTCATGGCCGAGACCGGCACCTTGGGACCAAGCTGCTCGGTGTAGTTCTTGGCCTCGATGGCCTGCTTGTCGGTGTTGATATGCTCGAAGTTCAACCCGGCTGCCTTGAGCTTCTTCGCGGTTTCGTCGGAGGTGACGAAATAGGTCGGCATATAGAGATCCTTCGGCAGCTTCTCGCCATTGGCCAGGCGGGTCGCGACCGCGATGTTCCAGTAGCCGACGCGATTGGCGCCGGTGAGGACATCGAGCACCATCTTGCCGCTGTCGATCAGCTCCTTCATCTCGGCATCGCCGTCATAGCCGCCATAGATCAGGTTCGAACCCATCGAACTGGCGACCGAATCCGCCGCCAGGCACAGGCTGTCGGAGATGCAGGCGATCGCCTTGAGGTCGGGATAGGTCGTCAGCCAGGTCTGCGCAGCGTTCGTCGCCTTGGCGGCATCCCAATTGGTCGGCTCGACGCCGACGATCTTGATCTTGGGATATTCCTTGGCCAGGGTTTCGACGAAGCCCTTTTCGCGGGTGTCGGACACGAAATTGCCGCGCGAGCCGACGAGCAGGGCGATCTCGCCTTCCCCGCCGAGCGAGGCACCGATGGCACGGGCCACCATCGCCATGTTCTCATAGTCGGGATAGAGAGTGGAATAGTTGCCATCCGCCTCCACCTTGTTGCCCATGGTGACAACGGGGATACCGGCTGCGAGCGCCTTCTTGATCACCGGTACCAAAGCATTCTTGTCGAGCGGGTCGACCAGAATGGCGCTGACGCCCTGGTTGATGAAGTTCTCGATGATGGCGACTTCCTTCTCGAGGCTTCCTTCCGCGCTCTGCCAGGTGGAGCGCACGCCATAATCCTTGGCAGCGACGTCGCCCGCCTCCTTCATGCGCACATAGAAGGAGTTTTGCAGGTCGATGGCGGCGACGCCGAGGACCTTGTCCTTGGCCTGCGCCAAAGACGGCATGGCAAGCGCGAACGCGAGCAGCGCCGCCGATGTCTTGAAGATGCTACGCATATGAACTCCTCCTTTGCCTGGATGGCCTTTGGTCTGGACTTTTACGTGCTTCTTGTTTGGACGTACTTCTTGTTTGTCTTGGCCGTGCGCCGCCTTCCTGCGAGGCGTTTCTGGCTGCATGAGATGCGGCGCAGCATTGCGCCGGTCGTGCAAAATCCTCCCTCAGGCGGAAAGCCCGTCCACGCCCGCGCCGCAGACCAACCCGGCGACGCGTTCGCCGGGTTTGGGCCTGACAGCACCGGCCATCAGCGCCGCCAGCGAGGCCGCGCCGCTTAGATCCGCGGCGATGCCGAACTCGAACCAGAGAAGCTCGGCAGCGCGTTGCATCGCCTCGTCGCTGACCAGGACGATGTCATCGACATGGCGCCGTGCGATCTCGTAGATGCTCTCATCCGTGCGGCCGCAGGCCATGGTGGCGACGCGCGTGGTCACTTGCGGCAGACGCACGACATGGCCGGCAGCGAAACAAGCATGGAGGGTCGGCGAACCCACCGGCTCCACGCCGACGATGCGGGCCTTCGGCTTCATCGCCTTGACGACCTGCGACACCCCGGCGATGAGGCCGCCACCACCGATGGCGATGATGTAGAGATCGGCGTCCGGAATCTGCTCCAGCATTTCGACGCCGATGGTGCCCTGCCCCGAAACGATGGCATCGTCGGCGAAGGGGTGCATGTAGAAGGCGCCGCTCTCCCGGGCATGGGCCGTCGCGGCCTGATGGGCCTCGTCCCATACGGCGCCGGCATAGCGCACCTCGGCGCCCAGTTTGCGCAGCTTCTGCTCCTTGAGCGGGCTGGCATTGGTCGGCAGGAAGATGGTGGCCGGCACGCCGCTCTGGCGGGCCATATAGGCGGTGGCCAGACCATGATTGCCGCCGGAGGCCGCGACCAGACCCTTGGCGATCGCATGGGCGGACAGCGATTTGACCCGATTGACGGCGCCGCGGATCTTGAACGAGCCGCTGACTTGCAGGCATTCGAGCTTGAGATGGGTGCCGCTCGGAATGGTGGCGTCGGAGCAATGCTCGAGCCTGAGAACGGGCGTCCTGCGGATATGGGGCCTGACGCGCTCGACGGCGGCCTTGATCGCCTCAACGCTCATCGGCTCGCCCCTTCAGTGCAAGCGCCTCGGGATATTCGTCGGCGATGACGAAGCAGCAATTGCCCGGCCTGACCCGGCCCGGCTGGCGCTTGGCGAAGACAACGCCGTCAATGGCGTAGCGAAGCTCGACAGGCTCGCGGGCCGGCGAACGCGGGAAATGGATGCGGCCGGCAAGCTCGCCTTTCCTAGCAATCGTACCCAATTGGCCGATCGGCTCGAACACACCGTCATCGTCGGCCAGGATATAACCCCGGCTGCCGGGCACCTTGAGCACGCGCTTATTGGCCCCTTGGGGCAGTTCGGGCGGCCCCTTCAGGACGCCGGCATGTTTGAGGACATTGCGAATGCCGCGCCGGCAGATGGCAAGGGCGTCCTGGCTGACCAGGCCTCCGCCGGCCATTTCGGTGCCGATGACGACGAGGCCCTGCAGATTGGCGGCGGCGGTCGCCGTGCGCGTCTCGCCCAGATTGTCGACCATGACCACGGTGGGAGCGCCAAAGGCGAGCGTCGCCTCGATGTTGAGCCGGTGTCCCTCGGGCGTCGGCGACGGCTCGATGATTGCGCTCGGCAGGATCATCAGCGAGGACCCGCCCGAATGCAGGTCGAGGAAGTAGTCGGCGAGCGGCATCAGGCAATCATGGACATAGGCCGCTATCTGCCTGGTGAGCGTACCGTCGAAATCGCCGGGAAAGCAGCGATTGAAGTTCAGCCCGTCAACTGGCGAGGTGCGCGTTCCAGCTTCGACGGCGCGGATATTGATCGCGGGTATGGCGATGATGCGACCCGAGACTTCCGAGGGTTCGATGTCGCGCAGCAATTCGCCGAGCGCCAGGGGACCTTCATATTCGTCGCCGTGATTGCCCGCCTCGATGAGCACCGTCGGCCCGCTGCCATTCTTGACGACGGCCAGCGGCACCTGGACTGCGCCCCAGGCGTCGTCGTGGGGAGACTGGGGCACGCAGAAATAGCCGATCTGCTTGCCGGGCTGTTCCAGGTCGACGGTCGTGAACACACTGTTTCTGCGTGGGCTCACCGGCTTTCGGCGGATCGGCTCCGAAGTCCCGGCCATCAAATCCGTCATGGGCTTCTCCCTTTCGCCCAGATGATGATGGTTTTATATATGATGTCAAGTTTGAATATAAAACCATAGGCACAAGCCGAGAGAATTCTCTATGGTCTGCGCCCATTGAGGGAATCGCGCATGAGCAGCATCGAAGACCGGGAAAAGCCCGCCTATTCCGCACCGGCACTGACCAAGGGACTCGAGGTTCTGGAACTTCTGGCGGAGGCTGGGGTGCCCTTGACGATGAAGGAGATCGCGGATGGGCTCGGCCGGTCGAAAAACGAGATCTTTCGCATGCTGGTGGCCCTCCAGGAGCGCGGCTATATCGAGCGCGATCCGGAAACCGATGCCTTCTACCTGACCGATCGTCTGTTCAAGCTGGGGCTGCATACGCCGCGCCAGCAGGACCTCTTGACGGCAGCCATGCCGGAACTGGCGGCCATTGCGCTGGAATGCCAGCAATCGCCTCATCTGGTGGTCGTCAATCACGGCCTGACCGTCGTCATCGCCGCGGTGCCCGGCGGCGACGACATGTCCTTTACGCTGCGCCTTGGTTATGGACGCCTTGCGACGGATTCAACCTCCGGCCAGGTCGTGCTCGCCTTTCAGCCACCTGCCGTCGCCAGGAAGGTCATCGAGGAAAGCCAGGGGCGCAGTGCCGTCCCGATCGATCGTGCCGCATTGGAAGCCAATCTTGCCGCCATTCATGCCCGGGGGCACGAACTGCGGTCGAGCCGGGATTTCGTCGGCATCACGGATATATGCTGCCCGATTTTCGGTGCCGACGGCTTCGCCGCCGCGTCCATCATCATCGCCTATGTCAACCGGCACGCCCACGACAACCAGGCTCGGCACGAAACCACGCTTGGGGTATTGCAGGCCTCCTGCAGTCGCATCTCGGCAAAACTCTCGCCCCGGCTGCGTGTTCAGCATCCTGTCTGATGCCGTCCTCCTCGCTCGCCGGTTCTCGATCCGTCGCTTGCAGAAGCGCTTTTCGCTGGCTCGGCCCGCGCGTGAGCCCGTGGAACAAACGGAAGGGTATATTCCGCCCTCCGGGTCAACGAGAAGCCGCGCCATGATGGGGTCTTCCATCCAACTGGTTGCGAAAGCCCCGCCCTCATACCTTTCATCGCGATCCGGCCGAACGCGGCCAACCCGGTCGCATCGGGCCTACCCGCCGGGAGCGACCAATCGCCCCCTCCCGGCGAGCGAGGTGGCTCACTTGGTCGCGGCGCTGATCCAGCGGTCGAACTCGCCCTGATTGGCAGCAATCCATTCGCCGGCGATCTTCTTCATGTCCGCATTTGTCTTGGCACCCTTGCCCAGGGCCCCCTCCCACTCGCTCCATGTATTCAGCGGCCACTTTGCCTGCGCAACGAACTTTCCGACTGCCGGATTGGCGGCCAGGAATTCCTTGTTGGCAAGGGTGCGCCAGTTCCATGGGCCGACAGCCATCCGGCACGGGTTCTGACCGCCGGCGCAGCCTGCGACATCCGGCACCTCATGCGTTTTCGGCTTGTTCACGCCCGGCGGCAGGGCGTCGTAGGGTATCGGCAGCCAGACCACGTCCTTGGCCGGCTTCAAGCGGTAGACGATCCAGGACGGGCTCCAGGTGTAGAGCAGGATCGGTTCGCCCCGGTCGGCTCTGGCGAATGCCTCGGCAATCAGCGGTTCATACTTTGCACGGATCGAGCGCACAGTGTCGCTCAGGCCGAATTCCTTGACCTGGAAATCGACGACATCGCCACATTTCCAGGCCGGGTCGCAATTGATCAGATTGGCCTTGCCATCGCCGTCGCTGTCGAACAGCGCCGCGATTTTCGGGTCCTTCAATTGGGAGACATTGGTGATGTTGTGGGCTTCAGCGGTCTTCTTGTCGATCATATAGCCATTGATGCCGCCCCCGATGATCGTGCCGTCACTGATCAGTTCGGCGGCGTCGGCGACCTTCTCGATGGCCGGCTGGGCCTGCGGCCAGTTGATGTCGCCGGTCATGTCGAGGTCGCCTTGCGAAATGGCCTGCAGGATCGCCGACATGTTCATCGTGGACAGTTTGACCTCATAGCCGAGCTTTTCGAGGCCGGCGATCAGGATCTGATCCTGAACATAGTTCGCGCCGAGGCTGTCGGAGGACACGAAGCGAATGGTCTTGCCTTCGCCGGGGCTGCCCTGAGCCAATGCCGGTCCGGCGATCAAGGCCGAGAACAATGCCGCAGCGCAGGCAACGCCTTTCCATGTGGTGCGCAACACGATCATACGGTTTCCTCTTCTGGAGATGCTGCCGGCCTTTTTTGAGACAGAACCGGTTTGTCTGGTCGATGAGCTGGATGCGGGCGGGCCCGCGACGGCGTGATGGGGCGCAACAGCCGCGACAGCGTCGCCCGCAGGCTTCCACCCTCAGTCGCCCTGTCTTGACGGGCGAGGCCCTGTGTCATGCGGTCGAGCACCATGGCAAGCAGCACGATGGCGATGCCGCCGACGGCCGCCATGCCGACATCGAGGCGGCCAAGCCCCTGCAGCACGACCAGTCCCAGCCCTTCGGCACCGATCATCGCCACGATCACCGACATCACCATCGCCGTCAGCACCGTCTGGTTCAGGCCCCCCAGGATCGTCGGCATCGCCAGGGGCAGTTGGACCTCCCACAGAAGTTGGCGATCGGTGGCGCCGAACGCCCGGCCGGCCTCGACCATCTCGGCATCGACCATGCGGATTCCCAGATTGGTGAAACGGATCAACGGTGGCACCGCTGCCACGATCACGGCGACACCGCCTGCAATTGTGCCGACACCGAACAGCATGACCACAGGCACGAGATAGACGAAGCTCGGAGTCGTCTGCATCACGTCCAGAATTGGACGAACCACCGCCCAGGTGCGATCGCTGCGCGCGCACAGAACCCCGAACGGAATGCCGATGATCACACAGATCACGATCGCGGTGGCGATCAGGGACAGCGTCGTCATGGCATCGGACCACAAACCGATGAAGGCGATGAACACGAACGAAACGAGCGTGAAGATACCGACGCCACGCGAAGCGACGCGCCACGCAACCAAAGCAAACAGTACGGACAGGATCGGAAACGGGATCAGATGCAGCAGTCCATTGATCGCGTTGAGCAGCGTCTCGACCGGCCATTTGATCGTCTGGAACAAGGGACGGAAGTGCAGTGCCAGCCAGCGGACGCCGTCCTGGATCCACTGATCGAGCGGGATGACGTAGAGGTTTTGGACATCGAACATGGGGTCAGCCTCCCGTCATCCGGGACTGCGCGGGCGCAGCGGCAGGCGTTGCGATGCGTCCGAGAATCCGCACCGGGTCGACCCGGCCGAGGAACTGGCCATCGTCATCCACGACGGCAATGGGCCGATCGGCCCGGTAGATGCCGGCAATGTCGGCCAGGCGGGCAGTATGGCGAACCGCTTCGTAATCCTGCGTCAGCAATTTCCTTACATCCATGCCACGACGCAAATCGCCGATACGGGTACCGTCGATCACGCCGGCGATGCGATGGCGCTCGTCGACAACGAATGTGGTGCCGCTCTGGCCAGCCATGTCCGCTGTTTCATGGCATCCGTTCAGGGCCAGGGGCTGGCAAGGCTCCATGACGGAGGCGGCGTCGAACAGCCGGGCCCGGTCGATATCGCGGGTGAAGGCCGCAACATAAGGATGTCTTGGATCGAGCACGATCTCCTGCGGCGTTCCTTCGCGCATCACCATGCCATCGGCCATGATCGCGACGCGGCTGCCCAATTTGAGAGCTTCCTGGAAATCATGGGTGATGAAGAGGATCGTTTTTTTGAGCGTGCGTTGCAGACGCAGCAATTCGTCCTGCATCTCGCTGCGGATGAGGGGATCAAGGGCGCTGAAGGCCTCGTCCATGATCAGCACGTCGGCCTCCGTGGCCAGCGCTCGCGCGAGACCGACGCGCTGGCGCATGCCGCCGCTGAGCGCCTTGGGCAAGTGATTGGCCCAGGCCGACAACCCGACGACATCCAGGACCTCGAGCGCCTTCCTGCGGCGCTCGCCTGCGCCAACTCCACGCAATTTGAGGCCAAACTCGGCATTCTCGATGACGGTGCGGTTGGGCAGCAGCGCGAAGTGCTGGAACACCATGGAAACCCGGGTTCTGCGGATTTCACGCAGACGGGCCTCGCTCGTCCCGGTGACCGGCTCGCCATCGATCGTGATCGTGCCCGCATCCGGCTCGATCAGTCGGTTGATGCATCGCGCGAGCGTCGACTTGCCGGAACCGGACAGACCCATGATCATGTAGATCGATCCGACAGGCACCGAGATCGACACGTCACACAGCCCAACGACCTGCCCTGTTCTGGCCAGCACCGTTTCCTTGGTCTCACCCGACTTCAAAAGGTCCAGGGCACGATCCGGCGCGTTGCCGAAAATCTTGTACAGATTTCTGATCGCTATGCGGTCCGTCACGTCGTTCTCCGTTCCCCTGCAGGCCTTGCGCAAAGTTTTGGCCAATGCTGCATGCCGCCATTCCAGCCAGTAAAAGGCCCGCACCGAGGATCGTCTTCCATCGCGTCGGAGGAGCAGCTTGCCTGTGTATCCTAGGAAAGGCAGCATGCGCGGTTGCGCGGTACCATCGTAATTAGTTTTGGGACATCATCGGGAGGAAATACGTGCTCGCGTCACTGACCAATCCAGCCCTTGTGGTCGTGGACATGCAAAACGACTTCGTTCGCATGGGAGCTCCCATGGAAGTGCCTGCTGCCCGCGGCACGATTGCGCCGATCCGAGCCTTGCTGGCTGGCTTCCGCAGCCGCGGTCGCCCGGTGGTCTTCACCCGCTATGTCGCCGACATGCGTTACAGGCCGCTCGCAGCCAAGCTCGACTGGCTTGGCCTGCTCGATGCGCCGACCAGGGCCTGTGTGCCAGGCTTCCAGCGTAGCTATGGCGATGTGGACGGCACGCGCGACGCAGCCGCCGTCATCGATGAACTGCCGCCCCACGCCGGTGAGCCGGTTATCGACAAGATCTATTTCAGCGCCTTCCACGAAACCGATCTGGACGCTCGGCTGCGTGAACGCGGCATCGACGGTCTGGTCTTTACGGGAACTGTGACCGAGATGTGCGTCGAGGATAGTGCCCGACACGCGGTGCACCATGGATACCCCACGATCCTGGTCAGCGATGCGGTGTCGTCAAATCACCCGCCGAGCCACCAAGCGACACTCGATGCTTTTGCCCGCAACTATGGCTGGGTCATGAACAGCGCTGAAGTCCTGGAAACGTTCGGAATGCAGGCAACGACGTAACCTCTCGAACATCCAGGCTAGCGCAGCGGTGAGAAATCCGTCGGTATCAGAATACGGTTTTCCAACGTGTCGATCGTCTCCGTCAACTTCGCCGTGAAAGCCTGCCAGGCGGGATCGGCGGCCAGCCGGCGACGCCGCTCGGCTCGGTCGTTCAAGTCCTGATAGCCCCACAGATGCACGACGTGATTCAACGGCCCGATCTCGGTCTGGAAATAGCCGATGAGGTTGCCGAGGATCGGCTGCTGAATGGCAAGGCCTTCCTCCCGCACCAGTTGGAGATAGCGCGAGAGCTTGCCCGGCTTGATCTTGTAGATACGCTCTTCGACGATCATGTTTCTTCCGGTGCCTCCCCGGCCTCCGCTGCCATCTCCTGACGTACGGTGCGGGCAACGCGGAAGGCTTCCACGCCCGCCGGCACGCCGCAGTAAACGGCGATCTGGATCAGTGCGGCCCGCAATTCCTTGTCGGTCAAACCGTTGCGGATCGCGCCGCGGAAATGCACCTTGAATTCATGCATCCTGCCCAACGCCGCCAGCATGCCCAGGTTCAGCAAGCTGCGCTGGGACAACGACAGACTGTCGTCGGTCCAGCACTGGCCCCAGCAATATTCGTTGAGGACATCCTGGAATGGCGCAGAAAATTCATCGGCATTCGCGCGTGCCGCATCCACATAGCCGTCGCCAAGAACGGTCCGGCGCACCTTTTCGCCCTGCGCCCGAAGATCCTTGTCCATGTCCAACTCCCGACCCATCAAGAAAGGAAACTTCGCATCAGCCGAGCGACCTCGGCCGGTGCCTCGATCAGGATCGAATGACGCTTGCCGGACAGGATGTCCAGCCGTGCGTTGGCAATGCGCTCATGCATGAGCCTGGCCATGCGCGGATTGGAGCCCTGGTCCTCCTCCCCCGTCGCAATCAGCGTGGGGCAGGCAATTGCACCGATTTCGTCGCCGAAATCGCTTTCAGCGAGCACTCGATAAGCCGCCGCATAGCAATCGGGATCATTGGCCGCATTGCGCTGGCGCAGCCTCGCCATCAGGTCCGGATTGGCGTGCTGGAATGCCTCGCTGAACCAGCGGCCGACAGAATTGTCATAATGCGAGCCCGGTTCCTTGGTCTGAAGCAAGCGCAAGCGGTTGAGCACGCGTTCCTTCTCATCCTCGTTGCGACCGGCAACGGTGGCGAGCAGCAAGAGGCTCTCGATACGGCCAGGATGATCAAGTGCTGCACGCTGGGCGATCAGGCCACCCAGCGAAAAACCGGCGAGCGCGAACCTGCCGAAGCCGGCATTGTCGGCCAAAGCGAGCAGCTCGCGCACGAAATCATCAATCTCGTAGCGCCCCTTTACCCGCGCCGAGCCACCGTGGCCGCGCAGGTCGAAGCGCAGGATGCGAAAATGCGGCGCAAGGCGCTCCACAACGCCGTCCCAGGCCTCGAGATAGGAACCAACCCCGTGCACGAGGACGAGGGGCCGCGTTCCTTCCCCCTCGAGCCGGTAGCGAATAGCGACGCCATCGATGTCGAGTGTGGTGTCGATCGTCGTGGATGCCAGCTTCATCATCATGCAATTGCCCGTGCCCGCTGCTTCGCGGCGTCGCGTTCGCGCGCCGCAAAAACCGGCATGACCTCGCGGGTGAACAGGTCCAGCGACTTCTTCTGCACCTCGATCGGCAGGTTGAAGGCCAGGCCGAGGCAGAACTGGTCAACGCCGGCGGCCTCATAGACCAACAGCTTCTCGATCACCTCGTCGGGCGTGCCGAACAGGAGGTTGTCGCGGATCGCCTGCGGATCGTATTCGCTGCGATTGGCAACCGTCTCGTAGGGCACCGCCTTGGGGAAGCCGTTGGTCACCGTGCCGATATTCTGGAACAGGTTTTCGAAGGCGCGGCCATAGTCGATGCTGGCACGCACCGGCACTTCCCACTCCTCCGGGCGAGCGTAAACACAGCTCCGGCGCAACATCATGAAACGGGGACGCGCCACATTCGAATGGTCGGAGACGGCCTTGTTGAACTTGTCGGCCAGGATACCAACCTCGGCCATCGGCCGCGACAGCGGCGTCGACAGGATGTTATAGCCGTTGCGCACGGCCCAGTCGAAGGTGCCGGGGTCGCGCGCAGCCACCCAGATCGGGGGAGACGGCTGCTGCAAAGGCTTGGGCACGGAGGTCGCAAGCGGGAACTTGTAGTACTTGCCCTCATGGGCATAGTCGCCCGCCCATAGCTTTTGTACCGCCGGCAAGAGCTCCTGCATGTAGGCAACCCCTTCCTGCTGGGGAATGCCACCGGCCATGCGGTCGAACTCATACTGATAGGCGCCGCGGGCAATGCCGAATTCCAGCCTGCCTCCCGTGAGGTGATCGCAGAGCGCCGCCTCGCCGGCCAGGCGCAGAGGGTTCCAATATGGCGCCACCACAGTAGCCGTTCCCAGGCGAATCCGCTCGGTATGGGCGCCCCACCAGGTCAGGATCTGGAATGGATTGGGAGCAATCGTGAACTCGATCGTGTGATGCTCGGCGGACCAGACCGTCTCGAAGCCCCCGGCATCGGCCATGCGCACGAGCTCGAGTGTCTCGTTGACCACTTGCTGCATGGGCTTGTCGGGGCTGAACCGCTCCATGGCCAGGGCGATGGAAAACTTCATGACGAATACCTCTTCAGATAATGCGGCCGCGTCGATGCGCGAAGGCCGTCAGCGCAGGCGGATGACAAACGGGTCCTGGGTGGCGCCGGAATAATCGAGGACGACGTTCTTCAGGCGGGAGAACTCGCGCATGACCTCGAAGCCGCCGCGCTTGCCGTAGCCGCTTTCCTTGAAGCCGCCGGAGGGCGACATGTAAGCAGCGGAGCGATAGGTATTGATCCACACCGTGCCGGCATCGACATTGCGGGCAAAGCGCATGGCCCGGTCGATATCGCGCGTCCAGATGCCCGCTGCGAGGCCGTAATTGGTGTCGTTGGCGAGCGCGAGCAATTCGGCCTCGTCGCGGAACGGCACGACGCCGACGACCGGGCCGAAGATTTCGTCGCGCATGAAGCGCATGTCGTTGCGGGCCTCAGCCAGCACCGTGGGTTCGTAGTACCAGCCCTTGGCAAGTGCTTCGTCCTGGGGACGACGACCGCCAATCGCCAGGCGGGCCCCATCCGCGACGCCATAGCCGACATATTGCTCGACCTTGGCGAGCTGGGCCTCCAGCGCCAAGGGCCCGAGTTCGGTGTCCTCCACGGCCGGGTTGCCGATGCGGATGCGCGACGTCCGCTCGACAAGCCGCTCGAGGAACTCATCATAGATAGCTGCCTCCACGAAGCAGCGCGATCCGGCGATGCAGGTCTGGCCCGCCGCGGCAAAGACGCCGGCGACCACGCCGTTGACGGTCCGGTCGAGATCGACGTCGCCGAACACGACATGGGGTGATTTGCCGCCGAGTTCCATCTGGGTGGAGACAAGCCGGCCTGCGGCATTGGCGGCGATGCGCCGTCCCGTCGCGGTGCTTCCGGTGAAGGTGATCTTGGCGACGTCGGGATGCAGGGTCAGGGCCTCGCCCGCGGTGGCACCACCGCCTGTCACCACGTTGAAGACACCGGGGGGAAAGCCGGCGCGGTCGATCAGTTCGGCCAGCGCCAATGTCGAAGCCGACGTATGCTCGGAAGGCTTGGCGACGATGGTGTTGCCGATCGCCAGGCACGGCGCCAAAGTACCGCTCAGCAGCATGAGCGGCGAGTTCCAGGGCGAGATCATGCCAATCACGCCGATCGGCTCGCGCAGCGTGAAATTCAGCATGTCGAGCTTGTTGACGGGAATTGTCTCGCCATGCAGCTTGTCGGCCATGCCGGCAAAGTAGAGATAAGTGTCGGGTGCTGCGCGCATCTGGGCGCGCATTTCCTTGAGCAGCTTGCCATTGTCGCGCATCTCGATCGCCGCCAGTTCGTCGGCGTTCTCGGCGATGAGGTCTGCAAGCCTGCGCAGCATCCTGCCACGCTCGGTTTGGGTGATGCGGCGCCAGGCCGGATCCCTGAAGGCCTTCTTCGCGGCCTGGACTGCGGCGTCGACATCCTCGGCGTTACCGTCGGCTGCCATGTACCAGGGCTCGGCCGTGGTCGGATCATAGCTTGGTAGGTAGCGGCCCGAACTCGGTGCCACACGCTCGCCTGCGATATACAGGTCCTGGCGCGACCCTTCGATCGCCTTCAGCGTCAGTTCCATCGTATCAGCCTTTCGTGATCAGGGTATCGGCGGTCACGCCGTTCGGCGCACGCCAGGGGCGCGGCGCGCCATCGATCATCGCCACGCGGCCTCCGGCGCTGGAGTCGACATAGATGCCGAAGCGGGCCTCGCTGCGCTCCTGCAGATAGCGGCGCAGCATGGCCCTGATCTGCCGCACCGGGATCCGATCCCAGGGAAGGTCTTCCGCGGCGAAGAACGTCAGCGACCGCGGCAGTTCGGGCAGCGTCCGCAGCGTGGCGGCCAATTCACCCCGGTAGACGATGTAGCCCGGCTCACGGTCGGCGACATCGAACACCGAATAGAGGAATGCCTCCTCGGTCAGGAGGGCGACGGCCCCCTTGTCGTCAAGGGCGACTTCGTTGCCCGGCTTGCGGTACCTGGCCGTTGGGAGTTCCCAGCCGCCCCTGCCGTCATCGCGCAGCAGGATGCGCCCCTCATGCTCGACGAGATAGCCGATCATCATGCGATGCGAGGGTGTCCAGCCCTGGGGCATCGGGTGCGCGACGGTGACATAGCTGCCCCGGCAGAAGCCAAGCGGCGGAACCGGGCTGGTGCCGAAGGCGCGCACATGTCCGATCAGGATCATGTGATCGCCGGCATCGACGCGATCGTGAACGGTGCAGTCGAACCAGGTGAGACTGTCGGTGAGGACCGGCGTACCAGTATGGACTGTGTCGTGGTTGATCGCGTCGAATTTGGTCGCCGACTTCGAAGCGAAAACGCTCGCGACATCCTTCTGGTGCTCGTGCAGGACGTTGACCGCGAAATGCTCGGCGTCGCTGAAGACGGGAAAGCTGCTCGCTTTCTTTCCTATGCATACGAGCAAGAGCGGCGGATCGAGCGACACCGAGGTGAAGGAGTTGGCGGTCATGCCGCGCGGCGTTCCATCCGCCTCGCGCGTCGTCACGACCGTCACACCGGTCACGAAGGTGCCGAATGCCCTGCGCAATTCGACGGGATCGATCGGGCTTTGCTCTTGTTCAGTCGTGGTCACCATGCGCCCTGCCTTTCCAGCTTCCGGAAAGGATAGGGACGGCGGGCGAGGGCTTCTTCCTGCGTTCCGCAGGAGAGAGTTCCCTCATCCTCCTAGGTGAAGAAGCAGCGGGTCACATGAGCGCATCCTGCGACAGGGTCTCGTTCAGCCGCAGGGCCAGTTCCAGCGCAAATCGCCGCTCGGGTGTGTCGATTTCGATTCCGAACAGTTCCTGGATGCGGCCGAGGCGATAGCGCAGCGTGGTCACGTGAAGGCCCATCGCATCGGCGCATGCCTGGCTGCGACAGCCGCTCTCCAGATAGGCAGCCAGGGTCGGGATGTATCCGGTGCCATGCTCGGCATCATGACGGGATACGGCACCGATGGTGACATTGAGAAACGCGCGAACCTCGTCGGTGTCGGCGGCCGAGAGCAACAACGGGAAGGGACCAAAGTCCTGGGAAGCCAACAAACCGGTGCGGTTGAATCGTATCCCGAGCCGGATCATGCGCGCGCATTCCTGCCAGATCTGCCGATGTTCCTGCAGGCCGCTGCAGGTCCTGCCGATCACCACGATCGGCTTGCAGCCCAGCAGCCACTGGGTTTCATCGATGATTTTGCGCACCAGCAACTTGGCAGTGTTCTCACTGTCGCGGGCTCCGCCCGGCACGCGGCACAGGATGATGCCGTCGAGATTGGCCACCGTGGCGGTTTGGCCCTGTTGCGCTGCCAGCCTGGCAATGGAGCGATGCAGTTCCTCCAGCGCGCCGTCGTCCATGCCGGCCTGGCGAGGCAAGCCGATGGCGATGAGCCTGGCCGGCGCCGCCATGTCGATGTCGAGGCGGCGGGCACGAGCAACCAGATCATCCGGATTGCGCCAGTCGCCGGAGACGATCTCGGCGAACAGTTCGCTGGCCGTCTTCGACTCCGTCTGGAAGCGCAGATGGCTGCGCATCATCTGCACGCTCAAGGCTGATTTAGCGCTCTCGAGCAGTAGATGGTCGAGATCGCCGAAATCGGCACCGCGAGAAAAGACGACCAAGGCGCCAACCATTCTCTCATCGACCCTGAGCGGTTCGACCATGGCCGGCAGGTTGAGATGCTGCCCGCAGACATTGAGATAGAGCTTGGCATGTTCGGAGCGCGTGTTGCCGGCGACTTCGCGGGCAATGCGCAGGAGCTGGCGATTGACCCCGGCATTCACCTCCTCGCGCCACCGTTCGTCGTCGAATGTCTCGGGCTTGGGCGAACGTCCCGTGACGACGAGATTTGCCGTCAGGTCGACCACGACCGTGGGATGGTGCATGAAGGTCTCGACCAGAGCGGCCGCCGAAGCAACCGATCCGTCCGACAGGACCTTCTGCATCAGGGCAGAATGGGCGGCGAGCACATTCTGCAGACGTTCAGCGGCGCGGCGCTCGGCCTGCAGCCGGTTGGATCGATCGACGGCGATGGCACCGAGATGGGCAATCGTCTCCAGAAAGGCGAGGTCTGCATCCGAGGGCTCGACGATGCTGCGCGACTTGACCGACAGGACCATGGCCCGCCCCTCCATGTCGCGGCAGCCGAGCGGCAGCACCACGACGGTATGGTAGCCACGCTCAATGGCCTCCTCCTGATATCCCGGAAACTCCGATGCCACCTGCGCATCACGGATGATCACGGGCTCGTTGGTGGTCAGTGCGATGAGGGAGGGGCTGGTGGCGAGGGTCCAGCGGTCGCGATACAGCGTGCCGAGCCGATTGGGATCGTGCCGGGCCAGGACAACGGCGTCGCCACTGCCTTCGTCGACACTCATGACACCGCCCATGGACCAGACCGTATTGTAGCAGCCCGCCTTGACGAGATGCAGCAGCGTGGTGCCGAGATCGCCACCGGAATTGATCAGGCTGGCGATATCCCTGAGCGTGCGCGACAGCGGCCGATCGATGACGTTCATCAGACCCTCCCGAGTTCCGTTGAGGCTCAACTAGCGGACCCCATCATCACTGTCGAAGGATTTCAATGCGGCAATCTCCTCCGCTTCATAGGAGGAGAGCTCTTGAACAAGCCTGTAGCGTCCTGTGCCATGCCGGCGGCGGCTGCCGTGATGCAAAGCCCTCCGGCCAGAGCCGAGTGACGAAGGAATATCATGAGTCTGGAAATCCGAAAGATCGTTCGCCACGCCGAAGAGGTGTTCATCGAAGGTGGCAAGGCCGGCCCCATGCCGATATTGGCGAGCGCAGTGGCAGCCATCATCAAGAACCCCTGGGAAGGACTTGAATTCGTGGAGGATCTGCGCCCGGTGGTCCTCGACGTGGCACCGAAGCTGGCGGGCGCGCTGGTTCCTCGCCTGCTCGAATTGTGCCCCAAAGACCGGATCGAGGCTTATGGCAAGTCGGCCATCGTCGGCCTGGCCGGTGAGATCGAGCATGGCTCGGCCCTGATCCATACGCTGCGCTTCGGCAACGTCTTCCGTGAAGCGGCCGGCGGGACCAGCTATCTGAGCTTCACCAACACGCGTGGACCGGCCGGCGCCCAGGTGTCCCTGCCCATGACCCATAAGACAACGGTGGGCCAGCGTTCGCACTTCATCACCCTGAATTTCTCGGTCAGCGACGCGCCGGACCGCGGCGAGATCCTGATTGCGATCGGCGCCGCCGATGGCGGCCGCATGCATCCACGGATCGGCGACCGCTTCAAGGACATGGAGGAGATGGGGATCACGCCGCCGAAATCGTAAGGATGGGATGTCGCGGAATTCGGGCCCATGGCTCGATCCGGCAACAAGTCACCGCTCGAGCTCGTTGAGACATCCGCCCAATGCCGTGGCGGCACGGCGAGCCGTCGGCAACGCTTGAAGCAGCAATTCAGCGTCTAATCGCTGCCTCAAGAGCCAAGAAGCCGGTTTGAAGGTGTGCTTCCATGTCGTGGAAGAGCCACCCTCCATTGATCCAAGGCAGCCTTGGATACCCAAAGCGTTTTCCAGAAAAGTTGACAGATTTTTCGATTAAGAACACGCGACGGAACAAAGAGTTAGAGTAAAATGGCGCTTCGAAGAAAAGCCCTTTTACTCTAGGCATCAACGTTTGTCGGCAACACTATCATGTCATGAATTGTGACGTTGCGGGGGCGGCTGAGTATATAGACAACCGCCTCTGCCACTTCGGAAGGCTCGATCAACGCACCGGCGTCTTTTGCGGCCTGCAGCCGATCCGGCTCCCAATCCGACAGCAATGCCGAGATCACCGGTCCTGGCGAAACCTGCGATACTCGAATGCCGTGCTTGTTGACCTGTCGCCGCACGGTCTGGGTAAAGCATGTGATTGCCCATTTGGAGGCCGAATAGACCGGCTCATGCTTGATCGCGGAGTGCCCTGCTAGCGACGACGTCACGATGATATCGCCACCGCCCTGTTCGATCATATGCGGCAGGACAGCATGAACGTTCTTCATCACGGCATTCACGTTGAGATTGAGCATTCTGTCGATGGTCAATGCATCGGTGTCCACCAGATCGCCGCCGATATAAGTACCTGCATTGCAATAGAGGATGTCGATCCTGCCAACTTTGGCGATGACTTCCGGAATCATCGCGGCACAACTGGCGGCGTCCAGAAGATCTGTTACCTGGGCAATGGCCTTTCCGTTCGAACTTGCCACCAACTCATCCAGCGCTGCGGCGTTGCGATCGACCATGACCACTGTGACGCCCGCCTTCATCAGAGCTTCGCATGTTGCCAGTCCAATGCCCGAAGCGGCACCAGTGACGATAGCCGTTTTTCCTTGCAGTTCAATAGACAATGTCACCTCCTGGAGAGCAGATATTTTATTTTTAAAAAGCGTTGGACGTTTACCCGATGCAATTCATCACTTCATAAAGATCAGATTGAAGGGAAACATTCGACACTCAGTCGAAGAGGACAGCGATTTTATTCACTCTATATTGTACTCCCTTGCAATTATTCCGGTGCCGGCAAAGAAAACGTGCTCTTTATCCAAGCCCTTCATAATTGAAACTCCTAGCTACATGACGGATCAATTCGATCCTGCAATCTGCATCGGGATGGGTCCTGGACGGCGATCAAAAGGCCTTCCAAAGTTCAAATAGTACATGAAATTTGTTTCAGCAACACATTACGCATCCCACCTGCATCGGGGAAGCGCGGGTTTGCCTAGAGCGTTGATTTAGAGCGGTTGCCGCCCCGACCGCTCGCTGGGCAAGCGCCAGTTCGACAACAGGCAGCATCGGCTCGCTCGGCTGGCTTTTCCGAGAGCGTGGGTGGCGGGTCAGAGCCAGGTTGTCACGCCGACGCCATCGGAGGCGATCTTATGAATCTTGTTCGTTGCAATTTATTTCGGAAATATGTTACATACCTTGCGTTCACGGCAACCGCTCAGCCGCGAACGCAGTGCAAGCCGTGATGTCCCAAAACGGGGGCCATCACGCTCGGACGTGATCGTAGCGGTGCGACCGACGCCGACCGAGAGGCCCGACGCGCGCTACACGACAACAACAATCAAACAGATTGTCGCCAATGGAGGAACCCATGAGATTCTTGGCCAAGATCGGCCTGTCGCTAACAGCGCTCTTGCTGGCGGGTGTTGCCGCGCGGGCTGAAACCATCACGGTTGCAACCGTCAACAATGACGACATGATCATCATGCAAAAGCTGTCGTCTGAGTGGGAGAAGGCCACAGGCAACAAGGTCAACTGGGTTGTGTTGGAAGAAAACGTGCTGCGCCAGCGCGTGACCACGGACATCGCCACCAAGGCAGGCCAATTCGATATCGTCACCATCGGTGCCTATGAGACGCCGATCTGGGGCAAGGCCGGCTGGCTCGCATCATTGAACGATCTTGGCGACGACTATGACTACAAGGACGTGTTCGAGCCGTTGCGCAATGGCTTGTCGGTCGATGGCAAGCTTTACGCCCTGCCCTTCTATGCGGAGAGTTCTTTCACACTCTACCGCAAGGACCTGTTCGAAAAAGCCGGGCTGACGATGCCCGAGCAGCCGACCTGGGACCAGATCGCACAATTCGCCGACAAGCTCACCGACAAGTCGAAAGAGCAGTATGGTATTTGCCTTCGCGGCAAGCCCGGCTGGGGCGAGAATATGGGCCTGATCACGACCATCGTGAACACCTTCGGCGGTCGCTGGTTCGACATGGAGTGGAAGCCGCAGCTGACATCCGATCCATGGAAGAAGGCGATCGGCTTCTATGTGGATCTTCTGAAGCGCGACGGCCCGCCCGGCGCGACATCCAATGGATTCAACGAAAACCAGGCCCTGTTCGCAAGCGGAAAATGCGCAATCTGGGTCGATGCGACGTCGGCAGCCGGACGACTCTACAACAAGGCGACATCCAAGGTCGGGGATGTCCTGGCCTTCGCCCAGCCGCCCGTCAACGTATCGCCAAAAGGCAATGGCTGGTTCTGGGCCTGGTCGTTGGCCGTTCCTTCTTCCACCAAGAACCTCGACACGGCCAAATCCTTCGTGAAATGGGCGACGTCCAAGGAGTATGTGAAGCGGGTCGGCGAGACCGCCGGCTGGGTTGCCGCACCGCCCGGCACCCGCCAGTCGACCTACGACAATCCGGAGTACAAGAAGGCTGCGCCCTTCGCCGGCATGGTCCTCAAGGCGATCCTGACCGCCGATCCCACGAATGCCACCAAGGAACCGGTTCCGTACAAGGGAATCCAGTTCGTTGCGATCCCTGAGTTCCAGGCCATCGGCACCTCGGTCGGCCAGGCCATCGCGTCCATCCTCGCCGGACAGCAGACGGAAGATGCTGCCCTGGGTGCAGCACAGGACGAGGTCACTCAAACCATGCAACAGGCCGGCTACATCCAGTAACCGCCTGTCCTGCCAGGGCTCCGGGCGCTCTCCCCGCCCGGAGCCCTTCTATCCGCATGCCTTCAACCAAAGCCACGAGGGCCCATGTTCCAGACATCCACAAGCCGGCGGGCTGTGCGCACCGGCCCTCTCCTGGCTCCGGCAGTCAGTGTCCTGCTGCTCTGGATGATCGTCCCGCTGGTGATGACGCTGTGGTTTTCCTTCCAGCGCTACAACCTGCAAAACCCGCTGATCACAGGCTTTGCCGGCATCAACAACTACAAGTTCCTGCTGCTGAACAAGACGCTTTGGATCTCGATCGTCAACACGATCATCCTGGTCGGCTCGGTGCTGGCGGCGACCGTGATCTTCGGCGTGCTTTTCGCCGTCGTCTATGACGTCGAGTTCCCGGGGCGCAATATCGCCCGCCTCCTGGTCATCGCCCCCTTCTTCATCATGCCAACAGTGGCGGCACTGATCTGGAAAAACCTGCTGATGCATCCCGTCAACGGGTTGTTCGCCTGGATCACGCGATCACTCGGGCTCGGCGTGGTGGACTGGTTCAGCCAGGTCCCGATGCTGTCCGTCATCATGATCGTAGCCTGGCAATGGATTCCCTTTGCCACCCTCATCCTCATCACGGCCATGCAGTCGCTCGACCGCGAACAGATGGAAGCAGCGCGGATGGACGGGGCCAAGGGCCCCACCATGTTCTGGTTCATCGTCCTGCCGCACCTTTTGAGACCGATCTCGGTGGTGGTGATGATCGAGACGATCTTCCTGCTGTCCGTCTTTGCCGAGATCCTGGTCACCACCTCGGGCGGGCCGGGCAATGCGACCACCAATCTGACCTACTTCATCTATCTCAAGGCCTTGCTGCAATGGGATGTTGGCGGCGCCTCCGCCGGCGGCGTCATCGCCATCGTGCTCGCCAACATCGTCGCCGCCTTCCTGGTGCGCACCGTCGCCCGCAACCTGGAGACCTGAGTATGGCAATGCGTGGATCAAGAAGGCGGGTGGTGCTGGCCGGCGTCGTCGGCTGGCTCGGGGCACTCGTGATGTTCTTCCCGATCTTCTGGATGCTGCTGGCAGCCTTCAAGACGGAGATCGACGCCGTCGGCCCACCCGAATTGTTCTTCCGGCCGACGCTCGAGAATTTCGTCGAGGTCAATGCACGCGCGAACTACTTCGCCTACGCGCTCAACAGCATCCTGGAATCGCTCGGCGCTACGGCAATCTCTCTCGCGCTGGCCGTGCCGGCAGCCTATGCAGCCGCCTTTTTTCCAACCAGTCGGACCAAGGATCTCCTGCTCTGGATGCTGTCGACGAAAATGATGCCCGCAGTCGGCGTGCTGGTGCCGATGTATCTGCTCTTTCGCGACACCGGCCTGCTCGACACCCGCATAGGCCTCGTCATCCTCTTCACCCTGTCGAACCTGCCCATCGTGGTGTGGATGCTCTATTCCTTCTTCAAGGACGTGCCGCATGAGATCCTGGAAGCGGGCCGCATGGACGGCGCCCGTGTCGGCGCGCAGATCCGCCATCTCCTTCTACCGCTGACCCTGCCCGGCATTGCTTCCACCGCTCTTCTCTCGATCATCCTGTGCTGGAACGAGGCGTTCTGGAGCCTCAATCTCACCGCCTCGCAGGCGGGGCCGCTGACCGCCTTCATCGCCTCCTTCTCCAGCCCCGAAGGCCTGTTCTGGGCCAAGCTGTCGGCAGCCTCGACCCTGGCGGTGGCGCCAATTCTGATCTTCGGCTGGATGACGCAGCGCCAGCTTGTCCGCGGCCTCACCTTCGGCGCCGTGAAATGACCCCCAATTTCCCTTTGTGAGGACACGACATGGCAGAACTCAGCCTCAAGGGCATCCGAAAGTCCTTCGGCGCCGTCGACGTCATCAAGGGCGTCGACCTTCATATCGCCGACAAGGAATTCTGCGTCTTCGTCGGGCCGTCCGGGTGCGGCAAGTCAACCCTGCTCCGCCTGATTGCCGGGCTGGAGGAGATTTCCGCCGGCGACCTGTCCATCGATGGAGCACGCGTCAACGATGTGCCGCCGGATGAGCGCGGTCTCGCCATGGTCTTCCAGACCTACGCCCTTTATCCGCACATGAATGTTCGCGAGAACATGGATTTTGCGCTGCGCCTGGCCGGCGTTGCCAAGGCCGAGCGGGATGCCAAGGTCGGCGCCGTGGCTCGCCTCCTGCATCTCGACCACCTTCTCGACCGCAAGCCGCGCCAGCTCTCCGGCGGTCAGCGCCAACGGGTCGCCATCGGCCGCGCCATGGTGCGCCAGCCCAAGGTCTTCCTGTTCGACGAGCCACTTTCGAACCTCGACGCAGCCCTTCGGGTGCAGATGCGCATCGAATTGGCGCGCCTGCATGAAGACCTCGGCGTCACCATGATCTATGTGACCCATGACCAGGTAGAGGCCATGACTTTGGCCGACAAGATCGTCGTGTTGCGTGACGGTGTGATCGAACAGGTAGGCACGCCGCTGGAGCTCTACCATCACCCACATAATCGCTTCGTGGCCGGTTTCATCGGTTCGCCCACGATGAATTTCATCGAGGTAGCGGTCGACGGCGTCTCGGCAGACGGCGTCAAAGTGGCGTTGCCGGGCGGCGCGGCCCTCACCGTGCCCGCCTCGGGCGGCAGTGTTGCCAGCGGCGAGACGCTAACGCTCGGTATCAGACCCGAACATCTAACAAGATCGGAGGGCGGACAGCTCTCTGGTGAGGTGATGGTTGTCGAGCGTCTGGGCGGCCAAACCTTCCTCTACGTTCAGGTCACACCCGACAACCTCTTCATCGTTCAAGCCGATGGTGCCGATACCTCGAGGGTACATGACCGCGTTGCAATCACCTTTAAGCCTGCCACGGCCCATCTTTTTCGGCAGGACGGCACCGCGCTGCCTTCACTGCGCAGAAATCCCCTCGCCGCATAGGGTGGGGTGATGATCCCCATGCTCTCAGGAATGCACTGATGTACCTTGATAAATACAGCCTCGAAGGCCGGACCGCTTTCATCACCGGCGGCGGCCGCGGCATTGGCCTGGCGTCGGCCGAAGCCTTGCTGGAAGCCGGAGCGACGGTGGTGATCTCCGATTACAATGCAGAGCTGCTGGCCAGTGCTCGCGCCCATCTCGACGAAGCCGGACACAAGGTTGACTGCGTGGTCCTGGACGTCACCAAGCCTGGCGAGGTCGCCCAAGCAGCAGCCCAAGCCAACAGCAAGCATGGCGGTGTCGACATTCTCATCGCCAATGCAGGCATTGCCTGGCCTGACACGCCCGGCGAAGCCATTCCGGACGAGATCTGGAACCGGATCATCGACGTCGATCTCAATGGCGTCTACTGGTCATGCCGGGAATTCGCCAAGCCGATGCTCGAGCGGGGCTTTGGCTCGATCGTCACGCTGGGCTCGATGTCGGGCCTGATCTCCAACAAGCCCCAGCGGCAGGCCCATTACAACGCAGCCAAAGCGGCCGTGCATCATCTATCCAAGTCCCTTGGCGGTGAATGGGCCGAGCGGGGCGTACGCGTGAATTCCGTTGCACCAACTTATGTCGACACGCCGATGTCGAACACCAGCTTCACTGACCTCGAGCGCTTTCCGACCTGGATGGAAATGACGCCGATGAAGCGCGTGGCAAGACCGGACGAAATCGCCTCGGCCATCCTGTTTCTTGCTTCGGACGCCTCCAGTGCCATCACGGGAACGACCCTCGTGGTGGATTGTGGCTACACGATCTGGTGATGCTTCACCCGACGACTTCGTCAATCCAGCCAAGCAGCCGTTCGTGATCGAGCGGTTGCGTGGTATCGACGTCGAAGATCGGGCCGCGCTGCAATGGCTCCGCCCGCCTGGCAAGCGCATCAAGTTCGGGCAGGAAGGCTTCGCCCGGATGTCCAGCATGGCGCATATCGAGCCGTTGGCGATAGCGTTCGACGAGGATTTCCGGCGGTGCATGGCACCATACTTCCGCCGTGCTGCCGACCCCTGCGCGAACAAGATGGGCCTCCAGCACATCGCGGGGCTGAAAACCGAACCAGGCATCGACGATGAAGATCATGCCATCGGGAGCATCTCTCACGATCGACCATATCGCCTGATAGCTCGCTCGTCCCAACTTGCGATTGAACTCGCGATCCCCGACGCCGAGATGGTCGAAAAAAGGCTCCTTCACGCTATCCAGCGCAAGGATTGGCCATCCGCGTGCGTCCGCTACAAAGCGGGCAACGCTACTCTTGCCGGTCGCCGGCACGCCATTGACCAAGATAGCCTTCTTCATGGCGAAAACAGATCATCCTTCATTCCAGCCAATGCTGCACCAATGACACCGGCGTCATCGCCCAAAACGGCAGGCCTGACCGGGCATTGATACCATGGCGACAGGGCCGGGGCCCATTCCAATGCCGCGCATGCCGTTGCGCCCAACCCGCCGCCGAGCAGGAAGAGTTCGGGATCCACGCTGGCGACAATGCTGTCGATCGCAGCCCTGAGCGGCACCGCCCAAGCCTCGATCACCCCTGTTGCCCTCGCGTCTCCGCTGCGCGCGAGAGCAAGAACCTCGTCCGCGCTCGTTCCAACCGCGAGTCCGGCGGCGGCGATATGGCGGCCGAGAGCCGTGCCGGAACTGGTGGTCTCGACGCAACCGATCCGGCCACAATTGCAGACGGTGCCGCCAAGATCGACTGTCACATGGCCAAGTTGGCCGGCGCTGCGCTGCCCCCGCATCACGGTCCCGTCCAGCACCACTGCGCCGCCGATACCGGTGCCAATCGTCAGCATCGCCACATGGCGACAGTCGCGGGCGGCGCCCGCGGCAATCTCGCCGACAAGCGCCATGTTGCAATCATTGTCGATGAAGGCGCTTTTGCCGGTCTCGCGCTCGATCGCTTCGGCAAGCGGTATGGTGGACAGGTCGACATATCCGCCCGAGAGCACCTGATTGCGGCGCGCATCGACTCGCCCGGGAACACCGATGCCAACCGCTGTAATGCCAGGCCTGTCGAGGGCCCTAATCAGGGCAATGAGGCGGGAGGTCAGCGCCGTCGGATCTCGCAATGTCCTTTCAACGAGGCGCTCCAGGATCTGTCCGGATGCATCGATGCAAGCAGCCCGCACATTGGTTCCGCCAATATCGATGCCGATCGCCAAAGGGGGCTTATGCATGACAGGCTGGCCCGTCAGGCAGCTTGCGCGGCTTTGCCGGCGTAGCGGGCGACCACAGCCTGAATTTCGCGCAGGCGCGGGACCGCAATTGTCGAGAGACGGTCGGCCGTCTCCTTGCGGTCGAGCGAGATGCAGTCCTTCCACAGGGCACGACCGGCAATGACTCCCGAAGCCCCGTTTCTCATGGCCGTCTCGACTTGACCAAGGAAGGTCGAGTGATCGACGCCTGCCGACAAAACCGCCCATGGTACCGCACCGGCGAGACGAGTGACGCCGGCACAAGCTTCCGCCGTGCCCGGATAGGGCAGCTTCAAGACCTTCGAGCCGCAGTCCAGACAGATCCTGGTTCCCTCCAGAACCAGTTCGGGCACCTTGGCGACATAGTCCTCGCGGCTTTCACCCGGCAGTTCATAGGTCAGGAATTCGACCACCAGCAGGAGATCTTCACGCGCGAAGTCCTCAATGCAACGGCGCAGAATGTCGATGTTATGGATATTGGCCTCGGGCCGATCCGCACGAAGATACACCATGATCTTGCCGCCCGTGCCCCCCATCGCGCGCACATGGCGGGCATCGATTCCAGGAACCAGGCGCGACAAGCGATAGCCTTCCGGCGTCTTGTCGAACCCAGACGCATCGAGGCCGATCAGGAGGGCCACATCGCGGGCAAGTACGCCGTCATCCACCACCTTGGGGACGGCACAGATCGGATCGAGCAGCACGCAGGAAGCCGCACTCGCCAGATATTGGACGATGTCGGATTTGGTTTCGCCCAGCGTCGCGTCACTGATCTTGGCCTGTTCGGCCGGGTCGTTCGCCAACAAGGAGCGCATGCCGCCACGCTGGTCGCAGGCAATAACCATCATCATTCCATTGGGGGCGCAGATCTGCTGGTAACCGCGAAGCTCCGACGTCGTCATCCTGGTCATGAGACCCTCTCCTAATATCTGTGCTCACGGCCGAGCGCCGGACGCGTTTGACCATGCCCTTACGCTTGCAACGACGTAAGAGACCTGCGGCTCTGATCGATTTGCGTTGAACAAGACGCAAATATGCTGCACGGCTCGTGTCCTGCCTGAAAGAACGCGATGCCTCTTGTTTCACAAAGCGACGTGTAACATATTTCTGAAAGGAATTGCAACCTGTCTGAGAATGCTTCCATGGATGGGTCGGCCACGCGTAAGACGCTGCATCTGGTGGCGCGCCTGCACTATGAATCGGATCTCTCACAAGTCGAGATCGCACGGCGCCTGCAACTCTCGACCGCCACCATCTCCCGCTTGCTTCGAAGAGCGCGGGAGGAAGGGATCGTGCGCATCGAGATTCGCGACTTCGTTGCGCCAGAGGAGATCAGGCGCGACTTGATAAACGCTCTCGGCCTCAAGCAAGCCGCCGTGGTGGACACCGTTGAAATTGGCTTGCTGGATTCGCTTGCCCAGCCGGTCGGCACGCTTCTCAAGGAAGCGGGGCTGAAGGATGGCTCTGTTCTCGCCATTGGTTGGGGCCGAGCGGTGCGCGGCGTGATCCGAGCCGGTCTGCCGCGTATTCCCGGCGTGATCACGGTGCCTGCAACGGGCGGTATCCAGCAAGCAGCGCCACATTTCCAGATCAACGAGTTCGTGCGCCAGGCGGCCGAACAGCTTGGTGGCGAACCAAAATTCATCTTTGCGCCCTATTTGCCGGCCCCTCAGTATCGCGATGCCTTTGTGAGCGATCCTGCCGTCCGCGAGCTCATTACCCTTTGGGACCATATCGACGTTGCCCTGGTGGGGGTTGGACTGCCGCATACCGTCGACCCCATCCATGCCGGCACCGTTACGTCCAGCGAACGGGCCCTCACCCATGTCGCGGGGGATGTCATCCGGCATTATTTCGACGAGGACGGCACCATATTGCCATGGGATGGCAACAACAGCCTGATCGCCGTTTCGCCGGCCCAAATGCGGGCCGTGCCACTCGTCATCGGCGTTGCCGTATCACCGGCAAAGGCGAAGGCAATCATCGGCGCGGTCAGAGCAAAACTGATCAATGCAGTCGTCACGGATGTGGCCACCGCCGAGGCCATCCTCGGCGAACTACAAGCATGAAGGAGAGGAAACCCCACGAGCCTCGAAGCACGCTATTGCAGCGGAGGCTTGGCTTCTTTTTTCTTAACGATGGGCCGGAGCTATCGGCTCCGCTTCTCCCATTGCCAGGTCCAGGGAACACCGGGGTCGATTTCCGGTCCTAAATAGAGGCGGGTGGCGCGGAACCTATAGGTGCGGCCAAGAAGCGTATCCACGAAAATCCGGAACTTCTGGAGCAATGGCTGGCCGGCGAGAAAACCGAGAGCGGCGCGGACGGCCACGAAGCTGCCAAGAGGCAGCATTGCTACCGACGTCGCTTTCGGTCCGAACCATGGCCTGTGATGCAGATGCCTCTGCGAGGCGACCCGGCTCGAGCTCCCTTCCCCGAAGCAGGGAGTTTCTTTTTCGCAAAGAGGCGGCCGTGAGTCGCAAATACTTCGATCAAGTTGCATTTATTACAAGAATTTGTGGAATAATTTGAGCCAAATCTCATGTAATATGAGCTCGATGCAATTCATGATCGTAAATAATGAAGTTCCGATCATCGGAGCTTGGTCTCGGGGGAGACAATTCTAAGATTCGAAAAACGCCGAATGTCGGTAACGTCTGTCGAAATCCTTGATGGCGACGTTGATTTCGCGGAACAGGCATATCAATGCGTGCGCAAACAGCACGATCGATATGACGAACAGGAGGGAAGCCCCCCATTCGCGCTGCATACCAACCAGGGCGTTGAAGAATACGATCAGAATCACTGTTGCCACACAGATGCCAGCAGCGACGATCGAGCGGATGCCGCGATAAAGCAGGCGCCCCCGCCGGGTCAGCCACTTGGCCAGGAGAGCGCGATCCTGCCCGTCGAGATGCGCCAGCTTCTTTTCCTCGAGCTCACGGATGCGATCGCTGACACGCCAAAGGCGGTTCATCAGAAGAGTCAGAAAGGCGGCAACCGCAAGCAGTAGAAAAGCCGGTGCCAACGCCTGTGGCGCGATCAGGGAAAAGCGTACGCTAGTGATTCTCAATGCAGCGTCGCTAAGCCATATATAGAAATCCGACGACATAGCTCTGCATCCTGTTCTGAAGTAAAATGTCCCAAGGTCGCGAAAGGCGGACTTTGGCAAACTACGCAGCAATCGATAATAGGTCCATTACTGCCTCAACCACTTCCTTCGAATCCGCCTGACCGAGGCTTTTTGCTCCTTTCTGGCATGTCTTCACTGCAGGCGCCTCCCGGATCGGATCGCCCGGCTGGACAAGGATCTCATCTACGGCGTGCATCCATGCGATTCCCCTGCCCTATGCCGCCAACATCCTGAATGAAACCGCCTTGGGCGATGTTCGCACGGGAAGCAGCATTCTCGATCTAGAAAGCTGGGTCGATGCGGATAAGGCCGCCAAATATACGGGCTGGTGGAGCTGCGAGCTCTTCCGCAGGCGCCAGCATCAGGACAACAGCCATGCCATCGCTGCCGCAGCGAGGTTCGACAAGTGACCGCCCTACTCGGGCGTGGGCGCCTTTGGACGGTGCCAGCCAGTCTTGCTTAACACCGGGCTTGCGTTGGGCTCTCTTATAGGGTACCCCCCTATCATATTCTTGCTGGGGTTCGCCATGCATACGATCAAGGAAAAAACCCGACTCATCGCCAGGGTTCGCCGCATCAAGGGCCAGGCTGAGGCGCTCGAACGAGCGCTCGAACAGGAACTGGGCTGCGCGGATGTACTGATGCTGGTCGCATCCATGCGTGGCGCGGTGAATGGTCTGACCGCCGAGGTCATGGAAGACCATATCCGCCATCACATCGTGGATCCGGACAAGGAAAACTCCAGCCAGGCGCAGGGAGCGGCCGAATTGATCGAGGTCTTGCGGACCTATATCAAATAGAAAGACCCGAACGTGGTTTCGATCTCCGACATGCTTCAGCAAGGTTCCACGAACCTTTGGCTGTTCATCCCCAGTGCCATCCTTCTGGGAGCGTTGCACGGCCTAGAGCCGGGACATTCCAAGACGATGATGGCGGCTTTCATCATAGCGGTCGGAGGTACCGTGACTCAGGCTGTCTTGCTCGGCCTGTCGGCGACGATCTCCCATACCGCCGTCGTCTGGGCGGTCGCGCTGCTCGGACAATATTTCGGGCGCAATTGGAGCAGCGAGGCAACGGAGCCCTATTTCCAGGTGGCTTCGGCGATCCTGATCGTCCTCATCGCCGCCTGGATGTTCTGGCGCACCTGGCGCGAGCAGCACCATAGCCACGATCACGATCATCACCACCATGGCGAGGAGGTGCGGCACATCAACATCGGCCATGGCACGGTCACCCTCGAGGTGTTCGAGGACGGCGTGCCGCCGCGCTGGCGGCTGAGCTTCGAAAAGGGCGAGCGATTTCCTGCACATGAGGTCTCCGTCGAAACCATCCGTCCGGATGGTGCGCGCCAGGTCTTTCACATGGCCGATCGCGGCGCCTATCTCGAAAGCACCGAGGAAATCCCGGAGCCGCACGCCTTTTCCGCCGCCCTCAATCTGGGGCATGGCGATCACCTGCACAGCTTTCCCCTGGAATTCACCGAGCATGAGCATGACCATCGGCATGAGCACACGGATCTTGGCGCAGAGGAGGACGCCCATGCGCGCGCCCATGCCGAGGATATTCGTCGTCGCTTCGCCGGTCGTACTGTAACCACGGGGCAAATCGTGATGTTTGGCCTGACAGGCGGGCTCATCCCCTGCCCGGCTGCCATCACCGTGTTGCTGCTGTGTATTCAGCTCAAGCAGCTCTCCCTGGGCTTCCTGCTGGTCCTTTGCTTCAGCATCGGGCTCGCCGTCACCATGGTTTCCGCCGGTGTGCTGGCAGCGCTGAGCATCCGGCATGTCGAAAAGCGCTGGTCCGGGTTCTCGGCCTTTGCCACGCGCGCACCTTATGCCTCGGCCGCCGTGATATTCTGTGTGGGTCTCTACATGGCCTGGTCGGGCTTGCACGCTTTGCCGGCGTGAATCCAAGCGGATCTGTCTTCTGATCCCAGCCCGACGGCAGATCTCCGCCACCGTCACACCATCGGTACCCTGCTTGAGAATGAACGCCTTCTGGGTCTCCGAAAACCTGCTTGCCTTCGTTGTCCTCCGCTCCTCCCAGCCTAGGGATTCGGCCGCGGAAAACTCCAGCTCAAAACGGTCCTGTTTCCTGGGAGTAGATCAGCCGCAGGGATGCGCCCTCACCGGAACCCAAACGATGCCGTTGGAAGCTCTTTGCTCAGGGATGCTGCTGGACGCTGAGGCCGCCATCGATGGTCAGGCAGGCTGCGTTCATGAACGGGCATTCGTCCGAGATCATGAACACCGCGGCAAGCGCGATTTCCTCAGGCGTGGCGATACGCCCGCCCGGATGCAGCTTCAGCGTCTGCGCCTTGGCGGCCTCGGGATCGGGGAAGCTGTTCCAGTAGTCGATCACTTTCTGGGTGGAGACATAGCCAGGCGCGAGCGCGTTCACCCGCACGTTGCGCCCGGCATATTCCAGCGCCAGCGACTTGGTCATGCCGAGCAAGGCGTGCTTGGCCAGGGGATAGGGGAAGGTATGGGGAATGATGGTGAAGGCATGCGTCGAGGCAATGTTCAGAATGACGCCGCCATCGCCTGCAATCATCCCTGGCAGGACCGCCTTGCAGCAGTTCCAGGCTCCCTTGAGGTTGATGTCGAAGCATTGCTGCCACTCTTCGTCCGTCGTCTGCAACGGCTCGGCAAAAACATTGATGCCGGCATTGTTGACGAGGGCGTTGATCTCGCCGATCGTCGAGGCGGCCTGTGAAACGGCACGCGCAATACCCTGCTCGTCGGTGATATCCACGGCCCGGTGAGCGATCGGCGCGCCCTGCCCCGTCAATTCGTTACCGACACCGGCAAGAAGCGCCTCGTCCCGATCGATCAGGAAAACGCCTGCCCCTTCGTCCAGGAAAGCCCGGACCATCGCCAACCCGATGCCCTGGGCGGCACCCGTCACCAGAATACGCTTGCCTGTAAGCCGACCCGTCATCCCGCCCATGCCCCTACCATTCGGCCAGGCTGCCATCCTCATGGCGCCAGACTGGGTTGCGCCAGCGATGCCCCTCCCGGGCCCGCTCGATCACATAGTCCTCGTTGACGTCGACCCCCAGGCCCGGCCCCTGCGGGATGGAGACGAAGCCGTCCTCATAATGGAACACCTCCTTGTTGGAGATGTAGTCGAGAATGTCGTTGCCCTGGTTGTAATGGATGCCAAGGCTCTGCTCCTGGATGAAGGCATTGTAGCTGACGGCATCGACCTGCAGGCAGGCCGCGAGTGCGATCGGACCCAGCGGGCAGTGCGGCGCAAGCGCCACGTCATAGGCCTCCGCCATGGTTGCGATCTTGCGGCACTCGCTGATGCCTCCCGCATGCGACAGGTCGGGCTGGAGAATGTCGACATAGCCGTCCGCCAGCACGCCCTTGAAGTCCCAACGCGAATAGAGCCGTTCACCGAGTGCGATCGGGGTGGAACAATGATTGGCGATCTCCTTGAGAGCCTCCTTGTGTTCGGACAGCACGGGCTCCTCGATGAACAGGAGCTTGTAGGGGTCAAGCTCCTTGGCCAGCACCTTGGCCATCGGGCGATGGACGCGGCCATGGAAATCGACGCCGATGCCGATATGGGGCCCGATCGCCTCGCGCACGGTGGCGATGGTCGCCACCGCCCGGTCGATCTTGTCATGCGTGTCGACGATCTGCATCTCTTCCGAACCGTTGAGCTTGATCGCCTTGAAACCGCGTGCCACCGCTTCCCTGGCATTGCGGGCGATGTCAGCCGGGCGGTCGCCGCCGATCCAGGAATAGACCTTGATCTTGTCGCGGCATTGGCCGCCCAGCAGCGCATGGATCGGCTGTCCCAGCGCTCTCCCCTTGATGTCCCACAAGGCCTGGTCGATGCCGGCGAGCGCGCTCATGTGAACCGCGCCGCCGCGATAGAAGCCGCCGCGATAAAGCACGTTCCAATGGTCTTCGATCAGCATGGGATCCTTGCCGACGATGTAGTCGGCCAATTCGTGCACGGCCGCCTCCACCGTCAGAGCGCGCCCTTCCACGACGGCCTCCCCCCAGCCTGACAGGCCCTCATCGGTCTCGACCTTCACGAACATCCAGCGCGGCGGGACGATGAAGGTGGTCAGCTTGGTGATCTTCATGGCACTATCCAATGATCTCTATGGGATCGGCCCCGGGCCTCGCCCCCGGCCGCCCGCCGTAAGTCATGAATGAAGGATGAGGTCCGCAGCCTTCCCCGCGGCGGCGAGTACGGCGGCATTGGTGTTGCCGCTGACGATGGTCGGCATGATCGAGGCGTCGACGACCCTGAGGCCCGCGACTCCGCGCACCCGCAGATCCGGCGTGAGAACCGCCTCGGGATCGGCATCGTGGCCCATCCTGCAGGTGCCGACGGGGTGATATCCGGTCTTGACCGTGCGCCGGCAATGCGCCGCTATCGCCTCGTCGCTCGTCACGGCAGGGCCCGGAAAGATCTCCTTGTCGATCAGGTCGCGCAGCGGGGCGGCGGCCAGCACCTGCCGCGCAAAGCGGAATCCTGCCATCGTCGTGGCCAAGTCCTCGGGATGGCCGAAGATCTGGGTGTCGATGATGGGGTCCGTGAGAGGATCGGCGCTGGCGAGCGTCACGCGGCCGCGCGCCCTGGGACGCAGCAGCAGCGAATTGATGGTGACACCATCGCCGGGGTCGGTGCCCATCACGTCCCTGTCGAGATAGACTGTCGGCACGCAGAACATCTGGATGGTCGGTTCGGCACTGCTCCCGGTCGGATCGAAGAAGGCGCAGGTTTCCACGCCGGTGGTCGAGGCCGGCCCCGTGCCGAACAGCAGATATTGCAGGCCGGCCTTGATCATCGGCCAGCCCCGGTCCTGCTGGTAATAACCAAAGCTCCCGCGGGTGGTGGCGACGACCGGACACTCGTAATGGTCCTGGAGATTGCGTCCAACGCCGGGCAGCACCACTTTGGCAGCAATGCCATGGCGGGAGAGCTCGTCCTCGGGACCGATGCCCGAAAGCATCAGCAGTTTCGGCGTCTGGTAGGCCCCCGCCGCCAAGATCACTTCGGTACCGGCGTCGGCCTTGTGGTGGCTCCCGCCCTGCAGATAGTCGACGCCGACCGCACGGCCCTGCTCGATGCGGAGCCCTGTCACCGTCGCATCGGTCACGATGGTCAGGCGGGGATCACGCATCACCGGGGCAAGAAAGGCCGTCACGGCGCTGCAGCGACGGCGGGTCGCCCAGTCGATGGTGTGCTGCATGAAGCCGACACCGAACTGGGAAGCGCCGTTGAAATCCGGATTGTAGGGAATGCCCATGCCCTGCAACGTCTTCACATAGGTCCGAGTCATCGGGCTGGTATGGCCGAGATGCGAGACCTTGAGCGGGCCGCCGACACCATGGAAGGCACCGGCCAGATGGTCATTGTCCTCCTGCGCCTTGAAATAGGCCAGCATGTCCTCATAAGACCAGGCACCGTCATTGACAGCGCCCGGCGCGGTCACGGCTGCGTTCCAGCGCGCATAGTCGCCGGGTTGGCCGCGCATATAGACCATGGCGTTGACGGTGCTGCCGCCCCCGAGCACACGCCCTTGCGGCACGATCGGCCCGCGCCCGTCGAGCTGGGGCTGCGGCGCGGTCTTGTGCATGGCCAGATAGGTATCCTTGGCCAGGAACTTCATGTAGCCGGCCGGAAAGTCGATGATCGGGCTGGCCTTCGCCGGTCCGCGCTCGATCAGCAGCACGCGCGCCTTGGCCTGCCCAACGAGATGGGAGGCGACGACACAGGCCGCGCTGCCACCCCCGACGACGATGAAATCGAACTGCCCCTTGTCGGACATTGCAGACTCCAGGACTCAGGCCTGTTGACGGGAATGATCGCCGCCCTGAAGCGGCCGGCCGGAAAGACATTGCGGTCGAAGCCGGACAGTACCGGCCAATCTCTCCCCGGGCCCGAGAACCTTGAGATCTCCCAGATCGGGCAGATTGTGGCCATTGGCCAGGTGCGACATCGGCTCGAAGCAGAAATAGTCCCGCCGGAAGGAGGGATCGAACTGCGTGTCGGAAACAAAGAGGAAGGCATGCCTGAACACCGGATCGGCCTGGAGGCGAAGCTGCATGTTCCGTTCCGGCCAGGTGATCACGGCAAGACCATCCCAACCTTGCAGGCCATTATTGACCCATCGATCCGGAATGGAGCGCGGGGCGAAAAAGTCGAGCACCTCGGGAATGGCGACGGGCTCGCCGGGAAGCCACTCCTCCACCTCCGTCCACAGCGCAGTCGCCTTCGCCATCAGCGTCGTCGCCGGCGTCAGGGGGAAATAGGGGTGCCATCCCAGCCCGAACGGCAGGGACGCACGGCCTCGGTTGGTCACCGCCAACCGCATCTCGAAGGCCCCGTCGACAAGGGCGAAACGCTGCTCGGCCTCGTAGACATAGGGCGTGCCCTTTCCTGCATGCGAGAACACCATGGCAAGGCTCGTCGGCCCCTGCGCGGTGATGTGCCAATCGGCCTGCCAGCCCTCCCCATGCAGATAATGCCTGTCCCAATCCGTGTTCGGTTCCAAGACATGGTCCTGTCCCTCGAAGCGAAAGCGGTTATCCTTGACGCGGTTGCCGAAGGGCACCAGCGGGTAACAGGCCGAGGACAGGGCGTCGGCGTCCGACGAGGGCGCCGGGCGCAGGAGAGGAATGCGCACGCCTTCCTCTTCCCACCACAGGCCGAGGACGAGGCCGCCCGCCGTCGACAATTGCGCGCGCAGGGAGCCGTGCTGGAGATCGACAACCGGCATGTCCTAGCCCTTGTTTCGCGCCATGGAGCGCTTGATGGCCTGGATATTGGCCAGCACCGCGACGACGATGATCAAGCCGCGCACCACCTGCTGGAAGAAGGGATTGATCCCCAGCAGCACCAGGCCGTTGCCGATCAGGGTGATGACGAGCACGCCCAGCAGCGTGCCGAGCATCGAGCCGCGCCCGCCGGAGAGCGACGTACCGCCCACGACGACGGCGGCAATGACGTCGAACTCCAGGCCGCTCGCGGCGGTGGCATTGCCCGAGCCCAGCCGCGAAACCAGGAGGATGCCGGTCACTGCGGCCATGGCACCGCCGATGGCAAACAGCATGACGCGGATGCGTGTGACATTGATGCCGCTGAGGAAGGCAGCCTGCGCATTGCCGCCAATGGCGAAGACGCTGCGGCCGAAGGCGGTCTTGCGGCTGACGAAAGCGAAGACGCCGAAGAGCACGAGCATGATGATCGCGGCGGGCGGAATCCCCAAGACCGGCCGGTCGAGCGCGTCGACGATGTCGTTGCGTCCGATCGACACCGGCAGGGCATCAGTGATGAACAGGGCGATGCCGCGCAGTGCACTCCACAGGCCGAGCGTGGCCACGAAGGAGGGCACGTCGAAATACGCCCTCAGCACACCGGCGATCGAGCCCAGCAGCCCGCCGACCATGATGGCCAGGGCGAAGGCCGGCACTGTCGGCACGCCCCATTGCAGGAAATAGGCCAGGACCACCGAGACGAAGGCCACCATCGGGCCGACGCTCACATCGATCTCACCCGCGATGATGATCAGCGTCGCGGCCCAGGCGGCGATGCCGATCGTGGCGGCATCACGCAGGATGTTGATCTGGTTGTTGAACGACAGGAAGCCCGTAGCGCTGGCCGTGAACACCACATAGAGCACGATGATGGCGACGAACAGGCTCAGTTCGTTCATATGGCGAGAGAAATCGAAGCCTGCGCGGGCACTTCGGTTCGAAGCGGCAGCCCCTGCGGTTCTGTCCTGTGACATCGGGTATCCTCGTCAGTGTCCGGTGAGGCAGGCGGCCATGACGGCATCCTGATCGATCTCGGGCGCAGTGAATTCTTCGGCGAGCCGACCCTCGCGCAGCACGAGGACGCGATCGCAGACCAGCGGCAGCTCCTCGATCTCGCTGGAGACGAAAACGATGCCGCAGCCCTCAGCCGCAAGCTGCCGGATGATGGCGTAGATCTGCGACTTGGCTTCCACGTCCACGCCGCGGGTAGGCTCGTCGAGCAGCAGCACGCGGCTGCGCGCATGCACCCAGCGGCCGATCACCACCTTCTGCTGGTTTCCGCCCGACAAAGTGCCGATTGGGGTGTCGGTGCGGGCGGTCTTCACATGGAGATGCTCGATGATCCGGCGGGTCGCCTGCGCCATCAGGCTGGAGGACAGCACGCCGCGACGGCTGACGGCGGCAAGATCCGTCACCAGCGTATTTTCGTCGACGCCGAGCAAGGGAACGATACCTTCCTCCTTGCGGCTTTCGGGCGTGTAGCCGAAGCCGCGCTCGACCATCTGGCGATAGCGCGCGCCCGTCACCGGCTTGCCGTCCACGCGGATCTCGCCGCGGTCGGCCCTGCGCACGCCCATGATGGCCTGCAGCAGTTCGGTGCGCCCCGATCCCAGGAGCCCGGCAATGCCGAGGACCTCGCCCTGCCGCAGGCGAAAGGACACGGATGACAGTTTCGGCGCCAAAGCGAGATCCGTCACTTCGAGCAGGGTGTTGTCCGCGACCCGGTTCTCCAGCTGTGCGGCCGGCCCGCTTTCCGAGCCGAGCATGAGGCGAACGATCTGGCGCGTGTCCGCCCCCTTCACGTCGACGGTATCGATCACCCGTCCATCGCGCATCACCGTGGCGCTGTGCGCAACCCGGCGGATTTCGTTCATGCGGTGACTGACATAGATCACGGCGATGCCTTCCGCCGCGATGCGTGTCACCGCCGCCATCACCCGCTCGGCCTCGGCGGCCGCAAGCGAGCTGGTCGGTTCGTCCAGGATCACCAGCCGGGGCTTGCCGATCAGCACACGTGCGATCTCCAGCAATTGCCTTTCGGCCGGCGAAAGGCTGGCGACGAGCCGCCTGGGCGACAGGTCGAGCCCCAGCCTTGCCATGGCCTCGGCGGCCTCGGCCTCCATCCGCGCCGATTGGATGACACCGCCCTGGCGTGGCCAGTGGCCGAGGAACAAATTCTCGGCCAGCGACATCCCGGGCACCAGGCTGAGCTCCTGATAGACCACACGCACACCGCTGGCGAAGGCGGCCTGTGCGCGGGCGGAGCCGGTCTGGCCGAGTGCCTGGCCGGCAATCTCGACCAGGCCGCTGTCGGGCAGCTCGGCACCGGTGAGCAGGCGGATCAGGGTCGACTTGCCGGCACCATTCTTGCCCAGCAGGGCCCTGACCTCGCCGGCCGCCACCTCGAAGGTGACGTCGTCGAGCGCCAGCACGCCGGGATAGTGCTTGGTGCAATTGCGGATGGAGGCAACCCGTTCGGCGTCGGCCAACGGGCCTGGGGAAATGGCTGGCGTCATGTCGCTATCCTTGCCTGGCCGCAACGGGGAAGACCTCAGGCGATCCCTAGAGCAAAGCGCGTTCAAGCGTGAACGCTTAATTGCTCTAACTCCTTGTTCTGACGCGTCTTTGCGTCTCTTGGTGATTCCACCAAATCGCAAAACGCTTTAGGGAATGCCGTCGGCATGCGCCTTGAGCCAGGCCTGCCCGTCCGCTGCGCTCTTGTAGACATCGATGTCGTAGGCGACCTTGATGCCCGCCGGCGGCTGGCCGTCGATCGACTTGATCGCCTGGGCCAGGGCGAGCTTGCCCAATCCCTGGCCCGAGATGTCGACGACACCCTTGATGACGGAGTTGTCGGCCAGTTCCTGGGCGATCTCGGTGGTCATGTCACCCCCGAACACCACGGTCTTGCCGACGCGTCCCTGGCTCTTGACGGCACGCGCCGCGCCGAGCGTGGCGCCACCCGCCTCGCCGAAGAAGGCATCGAGGTCGGGATGGGAGGACAGCATGGTGCTGGCGACCGAGACGGCCTTGTCGAGGATCGCGCCCTCCTGGTTGGCGACGATCTGGGCACCGGGCACCTTGGCCTTGAGGGCCTCCTCGAAGCCCTTGCGACGGGTGACGCAGACCTCGACGAACTCGCAGTTGAGCACCGCGATCTTGGGAGAATCCTTCTTCTGCGCGATGAAGTACTCACCGGCCACTTCGCCCAGCTTGTGCCCGAAATCATAGGGATCGCCGACGGCATAAGCCGAGACATATTCCTTCATGTCGGCTTCGTTCAGGCAGGTGTTGTAGCAGACCACCGGAACGCCGGCATCATGCGCCCGACGGATGGCACGATAGGAGCCGTCGGCGGAGACCGGAGAGACGATGATGGCCTGGACGCCGGCCGAGATCAGCGAGTCGATGAAGGAGGCTTCCTTGGTCACGTCGCCCTGGGCGTTGGTCTCCACGATGTCGAGCTTGCGCCCTGCCTCGGCACCGCCGGTCTGGATACCCTTGCGAACGCCCGCGTAAAAACCCTGCGCATCCATATAGATGGCGCCGACCTTAAGGTCCTTGCCATCGGCCAGCGCGCTTCCGGCCGCGGCGCAGATGGAAGCGGCAATAGCCGTCATCACTGCGAATTTCGAAAGCTTCATCGGTTCCTCCCCGTCTTTTGATCGTTGGCCAGCCCCGCAACGCCGGATCGAGCCTGCAAGCCGCGGCATGCCTGGTTGCGGCACCATAAAAATAATCGTATTATTGTCAAGATAAATACTATTTATTTTCGACTCGCATCGGGACGCGCAGAAATGTGTGGCCAGGCGCCCTTGGCAAGGCGAGCGGCGTTGCGTCTGGCGTGATTTTGTTTTCCAGCTCGCCTCGCATAGCCTTGCCGGTGCCGAAGTCGCGGCGTGAGGGAACTGAAAGTGACTGACATCAGGATCGGCTCGGCACTGACCGAGAATGGCAATCCGATCGCCGCCCACGGCAAGCGCAGCGTCCGGGAAGCCCTGTTGCGGCAATTCGTCGAGAAGATCGTTTCAGGCGAGTTTCCCGAGAACGCGACCCTGCCCAACGAGGCGGAGCTGACGCAGCAGCTGGGCGTGAGCCGCACGAGCCTGCGCGAGACCATGCAGTATCTGTCCGCCCTGGGCATGATCCGCTCGCGGACCCGGGCCGGCACCACGGTGCTGCCGCGCGAGAACTGGAACTATCTCGATCCGCTCGTGCTCGACGCCGTGCTGAAATTCGGCACGGACGAGCGGTTCTATGTGTCCCTGATCGAGGCGCGCCAATTGCTGGAGCCGGCGGCCGCGGCGCTCGCCGCCGCTCATGCGGGCGCCCGGGAATTGCTGCATATTTCCAATGCGTTGGAAGAAATGGTCGAGGCCAATTCGCGCGACAACGAAGCCTGGAGCCGGGCCGACCTCGACTTCCATACGGCCATCATCAATGCGAGCGGCAACTGGGTCTATCGCCAGTTCGCCACCGCCATTCGCGCCGCCCTGCTGGCGAGCTTTCGTCTCACCAACCGGGCGAGCCAGTCCCATGAAAATGCCATCATGAAGCATCGGGCCGTGTTCGATGCCATCCGATTGCGCGAGCCCGAGACGGCCCGGCAGGCGATGATGCGCCTGATCGACGTGGCCCGCGACGAGATCACCGAAGCGTTGCGCCAGGCCAAGGCGCCCACATAAAAGTTCAGATCCCGACGCTCTTCGCGCAGGCCGCAACAGAACCGAATAGATGGGCTCGGCGGTGAAGCCCATCCAGGCCGGGATGCAAGCAGCGATAATCAAAAATGGCGAGCGCAATCTCCAGGCCCTGGCCCCGCATTTTTACGGTTTGACCTGCACCGCACCGGCCCATTCGGGCCCCAAACATCAGCGATAGGCCGGCAGCAGATTGCCATGCGCGGCGATGAGATCGTCGACCAGATGCCAG
This sequence comes from Labrys sp. (in: a-proteobacteria), assembly GCF_047605565.1. NCBI lineage: Bacteria > Pseudomonadati > Pseudomonadota > Alphaproteobacteria > Hyphomicrobiales > Xanthobacteraceae > Labrys > Labrys sp. (in: a-proteobacteria). Next base: position 127,505 of record NZ_JASGFM010000007.1, read on the forward strand.
ATCTGGTCCGGCGATAATTCCGCCGCGGTGTGTGGGTCCAGCAATGCCGCCTGGTAGACCGCCTCGCGGCGTCGTTCCAGGGCCGCATACACCGTCAGTTCCTGCACATTGGTGCTCAACCTGATCACGGCCGCGAGCTGACGCGGGAGAGAACCGACCTTGATCGGCTGGATGCCGTTGCGGTCCACATGGCAGGGCACCTCGACCACGCAGTCGGGCGGCAGATTGTCGATAAGCCCCTGATTGCGGACATTGCCGTAGATCAGCCCGGGCTGGCCCGTCACCAGCGCGTGGATGATGCCGGCGGCATATTCGTTGCTGCGGCAGATCTCCACGGGCGCTCCACCCTCGAGCTCGGCGCGCAGCTTGTTCCAGCCGGCGATCTGATCCTCGCAGCGGGTGATATATTCGTCGAGGGGGATGCCGTAGCGCTCGATCAGATCGTCGCGCCCGCGCTTGATGTACCACGACGTATATTCAGAGAAATGCTCGGAGGACTCGGTGACGAAATAGCCGAGGCGCCGCAGCGCGTCGAAGCGGATGCGATCGTCCGGCGGCACCTTGCCATCCGCCGCCAGCGCCTTGAGGCGAGGATAGAGATCTTCGGTGCTGCCGTCCCGGTGGCGCTTGTTGAATTTCAGGAAGAAGGCGACATGGTTGATGCCGGCTGAGACATAGTCGATATCGCCGATATCCTCGCCGAGGCAGCGGGCGAGATGCGCCGAGGTGTGCTGCACGCTGTGGCATAGCCCGACCGTGCGCAGCTCCGGCGCGATCTCGCCGATCGCCCAGCAATTGATCGCCATCGGGTTGACGTAGTTCATCAGGAGCGCATCGGGGCACAGATCCTCGATATCGCGGCAGATCTCCTGCAGGACCGGAATGGTGCGAAGGCCTCGGAAGATCCCACCGATGCCCAGCGTATCGGCAATGGTCTGGCGCAGGCCATAGCGCTTGGGAATGTCGAAATCGACCACCGTCGCGGGTCGATAGCCCCCGACCTGCATCATCAGGATGACGAAATTCGCGCCGGCGAGCGCGACGCGCCTCTCGGTCGTGGCCTCGATGCGCACGCGCGGCAGGTCCAGCCCCTCGCAGATGCGCCGGGCGACGATCTCGGAGGTCTTCAGGCGCTCGCCGTCGATGTCGTGCAGGCTGATCACACAATCGGCAAACACACCGTTACTGAGCACGTCGCTCAGGATCGATTGGGCAAAGACCGTGCTTCCGGCACCGACGAGGCAGATCTTGGTCAAGGGAGGGCATCCTTGCTGGTTGGGACATCACCGGGCCGCACAGGGCAGATCCTGCTTGCCGGTTGACTGGAAGGCGGCCTTTATTCCATTCATGAAAACAGGATGTCTTCCGGCTTTCGGACGACTTATTCCGGAATCAAAGCATCGAGTTCGCGAGCCATGGCGAGGCAATCACCGGCCTTTCAAGACGAGCACGCCGGTTGGGCCGACCTGTTCGACGGCAGCTCCTTCCATGTCGAGAGCCACGTCGCCGGCGCGATGGCGACGGCGCACTGGCACGATCATGTGGAGCTCAACCTGCTGCTGGAAGGACGAATGACCTATCTCTTCCAGGGACGGCAGGAAACCGTGGAAGCGCGGCGGCTTGCGCTCTTTTGGGCCGCGATCCCGCACCGGGCCATCGAGGTCGCGCCGGGCTCCAGGCTGATCTGCCTTTACATCCCCTTCCAGGACTTCATGGCGCTGCCCATCGCAGGCTCGATCCGGAAAGCTGTCATGCACGGCGCCTTCCTGAAAGCGGCACAGATCCAGACGACGGATGCGGGCACATTCCAGCGCTGGGTCGACGAATGGCCAGGCGCCGATCCCGCCCGGCGGCGCCTGCTCCTGGACGAGGCCTGCCTGCGCGTGCGCCGCCTGGCACTCGATCCGCTCGAGGCGAGCGATTCCGCCCGACGCGAGGGTGGTGAGTGCCGTGACGGCCGATCCCCGTCGCTCGACCATGCCGAGCGGATGATCGAGATCATCAATCTGCGCTTTGGCGAAGAGCTTTCCATCGCCACGATCGCTGCTGCGCTCGGGATCCATCAGACCACCGCCACATCGGCGTTCCGACGGGTTCTTGGCATGTCGATCAACGAATACATCGTTCGCTTTCGCCTGAGCCGGGCCCTGCATCTGCTGGCCGACACGGACCAGCCGATCCTGGACGTGGCCTATGCCTGCGGATTCGGCTCGGCCAGCCGGTTCTACGACGTCTTCAAGCTCCGCACAGGCGTGACGCCGCGCCAGTTCCGCAGCCAGCTCTCCGCGCGTTGACGGCAAGGCTGAAGAGCCGATCCGAGCCTTGACGCGAGCCGGCCGACCCCTGGCGCCCGCTACGTTCCAACCGCTATCCCACCACCGATCACATGTCCGACGGCCGATCCGGAGAGCTTGCTGCGGCTCCCCCCGCAGCGAAGAGGGCGCTGCCGGAACGCTTCCGACCCATCCTTTCTGGGTTCAATAAAATCATAAAAAATCATAATCTTGATTGACTCTGTCGTTTTATTGGCATTCATTGATTTTATTGGAGCGGGTTGTGACCTGCCATTGTAGCGGGGAAGGCATGTCTCAGGGGTCGAGCAAACTGGAACGCCTCGATGCGATCCGCGGCCATCTCTACACGCATGGTCCCTCCACGATTCAGGCTTTGGCCGATGCCGCAGGCGCCTCGCTCGCCACCATCCGCCGCGACCTGCAGATCCTCGAGGAGCAGGGCATCATCGACCGGGCTCATGGCGGAGCGCGCATTGCGGAAGGGTCGAGCGTCGAGGTTGCCTTCAGCGCACGCGAGGGCCGGAACCTGGCAGCCAAGCGGGCGCTTGCCGCGGCCGCTTATGAAAAACTCGCCCCGCACGCGACCATCTTCCTGGATGCCGGCACCACGGTGCGCCAGCTCGCAAGGCTCCTGCGCATCAATCCGATACCGATGACCGTGTTCACCAATGGCCTCCTGGTGGCCCAGGAACTGCTGGATGTACCCAAGCTGCGCGTGGTCGTGATCGGCGGTCAGCTGCGCAACGAGAATGCGTCCCTGGTCGGACCGGAAGCAGAGGCGATGCTGGAGCGGCTGTGGTTCGACCAGCTCTTCCTCGGCGTCAGCGCCATCGGCCCGGATGCCACGATCTACAGTGTCGACAGCGCCGAGGCGAGCCTGAACGCCCGCATGCTCAAGCGCGCCGAGAAGCGCTTCATCGTCACCGATTCGAGCAAGTTCGGGGTGATGTCCACTTACGCGGTGGCCCCGCTCGCCCCCTCGATCAGCATCATGACCGATGCCAGCCTGTCTTCGGACTGGCAAACGCAGCTGCATGAGGTCGGCGTGCCGCTCACCCTGGTGGACGTGCCGGCAGGTGCTTCCTGATGGCCGGGATCCTCGCAATCGACGGCGGCGGCACCAAGACGATCCTGGCGACAGCAAGCCGGGACGGCGTGATCGGCACCTGGCTGGAAGGCGCCGGCATCAACCCGGTCGACAATCCCGATTGGCTCGCCGGCTTCGAGGCACAGATCCGGGCGGCCGGTGCGGCTGCCCAGGCCTGCGACCATGCCGTGCTGGCGCTCCCGGCCTATGGCGAGATTGCAGCGGTGACGCAGTCCCAGAACCAGGCAGCCGCGTCGGCGCTTGGGCAATCCCACGCCATCCTCAATGATGTCGAAGCGGCGCATGTTGCAGCCTTTGCCGGCGGGCCCGGCGTCCTGATCCTGGCGGGGACGGGGTCGATGGCCTGGGCCCGCGACGAGCATGGCAACGACCTGCGCGTCGGGGGCTGGGGCGATGCGTTCGGCGACGAGGGCAGCGCCTTCTGGATCGGTCGGGAGACGATCGCCCGCGTCAGCCAGGCCCTCGACGGACGCCTGACAGCACCGGCTTTGGCCGACGCCTTCTTCGCTTTCCTGGCGCTCGATCGGGCCGATCGCCCGCACGCCTTGCTGCAATGGCACGTCGAGCTATCCCATCCTCGTTCCCAGATCGCAGCCTTGTCGGTCCTCGTCGATCGCCTGGCCGAGACAGGCAACGCCACCGCCGTCGCCATCCTCGACGAGGCCGCCGAACATCTCGCCCGCCATGTCGGGGCGGCCTGGCGCCGCATGGATGCCAAGACGTGCCGATCCTGGAGCTATGCCGGCGGCGTGTTCGCCAGCGGGCATGTACTGGCGAAGGTTACGGCTCGTGTGGGGGTCTCTCCCATGCCGCCGCGGCTTCCTCCGATTGGCGGCGCGCTGCTGCGCGCCGCGCAAGACCTCGACTGGCCCGTGGATCAAGCATGGATCGAGCGCCTGCGCGCCTCGATCACAGAACATGCAAGCCGCGCGAGGAATGGCCGCAGCTGACCATACAAAGAGGGATCATTGACATGTTACGGCACGGATTGCGTGCGTTCGTCGCACTTTCTGCGTTGATGCTGGCCCAGCCGGTCTGGGCGGACGACGCCAAGCCCCTGGCAGGGCAAAGCATCTCGGTCCTGCTGCCTTCCGGTCAGCGGCCTGGATTGGCGGAGGATTTCGAGAAGGAGACCGGCATTCACGTCGATCTCCAGTCGCTGTCCTGGAACGACATCCGAGCCAAGCTCGTCACGTCCCTGCTCGCAGGCAGCGCGCCGGCCGACGTCACCGAAGTGGACTGGTCGTGGACCGGCCAGTTCGGCGCGGCCGGCTGGTATACCCCCCTCGATGGCCTGCTCGACGAGGCCACGGTCAAGGACATCGCGACCAGCCCGATCTTCCGTTATGACGGCAAGCTGATCGCCCTGCCCTACAACAATGATTTCCGCGTTCTCATCGTCAACAAGGAGCACTTCGACAAGGCCGGCATCACGGCCATGCCCAAGACGCTCGACGAATTGCTGGCTGCCGCGCGGACCCTCAAGGAAAAGGGTGTTTCCAAATACCCGATCGGCATTCCCCTGTCCCCCGCGGAGGGCACCTCGACCGCCTGGTATCTCCTCACCAAGGCCTTTGGCGGCGAACTCTTCGACAAGGACTTCAAGCCCTTGTTCACCGACCCGTCATCGGCGGGCCACAAGGCCCTCGCCTTCGAGATCGATGCCCTCAAGCAGGGCCTGGTCGATCCCGCCGCACCCGGCCTCATCGACATGGACGTCCATCAGCTCTTCATGGATGGTCAGGTCAGCATGGAGATCTGCGGCGAGGTCGGCCGGCTCGCCCTCTTCAACGACGCCAGCAAATCCAAGGTCGCCGGCAAGGCCGTGGCTGCCCTCTTCCCGACCGCAAGCGGCGTGACACGCAGCCTGGGCCTGCCCGAGGCCATGGGCATTCCCGTCACGTCCCAGAAAAAAGAGGCGGCGCTGGCCTTTGTCAAATGGATGAGCGCCAAGGAGCAACAGCTCAAGAATTATACGGAAGCCGGCACGCTGGCGACACGCACTTCGGCGCTCGAAGACCTGAACAAGGCCGGCAAGCTCGAAAGCGGCAAGGTCCTGATCGAGCAGGCCTCTACGGCCGGCGGCCTGTTCCCGCAGGGAACGCCGATCTGGTATCCCCAGTTCAGCTCCGCCGTGTATACGGCCATCAACCAGGCTGCCAAGGGCCAGCTGAGCGTCGATGATGCGCTCAAGCAGATCGCGGATGAAACCGAGCGAGCCATGCAGCAATGAGCGTGACGGCTCTGACCCGGGCCAGCGCGGAGCGGAACAGCGGTGCCAGGAACGACGCCTGGCTCGGGCTGGTGCTCGCCGCTCCGATCGTCGCGACGATGATCGGGCTGGTGATCTGGCCAGTCATCGCCACCATGTGGCAGAGCCTGCATCGGGTCGATCCGATGCAGGCGGGCACCCCCTTCGTCGGCCTGTCCAACTACACGGCCCTGTTCACCGACAAGAACGCCCTGACGGCCTGGGCCAATACGCTCTTCTACGTCGTCCTTGCGGTCACTCTGGAGACCGTCGGCGGCGTGGCTGCGGCCGTGCTGCTCAACAGGCTGACGATCGGCCGGCGCTGGCTCCTGGCAATCGTGATCCTGCCCTGGGCCTTGCCGGGCGTGGTCAACGCCATCGTCTGGCAGTGGATCTACAATCCCAGCCATGGCCTGCTCAACGGCCTCCTCACGGCCATCGGCTTTGATTTCGACCGGCATGTCTGGTTCAACGATCGCAGCTCGGCCCTGATCCTCGTCACGGTCGTGCATGTCTGGCGGACCATGCCGCTGACGGTCGTGATCGTATTGGCGGCCCTGCAATCGATCCCCAAGGATATCTACGAGGCCGCCCGGATCGACGGCGCCAATCGCTTCCAGCTCTTTCGCATGATGACGCTGCCTCTCATTCGCAGCGGCCTGGCGATCGCCCTGGCGCAATCGACGGTCACGGCCTTCAACCTGTTCGACGAAGTGTGGATCCTGGCCGGCTCCAGCCTCGATACCCGCTCCATCTTGGTCCAGGTCTATCTGGAGGCTTTCCAGAACCTGCGCTTTTCGCGGGGCATGGCGCTGTCGGTGCTGGTCATGTTCATTTCACTGGCGGTTTCGCTCGTCTTCGTTTCACGCGTCTATCGCGAAACCAGGCTCGATTGACCCATGCGCGCCCTCCTTTCCCGTTTCGGTCTCATGCTGGCCTGCTCCGTCCTGGTGCTGTGGTCACTGGTACCGGTCTACTGGGCTTTCGCGACAAGCCTGACGCCGACACCCGACCTCACCGCCAGCACGGTGCACTTCTTTCCGCAGACGCTCACCCTGGAGCACTATGCCAAGCTGTTCGGGATTGGCACCACCATGGCCAATGATACCATGGTCTGGCAGCAATTCCGGGCCGCGCTGGTCAACAGTATCGTCACGTCCCTCGGTGCGACCATCCTGTGCGTCGCCCTGGCGGCGGCGGGAGGCTATGCCTTCGTGCGCCTGAACTTCCCGGGGCGCACGGTGATCTTCATCCTCGTGGTCGCCACCTTTGCGATACCGGGATACACGGTGCTGATCCCGCTTTATCGGATCATGACGACACTGCGCCTGGTCGATACCTATCTGGGCGTCACGCTGATCTATGTCTCGGCCTTCCTGCCGCTGTCGCTATGGCTGATGCGCAGCGTCTATCAGTCCCTGCCCCTTTCCATCGAGGAGGCAGCCCAGATCGATGGAGCGAGCCGGCTCTACATCCTGGCCAGGATCGTGCTGCCGATGGCGGCTCCCGGGCTGGTCGCCGCCGCCATCATCACCTTCCTGGGCGCCTGGGGCCAGTTCATGGTGCCCCTGATCTTCTCGCCCACCATGGCAACCAAGCCGCTCACCATCCTCGTCCCCGAATTCGCGACGAAGAACTTCGTCGATTACGGCCTGATCAACGCGGCCGGCTCGGTCGCGATCATCGTGCCGACGCTGATCGTCATCTTCCTCAACCGGTACCTGGTCAGCGGCCTCGTCGCCGGCGCGGTCAAGTGACCGACCACCGAACCTATCCAACCCAGTGAGTATAGTCATGAACGTCACCGAGCGTGTCATCTTCGAACAATTCCCGTTCTGGCAGCAGGGCCTTGGGGCAGCGCTTCCCGCGATCGATGCGCCGATCACCGTCATCATCGGTTGCGGCACCTCCTATAACCTTGCCGTCTCGCTTGCCGCCGTCTTCAACGCCCATGGCCGCAGGGCCATCGCCGTGCCGGGCGGCGAATGGCTGAGACGTCCCGAGGCCTATCTGCCCGATCCCGCCGGTGCGCATGTCATCGCACTCTCGCGTAGCGGCGAGACCACCGAAACCGTCGCAGCTGCAGCCGCCAGCCGCGACGCCGGACTGACGGTCACGGCATTGACCTGCGAACGCGAGAGCACCCTCGCGCGCGAAGCCGATCATCTCGCCTTCACGCCGACCCATGGCGAAGAAGGTATCGTCATGACCAGCTCGGCCTCGCTGATGCTGCTGCTCGGCCTGAGGATGGCAGGCGTGGCGATCCCCTCCGCCGTGACGGAACAGGCCGAAAGCCTGGCGAAAGCCCTGGACGAGCGATTGGCAGGACACCTCGCCGGCCGCAGCCATTTCGTCTATCTCGGCGGCGGCGCGCAGTACGGGGTCTGCCTGGAAGCCTCGCTCAAGCTTCAGGAAATGAGCCAGAGCTATACCCAGGCCTTCCATCCGCTCGAATACCGGCATGGTCCGGTCAGCCTGCTCGACGAACAGACGCTCGTGGTCATGCTCTACGATCCGCGCACCGCCCAGGAGGAGGCCCAGCTCGTGGCGGAGCTGCGCGAGAAGGGCGCCCTCGTGGTCGGTCTGGGCGGACCGGGCGACATTTCCCTCGATCTCGACGTCGCCGACGAATTGCGCGGCCTGGTCTGCCTGCCCGCGCTTCAGCTCCTGGGCGAGCGTGTCGCCCAACGCCGCAATGTCGATACAGTGGCACCCCGGCATCTGACCAAGGTGGTCAAGCTGGCGTGAAGACCGCGCTTTCGCCAAGTTTCCTGGCCGGTGCGCAGCCCCTTTGCAGGGGCTGACTTCACTATGCCCGGCCCGTTCGATTCTTGCTGACGGGAACACGGGTTACAGGTATGGCCCAATTTCCATTCGCGGCGATACTCAGATCACCTCAAAGAAGTGCGTTCCGTCGCGGTCGAGCTGCGCGACAAGGCCGTATTCCCATTCGAGATAATCCTCCATCGCCTGGCGCGATGCGTCGGTTCCTTCATAGGGGCGGCGGTAGCGGTCAATGCGGATGGATGCGAGACGTTCTTCGCCTTTGGTTACGGGGAGTCCATCTGCGATCCAGGCGCCCGTGCCGCCTTCCAGGACAAACACCTTTGAGGCCGTCAAGGTCGCGACTTCCTTGGCCGCAAAGGCGGCGAGAGCGCCCGAACCGCCTGTGACGACAATGCGCTCGGCAGGCCCGACGGCCTGAAGCGCCGGAGCGATCTGCGAGCGCAAGGCCCACCAGGCCCCTGGAACGTGGCCTTTGACGTAATTTGCCGAACTGGTCACGTCGATGACAGCGGTGTCTCCATCCTCGAGCCAGTCTCGCAGGTCTTGCGGGGAAACAAGCGGTACTTGGGGAACCGGAACGGCATCGAAGCGGATATCTTCAAGCTGACGGCGCTCCTTGTCTTCCACCGGATCGACGACAAGGACTTCCCACCCCATCTGCGACAGCCAGGATGCAGTCATATCGGCGCGGGTGCCGTCGTCGTCGGCCAGCAGGATAAGCGCGCCTCGGACCGGCACCGCGTGGTCGGTCTCCTGGACGAGCTGTCCTCCCGGAACATTGACAAATCCGGGCAAGTGGCCGCTGCGATATTCCTCGGGATCGCGAACATCGATGCGATAGATCGAACGCCCGGGCTGGACTATCGCGTCGGCCGCGGCCAGCGAAATACGCCGGACACCGGCACGCTCGGCCACCTGGCGAGCATCGATTTGGGCGGCTTGCCGGGCCTGACGCGTTGTCTGGGACGATCGCTGAGTTGCGCCATGGTCGAGCGCAAACCCGGCCAGGGTCCAGCCAATCGTGCCGTTCCGCAATCCAGCGACCGGGTTGGGAATGCCCGCATTGATCAAGGACTGCGTGCCGATAATCGAGCGTGTCCGGCCGGCGCAGTTGACGATGACCGTGATTTTCGGATCGGGAGCCAAGTCGCGCACCCGGAGCACCAACTCGGCACCCGGGACCGATATGCCGGTGGGAATACTCATGGTGTTGAACTCATCGAACCGGCGCGCATCGAGGATGACAGGCGGCGTTTCGGAGCCGATCAGGCGTCGCACCTCCTCGGCAGGCAACAAGGGGGTATGACGACGTGCTTCGACGAACTCGCCGAAGGATTTGGAAGGCACGTTGACGTCGATGAACAGTTCGTAGCCCGCTTGCGTCCAGGCGGCCAGCCCCCCGTCGAGCAGGTGAGCGTTTCCATACCCCCAGGAAGCGAGCTTTTGCGCCGCCAGGGGTGCCAGATCGCGATAATCGTCTCTGCCATAGAGCACAATCAGGATATCACGCCTCGGTATGCGCCTGGGAACGTCGAGTTCCAGCCTGCCGACGGGGAAGTTCGCTGCCCAAAGAGGGTGCCCCTTGGCAAAGGCATCCTCCTCCCTCAGGTCGGCAAGCAGGATTTCCCGCCTTGCCAGCAGTTCGGCACGCACCTGCGCCGGCGAAAATGCAGGAAAGATCGGGGTGGTGACGTCGGGCGAAGCAATCTGCTGGTTCATGGCAAACATGTTGGAGCGCGAGGAGACTGATGGCACGTTCAAAAGAACGCCCCGGTTGGTGGCAGGCGTCCACTCAGCAGGTTCTGGCCGAGGAGCCGTTCCTTGTAGAGCCTGGGATTGTGCGAGGCGATGACCTTGATATTGCGCCAATGCCGATCCAATCCGCTGTTTTGGGACACGACCGAGCCGGAGCCGAGATCGATGAGCCAGTTTGCGATCTGTGGCGCGAGATCGTCGATCACCACCTTGGCCTCGGCAGCCGAAAGCGACGCTGCAAGGACACGTTCATACTCCGCTTCGGTTCCATAGGCATCCCAAGCCGTCTGTAGCGCGGCGATCGCACGCTCGATCGTTGCTTCCACCGCAGCGGCATAGGCGCGGATCCGCCCGAGCTGGGCCTGCAGCACCGGTTCGTCGGCAGGGCGTTCGGCTTCGCCATGATAGAAGTTGCGTCCGCGCGCCCGCAGCACGTCGACCGCATCCAGTGCGATCCTGCGCACCACGCCGGCGATACAGTTGGTGAGATAGACCTGATGGAAGGTGAAGCGCCATGGCGCTGCCCCCTCGCGTGCCGGCGGATCCAGCGGATAGACCTGATGGGATGGGATGGTGACGCCGTTGAACTCGGCCGTGCCGGACCCCGTCAGTCTTTGACCGAATCCAGCCCAGTCGTCCTCATTTTCGACGCCATCACCGCGATCAAGCACATATTGGACCGTTGCATTTTCGCGGTTTTCGATGGCAAGCCCGACAAAGGCGTCGTTATAAAGATTGCCGGTCGCATAGACCTTCCGCCCGGACCCGCGATAGGCCTGCCTGGCCTCGTCCCATTCTATCCGTGACAAAACCCTCGTCGGCGTTGCGCCGGCGGCGGTTGCGTCACTGTCGGCAAAGCTCAAGCCGATTGTCTTTCCGGCGGCGGTCAAAGCCAGGACATGCGCGTGAAACGGGTGCTGGGGTCGACGCAGGGCTGCCTCGACCTGCCAAAGATGGTTGCGAAACGCATGGGCAATGTTGGAATCGGCAGCAGCCAGGTCGCGTGCAACGGAAAACAGCTGCGACAGCGAAGCACCCGCGCCGCCGGCTTGCTTCGACAGGCGCAGGGACCCGAAACCGAGTGCTTTCATCTCGGCGATCTCCTCCCGAGGAAGACGACTGCTGATTTCGCGCTCGACAGCCGTGCGAGCGATATGCTCGAGCGCTGCAGACAGGCCGAACGATGCTGCGATGGGCGAGACCAACCGGGGGCTCCCCCCTGCCGATGCGCTGAGGTCAGACATCTGGATGCATTCCTTCAACGCTCAGACCGCGGCCGCCAGCCTGCCCTGTACCCCGGCATCGAAGCGCGGCAGGCCAAGATTGTCGCGCAGGGTGAGCCCCTCATAGGCCGTGCGGAAGCGCCCGAGCTTCTGCAGGATCGGAATGACCTCATCGGCAATCAGGTCGAGGCCATCAGGTTGCACGTCGATGTTCAAATTGAAGCCGTCGGCGCCTTTGGTATCGACCCAGTGTAACATGTCCTGGACGAAGCCCTCGGGCGTACCCACAAAGACGCGGTGCCCGCCAGTGATGTTCGAGAAGAGAAGCTCGCGAATGTTCCAGCCGTGCAGCCGGGCCTCCTTGAGCATTTCCGCGCGGTGCCAACGCGAGGCGATCGGCACGAGCGACACATTTGCCTCGCTTTGTTCGAACGGTATCGGTGCGTCGAGATCTTCGAGAAGCGCTTCATCGACCGCGAGGTGGCGTGCCAGTTCCGCACGTAAGGCGACAGAATCGAGGAGATCATCGAGGTCGCGCTTGTGACGCCCGGCCTCTTCCTCCGTCGAAGCCAGGATCGGAAACAGGCCGGGCATGACGAGCAGATGTTCCGGATTGCGGCCAAAGCGTTTTGCCAATGTCTTGACCTCGGAATAGAAGGCGCGTGCGCCTTCGACGATGCGCTGCCCGGTGAAGAGCGCATCCGCGTAGCGCGCACCGAAGGCTCGGCTGTCGGAGGATTGGCCGGCCTGGAAGATCACGGGCCGGCCCTGCGGCGTCTCCGGCACGGAGGATGCGCCACGCGCGGAAAAATGCTCTCCCTTGAAATCGAGGGAGCGCAGCCGCGAGGGATCGAGATAGACCGTCGACTTCGGATCGGCGACGAGCGCTTCCTCGGGCAGGCTATCCCAAAAGGCCGTGACGATTTGCACGAACTCTTCGGCCCGCTTGTATCGTTCCGCCTGATCCCAGCCCTTTTCAACGCCATAGGCGTTGAGGGCAGGCGGATTTTGCGACGTGATGATGTTCCAGGCCGCGCGGCCGCGGCTCACATGGTCAATGGAGGCGATCTGCCGGGCGATCGTGTAGGGATGGCCGAACAGGGACGTCGTGGTACAGACGAGGCCGACATGCTCGGTATGTGCTGCCAGATTGGCGACCAGGATGGCCGGATCGAGCGCGCGCCAGGGGCGTGTATGGGATTCACTCACCAGTCCTCCCGGGTTGTCGGCCAGGAAAATGGCGTCGATCAGGCCGCGTTCGGCTGATTTGGCGATCGCCACGAAATGATCGATGTCGGTCGACAGATGGCGCTTGTCGTCGAACGTCTTCCAGGCCGCGTCGTGGCGGCCCGAGGCGAGCACGTTCACGCCGAGGCGAACATGGTGTCGTGACATGGACGAGGCCCCCTATACCTGAACGCTGTAATCGGCGACCTTGAGATGCGATTTGATGATCTTGCGATCCGCCAGCCAATCGGCAGCCCGTTGGAATCGCGCCGTGAACTCGGCATCCTTTGGTTCGTAGAAGGTGTTGACGCGCTTCAGGCTGGCGAGATAATCGCGCACCTGGTCGGCATATTTGCCTTCCGCCTGGGCGATCCGCTCGGATTCGACCGTATTATGTGTCTGCCACTCGCCTTCCTTGTAGTAGGCGTCCAGCACCGCCCGCACGAGTTCGGAGTTCTCCTGCGAAAACTTGCGCGTCGATACCAGCGAACTGTAGTCGATCAGGAAATCGAGATCCTTGCCCTCGTTGAAGATGTCTTTGGCATCGTTCTCGAAACGGGAAATATCGACGCCGGGTGACCACATGGACCAGCCATCGACCTTTCCTTGCGCAAAGGCGGGAGCTGCATCGGGCGGATTGAGATAGACGAATTCGACCTTGCTCGGGTCGATGCCGTTCTTTTCCAGGGCAGCGACGACCAGAAATTCACCGAGACCGGCCTTGTTGACGGCGACCTTTTTGCCGACGAGATCAGAAACCGAGTTGATTCCACTGCTCTTTTTCACGATCAACGCGGTCGAGCGCGGCGCGTAGACGTTAAAACCATTGAAGACGAGCGGCGAGCCCGCCAGCATGGCGGCCAGTGCCGGTGTCGTCGAGCCCCAGAAGCCGAAGTCCGCGCTGCCGCCGACCACCGCCTGCAGCGAGGGCGCGTGGTTGGGAAAAGGGCCGACCCATTCGACCTTGATGCCCTTCTCGGCGAGGTCCTTCTCAAGGACGCCGCGCTGTTTTGCGATCAGGGGAATGCCGCCCCGCCCCCAGCCCAGACGCACGATGTCGGTGTTGCGCGTCGGTTTTTTCGGCTCGTCCGCGAATGCCGGGCTCAGCCGCGATACGGCGGCACCGGCCAGCAACAGGCCACCTGCCTGCAGGAGAGAGCGGCGGCTCGGATTGGAGTTCGTCACAGTCTTATCCCAGGTCTAGAGGTTGAAAGAACGGTCAGTGCGCCGTCACGCCCAATTCCTCGAGCAATTGCCGCCTCAACTCGCCTTGCCCGTGGTCGGCCGGTCGGTAGGAAGCAGCGATCTGCCCGGCGCGCATGACGAGAATGCGGTCGGCAAGCACGATGGCTTCGTCCACGTCATGGGTTACGATCAGCACGCCGGGGCGATGCCGGGCCACGAGTTCGCGGACGAGCGCATGCATTTTGATGCGTGTCAGTGCGTCGAGCGCCGCAAAAGGCTCATCGAGCAGGAGCAGCTTCGGCTCACGGACCAGAGCCCGGGCAAGCGCAACTCGTTGCGCCTGGCCACCAGATAGATTGCGCGGCCAATCATCTTCGCGGCCAGCCAAGCCCACTTCCGCCAGCGCCCGCGTCGCTCCCGCGCGGCCTACGCTGTTCTCATGACCCAGGGCGACGTTGGCCCAGACCGGTGCCCACGGCAGCAGCCTATGTTCCTGAAAGACCACAGCTGGCCGGCCCGGGGCGTCGATCTGCCCATCGTCCGGTGCATCCAGTCCGGCGAGTACGCGCAACAATGTCGTCTTGCCGCATCCACTCTCTCCCAGCAACGCAACGAATTCTCCTTCGTGGATGTCGAGATCCAGTGCTTCGATGACGACACGCGAGCCATATCGCCGTTCCAGGCCGGAGACGGAAACGGCAAGCGGGGCTTGCTCGAATGGGGCACGACTTGCCCACTTCTCCTGGGTGATCGGCCTGGCGAGGTCCACCAGCTGGTTCATCACCTTGCTCCCTTTGCAAAATTCGGGTGCCACCCGAGCAGCTTGGTCTCGAGCAAGCGCGCAAGGGCATCGGCCGCCACGCCGATGATGGCGTAGATGATGATGGTCAGGAGAATGACGTCGGTTTGGAGAAATTCGCGCGCATCCATTGCCAGGAAGCCAATGCCCTTGGTGGTTGCCAACGTCTCGGCCACGACCAGGGCCAGCCAGGCATGGGCCAGCGCATAGCGCACGCCGGTCAGGATGGAGGGCATGGCACCGGGAAGCACGATGCGTCGAACGATCGCCGGCCACTCCATTCCCGTGACCTTAGCCAGTTCCATGAGCTTGGGATCGATCTGTCGGATGCCCAGCACCGTGTTGATGTAGATGGGAAACAGAACGGCCAGGGAAACCAGGAAAATCTTGCCGCTTTCATCGACACCGAACCAGACGATGACGAGAGGCAGAATTGCCAGGAAGGGCACGGCGCGGACCATCTGGATCGAGCGGTCGAGCAGAGCATGCGCCAGCGGCGAAAATCCCACCGCGACGCCGAGCGCAAACCCGACGCTTCCCCCAATCACAAAGCCCGCGGCAGCACGCAGCAAGGAGGCTCCGAGATGAAGAAACAATTCCCCCGTCCTCGCGAGCTCCCAGGCTGTCTCGGCAACGCGGCTAGGGGCGGGCATGACCTGCTGAGCGATCAGGCCGAGCCGGGAGGCACTTTCCCAGGCACACAGCACCAGGAGCGGCGCCAGCCATGACAAGGCGGTGTAGAGGGTCCTTCTGCTCAATACGGCGTTGGCCCGCATCGAAAACGGCTGCGAAAACGAACCGACTTGCGCCATCATTTCTCTCGATCAACCCAAAAGACTCTATAATCTATATATTGAGTAGATTTTAGGATGGCAATCTTTTCTCGCCTGATCGCGCCGCCCCGCTTTGGGCAGTCCCTGACATCCGCATCATTTGTCGCGAAGCGGGTGACCTTCCTGGCGAAGCCCCCAATCGCGTCGCCTCAGCAAAGGTCGGCCGCTGATATCGACCAACGGCCTATCTGTTCAGCCAGGTTCCAAACTAAAAGGCAAAACGCCACCAAGCGGCAGGACTTCGATGGCGAGTGATTTATGACAGATTTGGTTGTGGGGCCCCGCAACCACCGATACCAGCACTCGATAGAAGTATTTGTTGGACAGGGGCAATATACGATCTTGCGTTGATTATCGATCCTGGCGGGTCATCACCAGCCGATATATCGATGCTGTTCGCATGCCTTTCGAATGCCGGTTTCAACCAGACGAAGCCGATGGCGCGGCAACAGCAACCAAAGTCGCAGCAATTGTCAGGCCGGGTGATGCCAGGGCAACACGCGGCCTGCGCTGTTTCGCTGAATGCCTGCAACAACCCTGAACGGCTGTTCGGCTATATCAGGGCATCGTGCTTCGTTTCATATGTCCTGTCTTGCATCTCCCAAGCATTGGTCCTGCAGTTCCCAACGTCGGTATGAGGGTTCGTCCGTCGGCGCGATCTCGGTGGCCAGCAGGACATAACAGCCGGGGCAGAAGACCTGGCGCAGGCCGATGGGCCGGTCGGTGAAATGCGAAGGCTCGGCGCGCACGCCGGGGCCCGCAGCCTGGGAAGGTCGCTCGCGGCGGATAGCGTTGGCGAAAGGATCGCCGGCGCTCGTTCCCAGGGGGTGGTCGCAATGGCTGCAGACGATGCTGCCGTCGGTGTGCAGGCGGGCGTTGTCGTCGATCTTCATGGCTCCTCACTCCGCTGCCTGGTTGGGGACGGGCTCGCCGACGCGTTCGCAGCGCAGCTGCGTGCGGCGCCGGCGCGTTGCCAGGTCATCCGCGCTGCCATCAGTGTTCAGCAGCACGCCATAGATGTCGTTGGCCGCCTGGGCGGATACCTTGCGGGCCTCGACGTCGCGGGCGACCAGGACCGGATCGCGCAGCAGCGGATCGCCATAGCCCCCGCCGCCCTGCCAATGGGTATAGTAGACGTCCTGCGCGCCCAGATGCGTCTCCAGGTGGGCCTCCAGAACATCGGCGCTGCCGCCGGCCTCCTCCAGGGTCGCCGGAATGCGGCCGGCCGCGAAGAGCTCGGCAACGCGCGCATTGCGCTTGAGCACGTCATACTGGGTGCCGGCGGGATAGCCCCCGCTGCTGCCGGTTGCCTGCGGCAGCGCCTTGCCGGTGGCCGAGACCACCAGATGCACGCCGCCGATCGGGGAATCGTGCGGTATGAAGCAGCTTGATCCGCCCATGCCGCCGCGGAAACGTCCCGGCCCGCCGGAATCCGTCTCCTCCCGCCGCCATAGATAGAGCATGGGGAAGCTGAACTCGTTGATCTCGACGTCGGCGACGCGCCCCATCGGGATGCAGTTGAGGCCACCGGTGTCGACCCCGTCCTGATCGACACGCGCGCCGAGGCCGCCGGCCATGGAATCGCAGATCATGGTCACGAAGGGATTGCCGCGCTGGTCGAGCCCGGCCAGGACGGCAAGGTCCCAGGTGCCGCAGCATACGCACATCAGCGATTTGCGGTGCTCGGGATGCACGTCGAGCATGCCGGCGACGCATTCGGAGACCACGTTCTGCGTGGCCCACGCCGAAGCCACCGAAGCCTTGCCGATGCCGGCCGGAAAGTTGCAATTGTTGATGGTGCCGGGCTCGCTGACGATTTGGAGGCAGCGATAGAGGCCACCCGGCGACCAGGGAATGTCGCCGCACAGCATGGTCAGCACGATCGGCATGATGCCGCCGCGCAGGCCGGCAAAGGTACAGTTGGCGAAGCCTTCGGTTTCCTTGTCCGTGCCGGTGAAGTCGAAGGTCAGCCTGTCGCCTTGCTTCGTCATGGTGAGCAGGATCTTGTAGAGATTGCGGTCGCTGTGGCGGAAGGAATCCTGATGGGCGACGCCACTCCAGGTGCCGTCCGGCAGCGCCCGCAGCTTGGCGCGCAAGCGCGCCTCGGCATCGTTCATCATGCGCTTCATTACCGCCTTGACGGTAAGCGCGCCATATTTGGCGATCAGGGCGGCGAGGCGCTCCTGAGCGATGTTGTTGGCGCCGATCTTGGCCCGCAGATCGAGGGCGATCAGGCGCGGCACCCGGGAACGGCGCAGATACATGTCCTCGATGTCGGCGCGGATGCTGCCGGCCTCGACGATCTTCACCGGCGGGATCGGCGTCGATTCCCAGAAGACGTCGCGCCCTTCCACCGACCAGCTTCCAGGCGAGACGCCGCCGAGATCGACCTGATGGCAGACGACGGCCGTCCAGGCAAAAACCTCGCCATCATGGACGAGCGGCGCGAAGACGGTGACATCGTTCTGGTGCAGCCCGCCGCCGACCCAGGGATCGTTGCATAGGAACATGTCGCCGGCCTGGAAGCCGGGTTGCCGGGAGCGGTTCTCCAGCGTCCATTTGACGGCCATGTCGACAGAAGCGGCCAACTGGGTGTTGTAGAGGCCGACGACGACGGAATCGCCGCATTCGTCGAGAATGGTCGCGCCGAAATCGTTGCAGTCCGTCACCACCACGGAGCCCGACATGCGCTTGAGGCCATCGCCCATTTCCTCGGCAATGGCGGCGAGGCGGTGGCGGATGACCTCATAGGTCAGGGGATCGACGGCCTCGATGTCCTTGTCCGTCACCTGGTGCAGCCTGGCCCCGGATGCCAGCTTTCTGGTCTCGTCGGGTGCCTTCGGCTGATAGGCGAAGCGCTCCGACCCTGCGATTTGAATGAGCGGCATGGTTTTCTCCCTCAGCCCTGTTCCGCGACGCGAATGGCGAGATTGCCATAAGCGTCCACCACACCAGCGAAGCCCTCCGGCAGCGCGACGGTGGTGGTCGGCGTCTCCACCACCGCCGGTCCCGATAGTTTCGACCCGGCGCCCAGGCTGCGATAGTCGTAGATCTTGGTGTCCTGCCAGCCCTTGCGCGTGTCGAGGAACACCTTGCGGATCGCAGACGGCGTCGGGTCGGCGTTCGCGCTGTCATGCGCGGCGAGATCGGCGCGGATCGGCAGGATGCCGATGGCGCGCACCCGATAGGTGATGATCTGCAGGCCGGCATCGCTGAAACCGGCGCCCTTGCCGTAGATGCGCTCGTAGAGCTCTTCGAAGCTGGCGCCGATGCCGGCGATCTCCGCCTCCCCGAGCGGACCACCCGGCACCGGGGTGGTCACTTCGGCCATCTGCATAGTGTAGCGCAGTTCGGCTTCGCGCTCATAGACCACCTTGGCAAAGCGCAGCCTCTGCTGGACCAGACGCTCGGCGAGCTCGGCTTCGAGCTTTTCGAAATTGCCGTTGAGCGTGGCCGGATCGATGGGGAAATTGCCGGGATCCGACATTTCCGCCGTCAGCACGATATCGGAGGAAGCGAGCCCATAGGCCGAGAACACCGCAGCCGTCGAGCCGAGCGGCACCACCACTTCCGAGACACCGAGATCGGCCGAATAGTTGACCGCATGCACCGGGCCTGCCCCACCGAAGGAATAGAGCACGAAATCGCGCGGATCATGGCCGCCATTGACCACGACGCTGCGCACGAGATCGGCGGTCTGGGCATTCTGGATGGCGTAGATCGCGGCCGCACCCTGCTCCACCGTCAGGCCGAGCGGTTCGGCGATCCGGGTGCGGATCGCTTCGGCCGCCAGTTCCTTCGATAGTTTCTTGCGGCCGCCCAGGAAATTGTCGCCATTGATGATGCCGAGCACGAGGTCGGCATCGGTGACGGTCGGCTCCTGACCACCCTCGCCATAGCAGACCGGGCCGGGCCGGGCGCCGGCGCTGCGGGGGCCGACACGCAGATTGCCGCCGCCGTCGATCCAGGCGATCGCGCCGCCGCCGGCACCGATGGTGCGGACATCGACCATCGCGGTGTTGATCTGGTGCTGGTGCAGCACGGTGGTCGTGGTGGTGCTCGGCTTGCCGTCGCGCACCAGGCCGACCAGGAAGGTGGTTCCGCCCATATCGGTGGAGATGATGTTCTTGTGCCCGAGGCGTTCGGCCAGACGCAGGCAGCCGATCACGCCGCCGGTGAGTACGGAGCCCAGCGTGCTGACGGCATGCTTGGGCGCGTCGGCTGCCTGCACGCAGCCGCCGGAGCCCTGCATGATCAGGAGGGAACCTTCGAATTTCTTGGCGCGCAGTTCTTCCTCGAGCGGGGTGAGATAGCCCTTCAGAACCGGGCCGACCTGCGTGTTGATGATGGTGGTGGCGCTGCGGGTATATTCGCGGATGCGGGGGCTGGTCTCATGCGACAGCGCAACATAGAGCTCCGGCGCTTCCTCCTGGATGAGCTCGCGGATGCGCCGCTCATGCACCGGATTGCGGAAGGCCCAGAGTAGCGAGACGGCGATTGCCCGCACGCCGTCGTCGCGCAGCCTCCTCACCGCGGCGCGCACGCCCTTCTCGTCGAGGGGAACGATGACAGCGCCCTTGTGGTCGATGCGCTCGTCGATCTCGATCACGTCGCGATGCGGCACCAGCGGCGCCGGCTTGTTGGTCCGCGAGATGTTCTGGACGGCGCTCGGATCGAGCCCGGCATAGCGCCCTTCCAGATTCATGATGCGGATGGAATCGGCGTGGCCCCTTGTGGTCAGGAAGCCGACACGCGCCACGTCGCCGGTGACGACGGCGTTGAGCGTGGAGGTGGTGCCGTGGACGATGTAGTCCGTCTGCGACAGCAGCTCTTCCACGCTGCTCCCGACATTGTTCGCCAACTCGCCAAGCACGTTGATGAAGCCGCGCGAAAAATCGGGCGGCGTCGAATGGGCCTTGGCGGAGACCAGCACGCCTTCGGTGCTGGCCAGGAAGCCGTCGGTAAAGGTACCGCCGGTATCGACGCCGATTACATAGGTCATGGATCCTCCCTCTGTATTGTTTTTTGATTGGGCAGCATCGGCACGCGGAAGCGGAACGCGCGTCCCCCGCATGATTGTCAGCACACAAAAACTGGAATGCGGCCGGGCTTGCCCTGAAGGTTTCGCCTTCACTCCCCGCATGCCTCGAAGGCCTACGGATGCTCTTCCACCCATTAAACAGCATACATAAATTCAGTATGCTGTCAATATGAATGTGACGCCCCCCGCAAAGCTCGAATTCGAGTTAATGCTGGGCGCGATTTACCCTCCCCTGGAGGGGTCGGCATTTCCTCTTGGAAGTGCCTGGGGTCGACGCGAAGCGGCGGGGTGGGGTGATTTCCTGGCAAGACTTACCCGTTTCGTCATCATGACCTGCATGTTTCCACCCCACCCCGGCCTTGCAGGCCGACCCTCCCTACGCAACTCAAGGGAGTTGCGGACATCCAGGGGAGGGTGTTGACGGTCCTCATTAACTTGGATTCGAAGCCCTGGCCGCCCCGCCGACACCGGCTCAGCCGGGCAGCAGTCTTTTCCATCACCCCTTCGGCAGCATGATGTTGATGGTCTTGGTCTCGGTATAGCCCAGCATCTCCTCGATGCCTTCCTCCCGCTCGATCCCCGAACTCTTCATGCCGCCGAAGGGAACGCCAATGAAATGCGCCGAAGAACCGTTGATCCAGGTGTGGCCGGCGCGGATCTTGCGCACCATCCGCAGGGCGTCGTTGATGTCGTTGGTCCACACCGCCGCCGTCAGGCCGTATTCGGTACTGTTGGCCTTCTCCACCGCCTCCTCGAAGCTGCGCCATTTGCCGACGGACAGGATCGGCCCGAACACCTCTTCCTGCCACAGCCGCATGCCCGGCTCGACATCGGCATAGACGGTCGGCTCGACCCAATAACCCCTCTCGAACATCGGACCATCGGGGCGCTTGCCGCCGGTCATCAGGCGCGCGCCATCCGTCTTGGCGCTCTCGAAGAAGGACAGCACCTTTTCCAGCTGGACCCGCGAATTGACGGGCCCCATGCCGGTCTCGGGCGATTGCGGGTCACCGAGCCGGATCGCCCTGACCTTCTCGACGACGCGCTCCAGCACGGCGTCGTAGATGTCGGCATGCACGAGGAGGCGGCTGGTCGAACCGCAGGACTGGCCCTGCCAGGCGAAGTTCATGCCGCGGACCGCCGCCTCGGCAATCCGCTCCGGATCGACATCCGGAAAGGCAATGAAGGGATTCTTGCCGCCGAGTTCCAGGCTGACATGCTTCACGCCGACCTCCGCCGCCGCGCGCTGGATCGCCCGCCCCGTCTGCGGCGAACCGATGAAGGCGATGCGCTTGACCAGGGGATGCTGGACCAGGGCGTTGCCGACGGTCCGGCCGTCGCCGGTGACCACGTTGAAGATGCCGGGCGGCAGTGCATCCCGCGCGATCTGCGACAGGATCATGGCCGAGAGCGGGCTGGTTTCCGGCGCCTTGACCACGATGGCATTGCCGGCGGCCAGTGCCGCCGCGGTCCTCGCCACCGCGAACATCAGGGGATGATTGAAGGGGGCGATGCGCACCACCACGCCATAGGGCTCGCGCAAGGTGATGTGCAGGTTTTCATGCGTGGAGGGGATCGTCTGGCCCTTCAGTTCATGCGCGAGGCCGGCATAGTAGTCGAGGCTGTCGACCGCGAAGCCGACATCGCCACGCATGGGCGTGATGGTGTTTCCGGTATCGGCGACCTCGACCTTGAGGATCTCCTCCGAGCGGGCGCGCAATGCCTTGCCGAAATCGCGCATGGCGCGGCTGCGCGCCAGCGGCGTGAGCGCGAACCATTCCGGCCAGGCCGCATCGGCGGCCCGGATGGCCCGGTCGACATCCTCGACCGTCGCACGCGGCACCCGGCCGATGACCTCTTCGGTCGCGGGATCGATCGACAGGTCGAACGCGCCGTTGCTGGCATGCACGAGTTCGCCGCCGATCAGCATGCGGTCCGCCTGGGTGACGTAGTTCATCGGATGGTGCTCCTCCCGTTCAACGTGCCGGTCGACAGGCCCGTTCGATTTTCCAGCCACCGGCCTCACTTTCCGCAGGGCGTAGAACCGACGCGCATCGGAACGGATCATGGTGGCTCATTTGATAATTGACAGTACACTGATTATCAGTTAACTGTCAATTATCAAATGCCTGATCGAACACTGCCAGGATCGCGAAGCCGGGGGTGCCTGCCCCGGCCCGCCGCAGGGCCTGCGACGCCGTGCGGGCGGCACCGATCCCAATGGCAGGGACGGAGGAGACACTCGAAATGCAACACAAGATCGTCATTGCCGGCGCGGGAATTGGCGGCCTGGCCACCGCGCTCGGCCTTGCCCGCAAGGGATATGCCAGCATCGTGCTCGAGCGTGCCCCGGCACTGGGCGAGATCGGCGCCGGCATCCAGCTCGGCCCGAACGCCTTCCATTCCTTCGACTATCTCGGCGTCGGCGATGCCATGCGCAAGCTGGCCGTCTATGTCGACCGGTTGCGCATGATGGATGCGCTGACGGCCGAGGAGATCGCCTCCATCGACCTGACCGAACCGTTCCAGAAGCGCTTCGGCAATCCCTATGCCGTCATCCACCGCGGCGACATGCACCGTGTCCTGGTCGAGGCCTGCCGCGCCGATCCGCTCATCGACTTGCGCACCGGCTGCGCCGTGACCGGCTATGAGGAGGAGGGCACCAGCGTCACCGCGTTGCTCCAGGGCGGCGAGCGCGTCAGCGGCAGCCTGCTGATCGGCGCCGACGGCTTATGGTCCAACATCCGCACCCAGCTGGTCGGCGATGGCGCGCCGCGGGTGACGGGGCATACCACCTATCGCAGCGTGATCCCCACCGAGCAGATGCCGGAAGATCTGCGCTGGAACGCGGCGACCCTGTGGGCGGGCCCCAAATGCCATATCGTCCACTATCCGCTGTCGGACTGGAAGAGCTTCAACCTGGTGGTCACCTACCACAACAACGCGCCGGAACCGGTTGCCGGCAAGCCGGTCAGCCAGGAGGAAGTGCTGACCGGCTTCCAGCATGTCCATCCCCGCGCCCAGGACATCATCCGCCACGGCAAGGATTGGAAATTATGGGTGCTGTGCGACCGTGATCCGACCGATAGCTGGACGAAGGGACGGGTCGCGCTGCTCGGCGATGCCGCCCACCCCACCCTGCAATATATGGCGCAGGGTGCCTGCATGGCGCTGGAGGATGCGGTCTGCCTGTCCGACGAGATCGCTGCCCATCCCGGCGACCACGAGACCGCCCTCGCCTCCTACCAGCATCGCCGTATCACCCGCACGGCGCGCATCCAGTTGATGTCGCGCGCGGTCGGTGATCACATCTACCATCCGGCGGGCGTCCACGCTCGCTTGCGCAACGAGATCATGTCGGCCAAATCGCAGGAGCAATGGTACGACACGCTGCAGTGGCTGTATGGCAGCAACGGCCTCGGCCTAGCCTCGGCTCCCCAATCCATTTCGGCGGCCTGACCGCCGCGCACCGATCCAGCCCTTCAAGAATATTTCGAGGACCTTCTCATGTGTGTCGATAAATCCCACGCTTCCGAAGATGCCGCCGGTGTCGTCGTCGCCGATCAAGCCAGTGCCGGTGCGGCACCATCGCCAGCGCTGATCGAGGACCTGGTCAACGCCAACCACATCCTGTTCGACCAGGGCGTCGTGGATGCCTTCGGCCATGTCAGCGTACGCCATGACGGCCGGCCGGACCGCTTCCTGCTGGCGCGCAACATGGCGCCGGGGCGGGTGGCGGCCGAGGACATCGTCGAGTTCACGCTCGACGGCGATGCCGTCAACGCCGAGGGACGGCGGGTCTATCTCGAGCGCTTCATCCATGGCGAGATCTATCGCCGCCGCCCCGACGTGATCGCCGTGGTCCACAGCCATTCGCATGCGATCGTGCCCCTGAGCGTGTCGAAATCCACCAGGCTGCGGGCCCTGTTCCATATGGCCGGCTTCATCGGCCAGGCCGCTCCGGTGTTCGAGATCCGCGAGGCCGGCGGCGACAGCACCGATCTCCTCATCAGTAACAACGCGCTCGGCCGTGCCCTCGCCGAAGAGTTCGACGCCAGCGACATCGTGCTGATGCGCGGCCATGGCTCGACCGTCGTCGCCCAGTCGCTGCCACAGGCGGTCTACCGGGCTGTCTATGCCGAACTCAATGCCCGCTACCAGCTCGAAGCCAGCCGGCTCGGCGAGATCACCTATCTCAGCGAGGGCGAGAGCCG
Organism: Labrys sp. (in: a-proteobacteria); assembly: GCF_047605565.1. Taxonomy (NCBI): domain Bacteria; kingdom Pseudomonadati; phylum Pseudomonadota; class Alphaproteobacteria; order Hyphomicrobiales; family Xanthobacteraceae; genus Labrys; species Labrys sp. (in: a-proteobacteria). The sequence goes on from NZ_JASGFM010000007.1 coordinate 152,222, forward strand.
GACGGCTGCGCAGAACATTGAGGCGCAGGTCCATCGTCCCTGGGATCTCTGGGTCGAGCAGGCGAAGGCACGTCGCGGCCGGGGCTGAGGTTCGAATCCGGCGGCCAAGCTGCTTTGATTTGCTGCGGGCGATGATCTAGAGGCTGTTATGGACCATGGATAGGGTTTTGACGTGAGCGATTTTGCCCGAGGATGTCCGCACTTGCTTCGCAAGTGCGTGGGAGCGTGAGGACGCAAGCCTTGCGGCTTGCTACGACACGCGACGCGCTCATCGAGCAAAAGCGCCACGCCCTTTCGGGGTGAGGTGAAGACTGGCCATCTGCAGCGTCGCTTCGCTTGCCAAGACACAAGTCTTGGCAGCGCTCGCTCCTCCCATCCGGCCAGTCTTGACCTCATCAAAACCCTATCCATGGTCCATAACAGCCTCTAACTATCGTCCCGCGAAAATTGGGTAGCATGCAATGACAGAGCTCTATGGCATGCCGGGACATCTCATCCGGCGCGCACAGCAGATATCGAGCAGCATCTTCGCCGAGGAGTGCGATGGCTTCAATCTGACGTCGGTGCAGTTCGCGGCGCTGTTCACTATCCGCGCCAATCCCGGCCTCGATGCCACGCGGCTGTCGAGCCTGATCGCCTTCGACCGCTCGACCATCGGCGACGTGCTCGAGCGCCTCGAGGCAAAAAAATGGATAAAGCGGCGAGCCAGCCCGACCGACAAACGCGCCAAGCTGCTTTATCTCGCGCCGGCCGGCGAAAAGCTCCTGGGCGATGTCGAGCCGGCTGTCCATCGCGTGCAGGAGCGCCTGCTCGCGCCGCTGCCGCCGGAGAGCCGCGCGACGATGATGCGCTTGCTCACGGAGTTGGTCAGCCTCCACAACGAGAGCACGCTCCCCTGATCTGCGCGTTCGGACGGTGAGGAAGCGCGGCATCCGACCATCCGGCGAACGCCCAATCGACCTTCGTATCGGCGGTCGATTTTATTGACAGTATACATATTATATGTATACGTACTAAATTGAAAAATCGAACGGGCGCGCCCTCCTGGCTACCCTCCGAAGAGGCGGCCAAGGCAAATCGCGGGGCCACGCCCGCTCGACTTCGACAAGAAGCCAATAAGGATCCCGGCCGGATCTCTTCACGGATGACAGCCGGCCGTTCCGGGAGGAAACAAGACATGGCGAGCCCTTCGCTCAATGTTTCGCGGCTGATCGACGAACGGCCGATCAGCAGGCTGCAGATCGCGGTGATCGGCCTGTGCGGCCTGATCAACTTCTTCGACGGCATGGACACCCAGTCGATCGGCGTGGCGGCACCGTTCATCGCCAAGTCGCTGGGCCTGACCATCCCCCAGCTCGGCCCCGTCTTCTCGGCCGGCCTGTTGGGCGCGGCCCTCGGTGCCATCGGCTTCGGGGCCATTGCCGACAGGGTCGGGCGCAAGCGCCTCCTCATCATCGCGGCGCTGCTCATCGGCGTCTTCACCCTGTTCACCGCCTTCGCCCAGTCTTTCCATAGCTTGATGCTCTGCCGTTTCCTCGCCGGCGTCGGCCTGGGCGGCGCCACGCCCTGCTTCATTGCGCTGACGGCCGAATATACGCCGGAGCGCCACAGGGCGAGCTGCGTGACCTTGATGTGGTCCTCCTTCCCGCTCGGGGCGATGGCCGGCGCCTTCGTCAATTCGCGGCTGATCGAGCATTTCGGCTGGCAGATGATCTTCTACATCGGCGGCGTGCTGCCGCTGGCCATTGCCGCCATCCTGGCGATCTGGCTGCCGGAATCGCTGAAATTCCTGATCGCGCGCCGCAACGATACGGCCAGGGCACGCCGCATTCTCCGGCGCATGGGCCTTGCCACTCTCACCGACGGCACCGTGCTGGTGGCCGATGGCGACAAGACCGAACGCGCCTCCTTCGCCTCGGTTTTCCGCGGCGGACGCGCGCTCGGCACGCTTCTGCTCTGGGGGCCCTTCTTCACCGGCATGGGCGTGCTGACCCTCACCGTGCTGTGGACGCCGTCCCTGATGGGCATGAACGGCATCTCGCCGGCCGATGGCGCCTTTGTCGTCGCCTTCAACGGTCTCGGCGCCTTCTTCGGGCAGGCCGTCGCCGGCCGCTGCATCGAGCGGTTCGGCATCATCCCGACCATGGTGCCGGCCTTCATCCTCGGGGCGGCCGCCACGGTCGGCCTGGGCTACAGCGTGGCGTCCGTGCCCGCAGCAGCCTTGTGCATCGGGCTCGTCGGCCTCTTCCTCGGCATCGGTACGGCCGGCGCCATCGCCATGGCCGCGGAAGTCTATCCCACCGCCATCCGCGCCACCGGCGTCGGCCTGAGCATGGCGGTCGGACGGTTCGGCCAGGTCTGCGCGCCCTATTTCGTCGGCCAGATGCTCGCCATCGGCGCCCTGCCCAGCGTGATCATGATCAGTGCCGGCGGCGCGGCCATCGTCGGCGGCATCTTCGTGCTCTTCTTCAAGCTATGGCTGTCGCACAGGCCCGCCACGGCCGCCTCCGAACTGAAGGCAGTGTCCTGATGGCCGGCGGGACTCCCATCCCGGATGCCGGCACCTACGATTTCGTCGTCGTGGGCGGCGGCTCGGCCGGCTGCGTACTGGCAAACCGGCTGACGGAAGGTGGCGCCAGCGTGCTGCTGCTCGAGGCCGGCCAATGGGATCGCGATCCCCTCATCCATATCCCCGTCGGTATCGGCAAGATCTTTCCGCAGCGCCTGCATGACTGGGGCTATTTCATGGAGCCCGATCCCGGCATTGACGGCCGCGGCATCGAATGCGCCCGCGGCCGGGTGATCGGCGGCTCGTCCTCGATCAATGTGATGGCCTATGTGCGCGGCCATCACAGCGACTACGATCGCTGGGCACGATCAGGCCTCGACGGCTGGTCCTATGCCGACGTGCTGCCCTATTTCCGCCGTTCCGAAAACTGGGAAGGCGGCGGCAATGCCTATCGCGGCGGCGAGGGTCCGCTGCGCGTGCAGCGCACTCGTTATCGCGACGCCATCCTGGCCGATTTCATCGAGGCCGGCCGCCAGGCGGGCTATCCGGTGACGACGGACTATAATGGCGCGCAGCAGGAAGGCTTCGACTACATCCAGGAAACCATCCATGCCGGCAGGCGCAACAGCGCCGCGACCGCCTATCTCCGCCCGGCGCTCGGCCGCAAGAAGCTGCGCGTCATTGTCGGTGCGCGCGCCGACAGCATCGAAATGAGGGATGGCCGCGCAACCGGCATTCGCTTCACGCAGGGCGGCCACGCCCAGCTGGCCCAGGCGCGCCGCGAAGTCGTGCTGGCCGCCGGCGTGATCAATTCGCCCAAGCTGCTGATGCTCTCGGGGATCGGCGATCCCGCCCATCTGGGTGAGCACGGCATTGGCGTCAAGATTGCCAATCCCGGCGTCGGCGCCAATCTGCGGGACCATCTCTCGGTGATGGCGAGCTACCGGCGCAAGAGCCCGAGCTGGTTCCAGCAGGAAATGCGCTATGATCGTCTTGCCATGGCCATGCTGAAATCGCTGCTGCGCAAGGACGGCTTTGCCTCGGACGTGCCGATCGGCGTGACCGCCTTCCTGAAGACGCAGCCGGACCTGGCGGCGCCGGATGTCCAGTTCCTGTTCCTTGCGGCCCCCTTCCCCGCACGGCCTTATCTGCCGCCTTTCACCAGCCCGGTGCCGGACGGTTTCGGCTGCCGGGTCGCGCTGCTGCGCCCCGAGAGTGCCGGCTCGATCAGCCTCAGCTCCGCCGATCCCGACGCCAAGCCGCGCATCACGCCGAACTTCCTGACCTCGGGGCGCGACCGCGACACGCTGCGCGAAGGCCTGCGCATCCTGCGCAGGACCATGGGCCAGCCGGTCATGGCTCCTCATATCATCGAGGAAAACGCACCGGGTGCCGCTGCCCAGGACGACGAGGCGCTCGACGCCTTCATCCGCGCGACCTCGGTGACCGTGCATCACCCGGCGGGAACCTGCCGGATGGGCGGGGCGCAGGATTCACGCCGCGTCGTCGATGGGCACTTGCGGGTGGCCGGCGTGGACGGGCTCAGGATCGTCGATGCCTCTGTCATGCCGGACCTGGTCGGCGGTAACATCAATGCCGTGGTGATGATGATCGCGGAAAAGGCGGCCGACCTGATGCTTGGCAGGCCTGCCTTGGCACGTGCCGATGACATGCACCGGGGCACCCTTGCCGCATAGGGATATCCGCAACAATAAGAGCATTGTTTGACAGGTGACACCGCCCCTCACCCTTACCCTCGCCCCGTTCTTACGGGGCGAGGGTAAGGGTGAGGGGCGGCGCAAGGCGGAAAGAAGCGTTTATTCTTGGATGTTTCGTGACGGAATGAAACGGCAATGCTGCGCAGCATTGCCGTTTTCGATTAATCGATCCACTACATGAAGACTTCGGAAGCCCTTGCCAACTCGGCCTGTGGATCAAGCCTCCCAGTCGGGCTGTTTCTTGGGATGGGCATCGGCAAAGGCCGGAAGGGCCTCGCAGGCGGCATGAACGGCCAGGAGGCGCGGCATGGCCGACAGGTCGGCGCCGAAGCGCTGGGCCGAGAAGACCTGCGGCACCAGGCAGATATCGGCAAGGGTCGGCGTCTCGCCGAAGCAGAAGGTCGAAGGCGCGCGCCGTGCGAGCAGCGTCTCGCAGGCGGCAAGGCCCTCGATGATCCAGCGCTGGCACCAGGCATCGAGCGCTGCCTGGTCCGCCGCGAAATTGGCCTTCAGATAATCGAGGACGCGAAGGTTCTGCAGCGGATGCACGTCACAGGCGATGATTTGCGCGAAGGCCCGCGCTTCAGCGCGCAGGTTCGCTCCCTGCGGAAGCAGCTTCGGCCCCGGCCGCGTCTCGTCGAGCCATTCGATGATGGCGAGCGACTGGGTCAGGCGGAAGCTGCCCTCCTCCACCGTCGGCACCAGCGCCTGCGGATTCAGGGCCCGGTAAGCCGGGGTCTTCTGCTGCCCGCCATCCTTGCGCAGATGGACCGACGAAAATTCGTAGGCCACGCCCTTCAGGTTGAAGGCAATGCGGCAGCGATAGGCCGACGAGGAGCGGAAATAACCGTGGAAATGGATCATTCCGCTGCCCCGATCGTCAGCTCGATCGGATCGAGGCCATCGATGCCGCCGGTGATGACGTCGCCGGCCACCACGGGCCCGACGCCGGCCGGCGTTCCGGTCATGATCAGGTCGCCCGGCTGGAGATGGTAGTAGTGCGAGAGATGGCTGACGATCTCCTCGACCTTCCAGATCAAATCGGCGAGATGGGCCTCCTGCTTGGTCTCGCCATTGACCGCCAGATGGATGCGCTGCGGCCCGATGGCGGCGAAATCGGACACCTTGGTCACGGCGGCGAACACGGCGGATTGCTCGACATCCTTGCCGAGGTCCCAGGGGCGCTGCTTGGCGCGCGCTTCGAGCTGGAGATCGCGGCGCGTCATGTCGAGGCCGCAGGCATAGCCATAGATCGCCTTGGCGGCCGCGGCGCGATCCGCCTTGAAGACCGGTGCGCCGATGGCGATCACCAGTTCCATCTCATAGTGGAAATTCGAGGTACCGGGCGGATAGGCGACCGTCGCGCCGCTCTGCTCGGCGGTCAGCGCCGATTTGGTGAAATAGAACGGGGCTTCGCGGTCCACTTCCACCCCCATCTCGGCGGCATGGGCGGCATAGTTGCGGCCCACGCAGAAGATGCGGTGGATGGGATAGGCCGCTGCCTCGCCCTTCACCGGCACGGTTGGCCAGGCGGGGGACGCAAACAGGTTCGTGCTCGTCATCGGTTTGTTCCTTTTGCTGTGATGCCAGCGACGCTTGGGGAGCGGTGCGAAATAGGTCGGGCGTTTCGAGGGGCCGCTTCCGGGTGCACGGGCATCTTGCCCGTTCTTGAAACCGCGGCGTTTGCTGGTCACCAGAAAGTACGGGCAGGATGCCCGTGCACCCGGAGAACCGGTTACTTGTTTCGCGCGCCCCTCTTAGCCCCGGAATTCGGGCGGCAGGTCGCGCAATCGTGTTCCATTGTCGAGTTCGAGCGCCCCGCGCCAGAGCCGGCGCGCGCGCTCCATCGCCGTGGCGCGCAGGGGTCGCAGAGCCCCACCGGCGTCGGCGGCAGGCACGTCCCAGCCGCTGCCCGGCAGGTCGCGCCAGACCACGTTGAGATGCACGGCGGCATGGTCGAACAGATGGCGCAGCGCCCTGGCGGGCAAGGTGGCGCCGAGCGCGATGTCGTCGATCCGCCCGGCCTCGCCGTCATAGAAAGGCGGGATCGGCTCGCCTGCCGTCGCCGCCTCCGCTTGCCGGCTGATCGCCCGCGCCTGATAGGCGACGTCGCAGATCACATGCGCCCGGGTCCAGCCGGGCGTACGGGAGGGTGCGTAGAGCGCGGCATCGCCGAGTTCGCCGAGCTTGCGGGCGAAATAGGCCGTGCCCAGCCGGGCGAGCCGCAGATCCTCCGCCGGCGCCTCCGGCGCATCGTAGCGCGCACCGAGCCCCTGCCGCTCCTGCAGAGCCCGGCGGGCGGCGTCGAGATCGCTCATCAGTCACCGCCCTCGACCAGCGTGCGGTCGAAATTCAGGCGCTCGATGATGGGGGCATCGGAAAAGCGGAACAGGTCGAACGGGGTCTCGGCCTGGAGCGACCAGGCAACCCAGGAGGGAACCACGAAAATGTCTCCCTTTTCGAGTTTGTGCGTCACGCCCGCCATCACCACGGCGCCCCGGCCCTCGAATACCTGGAACACCGAGGAACCGACTTCCCGCCGCACCGCCGTTTCGGCGCCCTGGCGCAGGCGGTGGAACTCGGCGCGGATGGTCGGCATCACGTCGCCGCCGGTGGTCGGGTTGACATAGCGGATTGCGGCATGGCCCTGCTCCACCGTCGCCGGCTGGCCTTCCTCTTCGAGCAGCAGCTGCTCGGTGAGTGCGCGGTCGGTATACTCCCAGCGATAGGCGCCGATGGGCGAGGACACCGTGTTCTGCAGCCCCGACAGCGGGCGCAGGCCCGGATGGCACCACAACCGCTCGCTGCGCGAGAACCGCGGCGTAGCGTAATCGGTCACGCGTTCCGAACCGAATTCGAAGAAGCCGACATCGTTCTGGTAGGAGAAGGGAATGTCGAGGCCGTCGATCCAGGCCATCGGCTGGTCGGTTTCGTTGTGATGGCCGTGGAAGTTCCAGCCCGGCGTCAGCAGGAAGTCGCCGCGGCTCATGCGCACGGGATCGCCGTTGACCACCGTCCAGACCCCCTCGCCCTCGACCACGAAGCGGAAGGCGTTCTGCGAGTGGCGGTGTTCGGGCGCCGTCTCCTTGGGGCCGAGATACTGGATGGCGCACCAAAGGGTCGGCGAAACATAGGCCTCGCCACCGAGGCCGGGATTGGCGAGGCCGATGGCGCGGCGCTCGCCGCCCCGGCCCACCGGCACGAGATCGCCCGATGCCTGGGCCAGCGGGAACAGATCCGCCCATCTCCAGACATGCGGCACCGCCTTGGGACGGGGATGGTGCGGCATCAGGTCGCCGAGCTGGGTCCAGAGCGGATTGAGGTGCTGATCCTTGAAATCGGCATAGAGCTTGCGCAGTGCCGGCGTATCGTCCGGCTGCATCGCATTGGCCATCGTCGTTTCTCCCTGAATAAATTAGTACGTATACTTACTAATTGAGATTGTCAATGGTTGTCGCGATTGCGGGCCACTGATAGGAAGCGGACATGGCGTTCATCCATCACCTTCCCGGCCACCTGATCCGGCGGCTGCACCAGCTCTCCGTCGCGACGTTCACGCAGAAGACGCAGGAAGCCGGCTTCGACCTGACCCAGCTGCAATTCGCGGTGCTGTCGATGCTCGAAGAGAACCCGGAAATCGACCAGGCCACGCTGGCCATGCTGGTCGACATGGACAAGGTGACCATCGGGGACGTGGTTTTGCGGCTGGAGACGCGCGATCTGATCCGCCGGGTCGTCAAGAAGACCGACCGGCGCGCGCGAACGCTCACTTTGACCACGGGTGGCAAGGCCCTGCTGGCCGATGTGCGCCCCCTGGTGGTCGCGATTCAGGACGACATTCTCGGCTCGCTGTCAGCGGAAGAGAAAACCAGTTTCATGGCTCTCGTCACCAAGGTCTGCCGGCCAGCCGATTGAGCGTCTTTCGTGATTGAGGCTATGGTGCCTAGCCATCCAGAGCCGATCGCAAGAGCGTGTTGCTCCAGCGGGAAAGGTCCCAATGCCGAGCGCCGATACGTCTCCAGCCGCCAAGGGGCACGACGCGCGGCGCTTGTTCGCCTCCCAGGCCAGCCTCCACAAACTCGAGATCTTCTGCATGGTCTGCGACCTGCAGAGCGTAACGCGCGTGGCCGAGCGGCTGCGCATCGCCCAGCCCGTGGTCAGTGCGCATCTGCGCTTCCTGGAAGACAAGGTCGGCGCCAAGCTGTTCGAGCGCAGCGGACGGCGCCTGGTCCTGACGCGCGAAGGCGCCCGCGTCGAGGCCTGGGCACGAGACATCGTCACCCGAACGCGTGAACTGGAGCGCGAACTGGCGCTGTCGGGCGACGGCGAAGCCGGCAGCGCCGTGGTCTCCGCCTCCATGACGGTCGCTTCCTACGTGCTGCCCCCGCTGTTCGCCGCCTTTCGCCGGACCCTGCGCGAGGGCGGCATTACGGTGCAGGTCTCCAACCCGCAACTCGTCACCGCCAGCGTCAGGGACGGGTCCTGCGATTTCGGGCTCTGCATTCTCGATCCCCGCCATGATGTCGACGGCCTCAGCGTCGAGAAGCTGTGGACCGAGCAGCTGGTCTTGGTGGTTGCGGCCGACAGCACCCTGGTCGGCGATAGCGCCGACGCCGAAACCATCGCCAGCCTGCCCTTCATCTCCTCGCCCCGCCAGCAGGTGCGGCGCGAACTGGAAGAGGATGCCCTCTATGCCCATGGCATCCGGCATCGCGAGGTCATCCTCGAATTCGGGCATCCGGAGGCGATGAAGCAGGCAGTGCGCCATCATGCCGGCGCGGCCTTCGTACTGGAAAGCTGCGTGCGCGACGAACTGGCCAGAGGCCTGCTGCGGCAGGTCGAGACACCGGGCCTGGACCTACCCGTTCCCGTCTTCCTGATCTACAAGCGGGGCAAGGCCTTCTCGCGGTTCCAGTCGCGGCTGATGGACTTCGTGCGGCAGGCTGCCGGCGACGGCCGGCTGCCGAGTTTCGAGCCTCCTGCGGCAGCAGGGTGACGGGCTGAGGATGCGTCCGTCGATAAACGAAGCGAATTGGCTTGGCCTTTGTCATTGCCGGGCATGAAAAGACAAGGGTGGTGCTTCAACTATCTCGGGACGATGCCCAGGGCTCCGAACTCGAGTTAACGAGGCACGACTTTACCCTCCCCTGGAGGGGGAGGGTCGGCCTGAAAGGCCGGGGTGGGATGAAAATGCGCGATTCTTGATGATGAAAAAGGCCTCTTCTTGCGAAGTAGCCACCCCACCCCGACGCTACGCGTCGACCCTCCCCCTCCAGGGGAGGGTAAAGTTGCGCCTCATCCTCTGAAAACAATCTTCGTTAGCCTGAATTCGGAGCCCTGGGACAATGCCCGAGCAAGCCCATTCGCCATCCATGAATGCATAGGCATTTGGCTATGTACCGACGCGAATTATATATTGGATTGTCGTAAAGCCCGGGCGTAGAACCCGATCCATGCTCGCGGGGAAAGAGAGCCCCGCGCCGGGACAGAATCCGATCTCAAGCGCGCTTCCAGCCGCTGTGCCAGGCACGGCGGCCCTCGCGCTCGGCCACGGATCACCCGGTATCAAGCTGGGAGGAAGGCCATGTATCTGGGTGTCGACATCGGCGGCACGTTCACCGATCTCGTCCTCTTGGACGAACAGGGGGGCCTGGTCACCACCAAGGCCCTGTCCACGCCGGGCGAGTTGGAGGTCGGCGTCTTCAATGCGGTGCAGGATGCCGCTGCGCAACGCGGCATGACGGGCGAGGAATTGCTGGCCCGCGTCGTCGCCTTCGGCCACGGCACGACGCAGGCGACCAATGCGGTGATCGAGCGCGACGGCGCCCGCACCGGCCTCATCGCGACCCGCGGCTTCGGCGATACGCTGGCGATCCAGCGCCTGATGGGCTTCACCGCCGGCGTGCCGGTCGACCGCCTCGGCTGGTATTCGCGCCGGCGCTATCCCCAGCCGATCGTGCCGCGCCATCTGGTGCGGGAGATCCGCGAGCGCGTCGACCATGCCGGCAAGGTGCTGGTTGCGCTCGACGAGGACCAGGTGCGGGAAGCCGTTCGCTCGCTGGCGAGCGAGGGCGTGCAGACCTTCGCGGTCGCCTTCCTGTGGTCGTTCCGCAATCCCGAGCATGAGCGCATCGCCGCCCGCATCATCGGCGAGGAAGTGCCAGGGGCCTATGTCAGCCTGTCGAGCGAGGTGGCGCCCGTCATCGGCGAATATGAGCGCACCGCCACCGCCGCCCTCAATTCCTACCTCGCCCCCAAGGTCGTCTCCTATCTCGACGGCATCGAACAGATGCTCAGGAAGCGCGGCTTCAAGGGCGCCTTTTCCATCCTCAATTCGGCCGGCGGCGTCATGCCGGTCGCCGAGGCCGCGCGCCGGCCGGTGACGCTGGTCACCTCAGGCCCGACAGGCGGGGTGATGGGCTCGGTGCACCTGGCCAAGAAGCTGGGCTATCGCAATCTCATCACCACCGACATGGGCGGCACTTCCTTCGACGTCGCCATCGTGGTCGACGACAAGCCGCTGATGTCCACCAATCACGAGGCCGGCGGTTTTCACATCGCCACGCCGATGATCGAGGTCCGCGCCATCGGTGCCGGCGGCGGTTCGATCGCCCGCGTGGTCGACGGCCAGCTGCGCGTCGGGCCGGACAGCGCCGGCGCCCGGCCGGGACCGGTGTGCTATGGGCGCGGCGGCAGCCTCGCCACCGTCACCGACGCCGATGTCGTGCTCGGCATCATCGATCCCCAGACCTTCCTCGGCGGCAAGATGAAGCTCGACAAGGCAGCGGCATCGGCCGCCATCGACGAGCAGATCGCCAAGCCGCTCGGCCTCACCACCGAGGAGGCCGCCGCCGGTATCCGCCGCATCGTCGACGCCCAGATGGCCGATACGCTGCGCGAGGTCACCATCGGCCGCGGCCATGATCCGCGCGACTTCGTGATCTTCGCCTATGGCGGGGCCGGCCCGGTCCATTGCGCCGGCTATGGCGCCGAGCTCGGCGTGCCCAAGATGGTGGTGCCCGTCACCTCCATGGCGCATTCGGCCTATGGGGCGCTCGCCGCCGACCTGCAATTCGCGGTCGAAAAATCGCTGTTGATGCGGGCCGGCGGTGGATCCCGCACGCCGGCCGACGGCCTGGTCGCCTCCGAGATCGCCGCGGCCTTCGCAACGCTCGAAGCCGAATGCCTGGACGCCATGCGCCGGGCCGGCGTCACCGGCGAGGACGTCCAGCTCCTGCGCACGGCCGATCTGCGCTATCGGCGCCAGACCAATGATCTCATCATTCCCGTGCCGGCTGGCGAGATCGCCGCCGCGACGCTGGACGACCTCGTCGCACGCTTCGAGGCCACCTATGAGCAGACTTATGGCAAGGGATCGGCCTTCCGCGAGGCCGGCCTGGAATTGACCAATGTCCGCGTCGAGGCCTTCGGCAAGGCGCGTCGGCCCGAAATCGCCCTCGTGGCCCCCTCGGGCGAGCCGACGGTCGGCAGGCGCCGGATCTTCGAGCCCGTCGCCGCCGCGTGGATGGAGTGCGCCGTCTACAATTGGCGCGAACTGCCGAAGGATTTCACCGTCGTCGGCCCCGCCGTCATCGAGCATCCCGAAACCTCGGTCTTCGTCGCGGCCAGCCAGATTGCCCGGCTCGACGCCACCAGCAACATCACCATCGAGCAGCGTTAGGAAGACTGCCATGTCTACAACTGACAACGCCATCGATCCCATCACCTTCGAGGTCGTGCGCAACAAGCTGCAGGCGATCACCGAGGAACAGGCGATCACGCTCAAATCGGTCTCCGGCTCGCCGGTGGTGACCGAGGCGACCGACTTCAACAACGGCCTCTATCTCGCCGACGGCTCCATCGTCACCATGGGTCCCCAGGTGCTGTTCCACACCGGCACGATGTCCTCGGTCATCCGTTCGATCAATGCCGAGTTCGCCGAGAATCCGGGCATCCGGGAGGGTGACATGTTCATCCTCAACGATCCCTATCGCGGAGCCATCCACCAGCCCGACGTCTCGATCGTCGCGCCCATCTTCCATCAAGGCCGCCATGTCGCCTGGGCCGGTTCCTGCGCCCACCAGCTCGACGTCGGCGGCATGAGCTTCGGCTCCTGGGCCATCGGCGCCACCGAGATCCAGCAGGAAGCCATGCTGCTGCCGGGCATCAAGCTCGTCGAGAACGGCGTGCTGCGCCAGGATCTGTGGCAGATGATCATGGGCATGACCCGCCTGCCCCATGTGCTGGGGCTCGACCTCAAGGCGATGATCGCCGCCAACACCGTGGCGGCCCGCCGCCTGGTCGAACTGATGGACCGCTATGGCGGGGATACCGTCGAGACCATCATGGCCGAGGAGATCGCCAGTTCCGAGCGCCAGATCCGCCAGGTTCTTTCAACTCTACCCGACGGCATCTTCCGGGCTCGCGACTATATCGAGCATGACGGCCATGAGAACGTGCTTTACCGCGTCTGCGTCACCGCGACCAAGAAGGGCGATCGCCTCACCCTCGACATGACGGGCACCTCGCCGCAGGCGCCCGGCTTCATCAACTGCACGGCCTCGGGCATGCGCGGCGCCGCCCTCACGGGGCTGCTGCCCATCCTCGCGCCGCGTATCCGCTGGAACGAGGGCATCCTGCGCGCCGTCGATTTCGTCGCGCCGGAGGGCATCCTGTGCAACGCCTCCTGGCCGGCGCCGATCTCCTCGGGCACGATCTCGACGGCCTGGATCGTCCAGAACGTGGTGGTTTCGGCCCTGTCGCGCCTCGTGGCCTGCTCGCCCGATCATGCCGGCGAGAGCCAGGCCGTCACCAAGGGCCACATGATGGTGATGACCCTGGCGGGGCAGGACCGGGATGGCGCACCATTCGGCACCTTCCTGCTCGACTCCACCGCCGGCGGGGGCGGTGCCTTCCCCGACCATGACGGCCTCGACGGCTCGGGCGATTTTTGCGTGCCGCGCCCGGCCATCGCCAATGTCGAGGCCAATGAGGCGAACGGGCCTTTCCTCTATCTCTTCCGCGCCTTCGTGCCCGACAGCGGCGGCCCCGGCCGCCAGCGCGGCGGCGCCGGTGCCGCCCTCGCTATCGCACCCTATGGCACCGACGCCCTGCAGGCGATGATGCTGGGCCATGGCGTGGAGGTGCCCAATGCGGTGGGCCAGTTCGGCGGCCTGCCCGGCGCCTGCGGCCGCAACGTCATGCGCCGCGACGCTGGCGATCCGGCCACGCTGGCAGGCCTTGCCGGCGATCTCGACGAATTGCTGGCTACCGGGGTCGATGAACTCGGCCCCAAGCCCGGCCGCATGCGCCTCAGCTCGCGCGACGTGCTCGGCTATGCCTTCCAGGGCGGCGGCGGCTATGGCGACCCACTGCTGCGCGATCCCGCCGCCGTGCTCGGCGATGTCGCCAATGGCCATGTCAGCCTCGCGGCTGCCGCAGCCCAATATGGCGTGGTGATCGCGCAGAGCGTCGTCGACCGCAAGGCCACCGACGAAGCCCGAGCCGCGATCCGCATCCGGCGTCTGGGCGGCACCTCGCCGACACGGGCAGCGGGCAAAGGCGAGCTTGCGGTCGCGGACGGTCGCTTTGCCTGCGGCTGCGGCTGCGATCTCGGCCCTGCCACGGCAAACTGGAAGGAGAAGGTGCGCAGCTATCGCGTCGAGCCGGAGACCTATGGGCCGCATATCCGCACCCATGCCGATCTCGAACTGCGTGAGCATGTCTGCACCGCCTGCGGCACCCTGCTCGAGGCCGAGGTCGTGCGCAAGGACGAAGCTTCCCTGGTCACGCTGCAGCTCGAAGCAGCCGCCTGACCCACCGGCAGGAAAGGAATTCATCATGCAACCTTATCCTTCACAGGGCGCTGTCGTCGTCACCGGTGCCGGCCAGGGCATCGGGCGCCGGCTCGCTCTCACGCTCGTCGGCGAAGGCGTCGATGTGTGCATCGCCGACTGGAACGAGGAGAAGGGCCGCGCGGTGGCCGAGGAGGACACGCCGGGAACCGGCCGGCGCCTGTTCGTGCGCACCAATGTCGCCGATGAAGCCAGCTGCCAGGCCGCCGTCGACGCGACGCTCGCAGCGTTCGGCGGCGTGTTCGGCCTCGTCAACAACGCCTCGATCTTCTCGACCCTCAAGATGCGTCCCTTCTGGGAAATCCCCTCCGACGAGTGGGACCAGGTCCAGGCCGTCAATCTCAAGGGCGTCTTCAACATGACGCGAGCCGCCCGTGAGGCCCTGGCCGCCTCGGGCGAGGGCTCGGTCGTCAACGTGGCGTCCTCGACCATCCTGTTCGGGCGGCCCAATTATGCCCATTACGTCTCGTCCAAGGCGGGCGTGATGGGCCTGTCGCGGGCGATGGCGCGCGAGCTCGGCGGCCAGGCGATCCGGGTCAACACGCTGACGCCGGGCCCGACCTTCACCGAGGTCGAACGGGCCACCGTCACCCCCGAGCAGAAGGCCGCGATGATTGAGCAGCAATGCCTCAAGCGCGCCGGCGGCCCCGACGACATCGCCGATGCCATCGCCTTCCTGCTCTCGCGCCGGGCCCGCTGGATCACCGGACAGCTCCTCAATGCCGATGGCGGCATGATCACCCATTGATGTCAGGCACCCCGCAGGGGCGGCCGGAAAGAGCACGCAGACATGGCTTACGCGATAGAACAGGACAGGATGCTGATCGGCGGCGAACTGGTCCACGCCTCGGGCGGCGAGTTCGACCTTTCCATCAACCCCGCCACCGAGGAGGTGATCGGCCGCTCGCCGCGCGGCACGGCCGAGGATGTCGAGCGCGCCTTTGCCGCTGCCGATGCCGCCTGGCCTGCCTGGGCCGCTCTCACCCCATCCGAACGCGGCGCCCGCATGCGCGCCTTCGGCAAGGCCTTGCGTGCCCGCGCCGAGGACTTCCTGAGGATCGAGGTCGCCGATACCGGCAACACCATCACGCCGATGCGCGGCGATGTCGGCCATGCCGTCGACAGCCTGACCTACTATGCCGGCCTCATTCACGAACTCAAGGGCGAGACCATTCCGGCCACGGCCGAGAACCTGCATCTCACCCTGCGAGAGCCCTATGGCGTGGTGGCGCGCATCGCGCCCTTCAACCACCCGCTAATGTTCGCCGTCGCCCGCACCGCCGCCATGCTGGCGGCCGGCAATGCGGTGATCGTCAAGCCGCCGGAAACCAGCCCCCTGTCGGCGCTGCTGCTGGCCGAGGTCGCGCGCGAGGCCCTGCCTGCGGGCGTGTTCAACATCGTCACCGGCCCCGGCGCCACGGTGGGCAACGCCATCGTCCGTCATCCCGGCATCAAGCGCATCGCCTTCATCGGCTCGCCCCAGACCGGCCGCGCCATCCAACGATCGGCGGCAGAGGTGGCCGTCAAGCATGTGACGCTGGAGCTGGGCGGCAAGAATCCCCTGATCGCCTTTCCCGACACCGATCCCGACATCATCGCCGCCGCCGCCGTACGCGGCATGAATTTCAGCTGGCAGGGCCAATCCTGCGGTTCGACCAGCCGCCTGCTCCTGCACGAGGACATCCACGATGCCGTGCTCGAACGCGTGGTTTCGGCGGTTGCCGGCCTCAGGCTCGGCGATCCCTTCGACCCCGCTACCGACATGGGCCCTGTCAATTCACGCATCCAGCATGAAAAGGTGCTGTCCTTCTTCGAAACCGCCAGGCATGACGGCTCGCGCCTGATGACGGGCGGCCGCAGGCCTCCAGGCGAGCGCTTCGCCAAGGGGTTCTGGGTGGAGCCGACGGTCTATGCCGACGTCAAGCCCGGCATGCGGCTGTGGCAGGAAGAAGTCTTCGGCCCCATCCTGTCGGTCGGGCGCTGGAAGACGGTGGATGAAGCGGTGGAACTCGCCAACAGCACCGAGTATGGCCTGACCGGCGCGGTGTGGACCAACGATATCCGCAACGCCCTCAACGTCGCCCGCAGGATCCGCTCCGGCCATGTCTGGATCAATGGCTGCTCCAACCATTTCCTCGGTGTTCCCTTTGGCGGCATGAAGAATTCTGGCGTCGGCCGTGAGGAAGGCATCGAAGAGATGATCTCCTACACCGAGGCCAAGACCATCAACATCATGCTGGGGTGAGCGAACAGCCCGGCATGGCCATATTGCGCTCCCGATCATCTCCAGCTCTTCGATCGCCGGCCGATCCAGGACAGGCGGTCCTGCACTGACAAGGTACGGTCTTCGCTGGATAGCTACTGCTTTTCCATGCCCTCGAATCTCAAGCTGGAATGTCTCAGCGAGATTCCAGAAAATCGGATAGCACGGCATTGAACGGCGATGAGGCTTCGATGTTGACGAGGTGCCGACCGACGAGTGAGACGTGCCGTCCCCGCTCGACGGCAGCGGCAAGGGCCTCGAGGTCCGAAGGGGGACAAACCGGATCGCCCTCCCCGGAAATGGCAAGAACGGGGCTTGCTATCCCGGCGATCTCTCCACGAAGATCGGCGTTGGCAAGGGCGTTACAGCAGCCGACATATCCTTCCGGCACGGTCATCTCAAAACGGTCGAGGACGTTTCCCACGGCATCGGGATTGCTGGCGATGAAGGCCGGCGTGAACCAGCGTTCAGCCGTGGCCGCCACGAACGCGCCGAGACCGTCTCTCCGCACGGCTTCGATACGGGCATTCCAGCTTTCGGGCGTCCCGATCCGTGCAGCGGTGGCACAGAGGACGACCTTGCCGAGACGGTTCCCCGCATGGACGGCAAGCCATTGACCCGTCAGGCCGCCGAGGGAAAGGCCGCAGAAATGGGTCCGCCCGATAGCCAGCGCGTCGAGCAGCGCCAGAACGTCGTTGCCGAGATCGGCAAGCGCGTAGGGCGCCAGCGGCGCCGAGGAAAGGCCATGGCCGCGCCGGTCGTAGCGCAGCACGCGGTAGCTCCGCGACAGCGCCGACGCCTGCCCGTCCCACATGGTAAGGTCGGTTCCCAATGAATTGCAGAACAGCAGCCACGGCCTGTCCGCGGCATCCCCGTCGATGCGGTAGTGAAGGCGGTGACTGGCGAGATCGAGATAAGGCATGGCGGCTTTCGGCGTCACTACGAGGGGGAAAAGCGACGACCGGCAGGTGCTTGCTTGCCGATCGTCGCCCGTTGCTCATATCGCGGCGAGCTGGCCGGTTTCGGCGCTGCGGGCATTGGCGACTGCGAAGACCAGCATGGCGATGGTCGAGACCAGAGCGGGAATGGCGAAGATCAGAAAATTCTGCTGGAGCGGAAATTCCCTGGCGAGCAGCATGCCGCCGAGCGTCGGGCCGACGATGGCGCCAATGCGCCCCACGCCGGAAGCCCAGCCCAACCCCGTCGAGCGAATGGAGAGGTTGTAGAGCTGGGCGACGCTCGCATAGAGCAGGATCTGCGTGCCGATGGTGCTGGCGCCGGCGATGAAGACCATCAGGAACAGGAGGCCGGCCGGCGGATTGCTGCCGATCAGCGCGATGGAGGCCGCGGCTGCGGCGAAGAAGCCGATCACCACTTTCGGCAGGCCGAAACGATCTCCCAGCCAGCCGCCGGCGACAGCCCCGGCCATGCCGCCGAAGTTCAGCGAGAACAGGCTGAGCAGGCTGGCCTTCTCGGCATAGCCGGCCTCCTGCAGCACCTTCGGCAGCCAGGAGGAGAGCAGGTAGACCAGCAGCAGGCAGCAGAAGAAGGCGATCCAGAGCATGAGCGTGCGCAAGGCGCGCTGGTGGCGGAACAATTCGAGGATCGAGGCGGACGTCCCCTTGCTTTCCGTGAAAACCAGCGTGTCGCCGCTTTTGAGCTTGGCGGAGGGCAGGATGCGCGCATAGATGGCCTGCGCTTTCTGCTGCTCGCCCTGGCGGATCAGGAAGCCGAGCGATTCCGGCAGTTTCCACAGGATGAAAGGCAGGAGGAGGAGCGGCACCGCGGCGACGAAGAACATCGGTTTCCAGCCATGATGCGGGATGAGGCCGATGCCGAGCCCGGCCGCCACCATGCCGCCGACGGAATAGCCGGAGAACATCAGCGCCACCATGGTGCCGCGCAGGCGCTTGGGAGCATATTCGTTCATCAGCGCCACCGCGTTGGGCATCAGGCCGCCGCAGCCGAGGCCGGCGATGAAGCGGAAGATCTTGAACTGGTCCGGTGAGGTGGCAAAACCGGTCGCCAGGGTGGCGATGGTGAACAGCAGGAAGCTGATCGCGATGCCCTTCTTGCGGCCGATCCTGTCGGCGAGCGGCCCGAGGACGAGCGCACCGAACATCATGCCGAACAGCGCCCAGGCCTGCAGCACCCCGGCCTGCGGCTTGCTCAGGCCCCATTCGGCGATCAGTGTCGGCAGCACCGTGCCCGCGACGAAGACATCGTAGCCGTCGACGATCAGCAGTAGGGCGCAAAGCGCCACCACCGCCCACTGGAACGGCCCGAACGGATTGTCGTCGATCGCTTCGATCACATCGATCTTGCGCATTGTCGTTCCCCCCGGTTTTTTGGACATCTCAGCCCAGATCCCTCAGCCCAGTCCCTCAACCCAGGTCACCACCGGCGACCGGCAACACGCTGCCCGTGATGTAGGATGCCTCGTCCGAGGCGAGGAACAGGATCGGCGCCGCCTGCTCCTCGATGGTGGCGTAGCGTTTCATGAAGCTCGACTGCTTCACCTGGCTCACCACTTCGGCCATCCAGGCCTTTTCCCGGTCCGTATCGCCCGCCGCATTGCGTGGAACGCGGCGCGGCGGCGCTTCGGTGCCGCCCGGCGCGGTCGCGACCACGCGGATGCCGAAGCCGGCCATCTCCATCGCCAGCGATTGCGTGATGGCGTTGACGCCGCCCTTGGCCGCCGAATAGGGCAGGCGATGGATGCCGCGCGTCGCATTGGAGGAGACGTTGACGATGGTACCGCCGCCTCGGGCGACCAGCAAAGGCAGCACCGCATGGCAGCAATAGAGCGTCGGCATCAGCGAACGGCGGATTTCCGCGTCGATCTGCTGCGGCTCGAATTCGAGAAAAGGCCGCATGCGGATGGCACCGCCGACATTGTTGATGAGGATGTCGATGCCCCCGAACCTGTCGGCGGCAAAGCGCATCACCGCCGCGGCCCCCTCATGGGTTTCGAGGTCGGCGCTGAAGGCGGCCGTCTCACCGCCCGCTTGCGCCGCCACCTCGGCGACGAAATCGGCACGGTCGACGAACAGCACGCGGCCGCCTTCCCGCGCCGCGCGGATCGCCACAGCGCGACCGATGCCCTGCGCCGCCCCGGTCACCACCAGCACCTTGCCGGCGAAGCGGTCGGTGAAGCACGCCGGGTTCATGCCGCTTCCTTCGCCGGGGCGTTCGGCGTGAACTTCTCATAGTGGAAGCTTGCGGGCTTCACGCCATTCTCGTCGAAATGCCGGCGCACCGCATCGACCATCGGCGGCGGGCCGCAGAGATAGACGTCGACATCGCCGCCATGCAGAAGCTCGGCGGGCATGTGCTGCGTCACCCAGCCCTTGCGCGGATGGCTGGAGGTTTCCTCGGCCACCACGGTGGTAAAGGTGAAGTTCGGCAGGCGAGCGGCATAGGCCGCGATTTCGTCGACGAGAACCAAATCGAGATCGCGGGTGACGCCATAGATCAGGTGGACCACCTGCTCTGACCCCGTGCGGGCAAGCACCTCAAGCATCGAGAGGAAGGGCGCGAGCCCCGTGCCGCCGGCAAGGAAGAGGAGCGGACGCTTCACCTCCCTCAGATAGAAGCTGCCCAGCGGGCCGGTGAGGTCGAGCCTGTCGCCGGGCTTGGCCCCGGCGAGCCATCCGCTCATCACCCCATCGGGGATCTTCTTGATCAGGAAGCCGATGCGCCGATCGCCCGGTGCCGAGGAGAAGGAGTAGGAGCGGTTCTGGCCGCTGCCCGGCACGTCGATATTGACATATTGGCCGGGCAGGAAGATGGGCGCAGCGGCGGCATCCAGCTCCAGCTCCAGCACGATCGCGGCGTCATGATGCGGTGTCACGGCCGCCACCGTGGCGGCGAATTTCTGGTGGCCGGTCTTGCAGGCGAGTGAAGTCGTCGGCACCGCGAGGACGCAATCGCTCGAAGGCACCATCTGGCAGGTCAGCACCAGGCCCTCCGCCGCCTCGTCCTCGGTCAGGGCATCCTCGATGAAATCACTGCCGAGATCGTAGGCGCCGCTTTCGGCGCGACACTTGCAGGTGCCGCACACGCCGTCGGAGCAGTCCATCGGCAGGTTGATCTTGTTGCGGAAGGCGGCATCGAGAACCTTCTCGCCCTGCTTGCAATCGACGAAACGGGTGACCCCATCCTCGAAGTTCAATGCGATCGTGTAGAAGGTCATGGAACCCTCCTCTTCGTTCCTGTCCGGCCGGTGCCGTCAGATGTGGTAGACGTCGATGACCTGGCGGATATAGTCGTTCTTCAGCACGATTTTCTTGTTTGAGATCAGCAGCTTGTCGCTATCCTGGCGCAGCGTCACGAACATGGTGCCGAAGAACTGGTCGGTGACCTTGTAGCGGTGGTTGAGCGTGTGGAAATTGTAGCGAACGTCCACTTCGCCACCCCGGTCGGCCGTCACCTCGACATTGATGACGCTGTGGCTGGTGCGCGGCTCCGGCGTCGAGGCGCCGGACCGCTCGGTCTTGATACGGAAGACGCGGTCTTCCAGGCCTTCCCGGCTCGGATAGTAAATCAGCGAGATCTGCGCATGCGGGTCCTCGGTGATCGCATCGTCGTCGTCCCAGGCCGGCATCCAGTAGATGACGTCGGGCGCATAGCAGGTCAGCCATTCGTCCCATTGGCGATCGTCGAGAAGGCGCGCCTCCCGGAACAGGAAGGCGCAGACGGCATCGTAGGACAGGCTCATGCGACCACTCCCTTCCTCTCGGCAGCGAGCGCCTGGCGCATCACCGTCGCCCAATATTCGTGCTGGCGGACGAACAGCCCCTCGTCCTCGCTGCGCTCGCCCGAGAGCAGCGGCTCGAGGCCCATCCGCCTGGCATTGTCGTCGGGACCGTCGATCCAGAGCGGCGCACCGCGCGACAGGTCGTTCCACAGCGCCGCCGTACCGGCATAGCCGGACTGGCAGGCGCGGAACTCCTCGAGATCGTCGGCCGTGCCCATGCCGGAGACGTTGAAGAAATCCTCGTATTGGCGGATGCGCAGCGCCCGGTCTTCCGCACCCTCGCCCTTCGGGGCGAAGCAGAAGATGCTGACCTCCGTCTTGTCGACGCTGATGGGGCGCGTCACGCGGATCTGCGTGCTGAACTGATCCATCAGGAAGAGGTTGGGATAGACGCACAGATTGCGGGTCTGGTTGATGATGAAATCGGCCTTGTCGGCGCCGACGCGCTCGCGGATCTTCTCGCGCTGGGCGTAGACGGGGCGGACCTCCGGATTCATCGTGTTGGTCCATAGCAGGATATGGCCGTTCTCGAAGCCATAGACGCCGGCGACCGATTTGCTCCACGAATTGGCGTCGACCGCCTTGGTGCCTTCCTCGCTGCGGCGGCCCATGGTGGCGGCATAGTTCCAGTGGACGGAGGAGACATGGTAGCCGTCGCAGCCATTCTCCATCTGCAGCTTCCAGTTGCCGTCATAGATGTAGGAGGAATTGCCCCGCAGCACCTCCAGCCCGTCCGGCGCCTGGTCGACGATCTGGTCGATGATGATCCGCGCTTGCCCGAGGAAGTCGGTCAGCGGTGCCACGTCCTCCTTCAGGCTGCCGAACAGGAAGCCGCGATAATTCTCGAAGCGCGCGACGCGCGTCAGGTCATGCGAGCCGTTCTTGGCGAACTGCTCGGGATATTGGGTGGTCTTTTCGTCCTTCACCTTTAGGAGCCTGCCGGTGTTGGAAAAGGTCCAGCCGTGGAAGGGGCAGGTGAAGCTGCCCTTGTTGCCGTGCTTGCGACGGCAGAGCATCGCCCCGCGATGCGCGCAGGCATTGATGACGGCGTTGAGCGTGCCGGTCTTGTCGCGGGTGATCACCACCGGCTGGCGGCCGATAGAGGTGGTGTAATAGTCGTTGTTGTCGGGGATCTGGCTTTCATGGGCCAGATAGACCCAATTGCTCTCGAAGATGTGCTTCATCTCCAGCGCGAACAGGTCAGCGTCGGTGAAGATGTCGCGGCGGCAGCGAAACACGCCGGCCTCGTGATCATCCTGCACGGCAGTGGCGAGCAGATGATCGAGATCACGGGCCTTGTCGATGATTGCGGACATGACTTCTCTCCCGCAGGGGACGGCGGTCGGCGCGGCCCTTGCAACGATGTCGATGATCGGGGTGGGACGGCTCTCAGGGCCGCCGGTGTCTGTGCAGACTGGAGCAGAGTGCGATGTCTTCGAGGCAGTCTTTGCTCACCCTGCCGTTGAGGTCGCGCTGCCCAGTAACAATCAAGCTGCGGCGCGCTTGCGCTGGTCGTTGATCTGGTTGTCGACGCCGTCGACCAGTGCGGTCAGATGGATGTCGAACATGATCTCGGCGAAGGGCCCCTCCAGCCCATTGGCCGCGATGCTGGCCGCGTCCGTCCGCTCGACGACGGCTGGAACGAGGCCGTCGCGGGTGGCATAGGCGAAGTCGTCATTGACCAGCGGATCGCCCTCGATGTTGATCTGGGTCGTCAGCTTGCGATGGCCTTCGCCGCTGATGAAGAGGTGGATATGGGCCGGGCGCTGGCCATGGCGGCCAAGGGCAGAGAGCAGCTTTTCCGTCGGGCTGCCCGGCGGCACGCCATAGCCGTTCGGCACGATGCTGCGGAATTTGTAGCGGCCCTCGCCGTCGGCAATGATGGTGCGGCGCATGTTGAACGGCGCCTGCTTTCCGGTCGGATCGAAATGCGAGTAGAAGCCGCGGGTGTCGCAGTGCCAGACCTCGACGGTGGCCCCCGGCAGCGGCCGGCCGTCGGCGCCGCGGACGGTGCCGTGCATGATCAGCGTGTGGCCGTTCGTATCCGTGCCGTCGTCGAGGCGGGCGAAGCCATGTGAGACCGGCGCTCCGGCGACATAGAGCGGTCCCTCGATCGTGCGTGGTGTCGGGTTGTCGATGCCGAGCTCTGCGTCGATCGCGTCGAGGCGTTCGTCGAGGAAGTGATCGAGGCCGAGGCCAGGCGAAATCAGGCCCGCTTGTCCGGCCGCGCCGATGTCGTTGAGCCAGGCGATGGCTGTCCAGTATTCGTCCGGGGTGATATCGAGATCGTCGATCGCCTTGAAGAGGTCCGACATGATCCGATGGACGATGTGCTTGACGCGCGGATTGCCGCCGTCCTTGTCGAGCCCGCTCAGGACCTTCAGGAAATCCTGGATGTCCGGCCTTGCGAAGATCTTCACGCTCATTTCAATCCTCCATTTATTGCTTTTGAATTTATGGGGGCCTCGTCATCGTGGTCGCCCCGGACGCGGTGATGTCAGCCATCGCCGTCGCGGATCGAGGAGGGGTGCCGCAGCAGCGGCGCCACCTCGATACGCATGAACTTGAACAGCGGCAGACCCGAGAGGATCTCGTGCAGTTCCGCATTGTCCTTCACATCGAACACGCTGTAGTTCGCGTAGGCACCGGCAATACGCCAGATATGCCGCCACTTGCCGCTGCGCTGCAGTGCCTGCGAATAGGCCTTTTCCTTGGCGATGATCTCGGCCGCCTCACTCGCGGGCAGGTCGTGGGGGATGTTCACATCCATCCTGACGTGGAACAGCATGGCTCTCTCCTCAACCGGCGCTGATCGTCTTGCGCAGACCGTTGCGGGCGAAGAAGGCGACGCGTTCCTCGTCCAGTTCGATGCCGAGCCCGGGCCCGTCCGGAACCGTCAGCTCGAAGTCGCTGTAATCGAGCGGCTGGCGCAGGATCTCCTGCGTCAGCAGCAGCGGGCCGAACAATTCGGTGCCCCATTGCAGATCGGCAAAGGTCGAGAAGACCTGCGCCGAGGCGATGGTGCCGACCGGGCCTTCCAGCATGGTGCCGCCATACAGGCCGATACCGGCTGCATCCGCGATGCCCGCGACGCGCTGCGCGTTGTAGAGGCCGCCATTCTGCTCGATCTTGACGGCGAAGACGTCGGCACCGGCGGCCTTGGCGATCTCGAAGGCGGATTCCGGCCCCGTCAGCGCTTCATCGGCCATCAGCGCCACAGGGAAACGACGGACCAGCCGGGCCAGGGCGGCGGCCGAGGCCACGGGCTGTTCCACCAGTTCACAGCCGGCGTCGGCCAGTGCCGCCATGCCGAAGGCAGCCTCAGTTTCGCTCCAGGCCATGTTGACGTCGACACGCACCGCGCCGCGCTCGCCGAGCGCCCGCTTGATCGCGGCGACATGGGCGATGTCTTCCTTCAGCCCCCTGGCGCCGATCTTCAGCTTGAAGATGCGATGCCGGCGCAGATCCAGCATATGTTCGGCCTCGGCGATATCCCTGGCCGTGTCGCCGGAGGCGAGCGTCCAGGCCACCGGCAGCCGGTCGCGGCGGCGCCCGCCGAGCAATTCGCTGACCGGCAGGCCGAGGCGCTTGCCGTGGGCATCGAGCAAGGCCGTTTCCACCGCGCTCTTGGCGAAGCGGTTTTCCTTCACCATCCTGCCGAGGCGGGCCATCAGGGCCTGCACGCGGGTCGCATCCTCACCGATCATGACCGGCGCAAAATAACTGTCGATGGCGAGCTTCATGCCCTCCGGGCTTTCTCCGCCATAGGCGAGCCCGCCGATCGTCGTGCCCTCCCCGATACCGGTGATCCCGTCGCTGCAATGAACCTTCACCAGCATCAGGGTCTGGCCGTCCATGGTGGCGACCGACAATTTGTGCGGCCGGATGGTGGGCAGGTCGACGAGCAGTGTCTCGATCCGTTCGACGATGGGAGCGAGCGCTGTGGCCGGAGCGAGGGGGGCAAAAACCGTGTTCATGCTGCGATCCTGCGGCAGCCATGACGCCCCGTCCAACACCATTTGTGTTGGACATGATACCTTGTAGGTATAGTACTGGGAAAAGTCCTCGAATAACGGCACTTACCGCAGTGCAACATACCTCTGAGGGAGGGTAAAATGGATCTTCGCCAGATCCGCTATTTCGTGGCGGTGGCACGCGAGCGCAATTTCACCCGCGCGGCCGAGCTCCTGCACATGGCGCAGCCGCCCTTGAGCCGGCAGATCCAGCTGCTGGAGGAGGAACTGGGCGTGCCCCTGATCATCCGCAAGAGCCGGCCCGTGCGCCTGACGGATGCGGGCCGGCTCTTCTACGAGCAGTCCCTCCAGGTTCTCGGCCGGGTCGACCAGATGCTGACGGCAACCCGCCGGGTCGGGCTGAACCAGAACAGCGTGTTTTCCATCGGCTTCGTCGCCTCCACCCTCTATGGCGGCCTCCCCGCGCTCGTGCGCAAGCTGCGCCAGCATGCACCGCAGCTCGACATCCAGCTCCTTGAAATGGTGTCGGTGCAGCAGATCCCCGCCCTGAAGGAAGGCCGCATCGACATCGGCTTCGGTCGGCTTCGCCACAGCGATCCCAATGTCACCGGCATCGTGCTGCGCGAGGAACGGCTGGTCGTCGCCATTCCCAAGGGCACGCCGCTGGCCGAAAGCAACGCACCGCTACCGATCAGGACATTGGCGGACCGGAAGATCATCGTCTATCCCAAGGAACCGCGCCCCAGCTATGCCGACCATGTTCTGGGCCTGCTGCACGGCCATGATGCGCGTCCCGCAGAGGTTCAGGAGGTGCGGGAAATCCAGGCGGCCCTCGGGCTGGTCGCGGCGGATGCAGGCCTATGCCTCGTGCCCGCCTCCGCCCGCCAGATGCGGTCGGACGTGCACTACAGGCTGCTGGAGGAGAGGGACGCCAGTTCTCCCGTCATCCTCAACCAGAGGGTCGGCGATAGCTCGCCCTATATCGACCTGGTCAAGAAGCTCATCCAGGAAATGTATGCCGAAGATCCGCCCTGGCTGGACAAGGCCCACAACTATATTCCGTGACTGCGACGGCTAGGACTGCGCAGGGGCCCAAGCCGTATTGCGAGCCATTCGGCATTCACACGCGCGAAAATATTTAGGCGTAGCGCCATTCGGAGCTGCCGCCCGATTTGAATCAGGGAGGTCAGTGATTGATCCTTCCTGTGCACAAACCGGTGTTCACAAAGCAGAACCCCGCGGAATCATGAGACCTCGCGGGGGTTGGTGCATATTTGATTGGGTTGCGGGGGCTCAGGGCACAGCAACCCATACTCCCTTGAAAACCCTCTATTGTAACGCCATGACCGCTTGATTGCCGGTTGTCTTCCGCAGAGGGCCCCCGCTGGAAAAACAGCCGGCACCGGCCCGCCCCTCGATGATGTGTCAGCCGACGTCGCGCGTAGCTCCACGTTGGAAAACCGTCGGGAACCAGTCTTCGCGCAGCTTTTCGCCCGCCGACATGCCGTGGCCGGGATAGGGAGGCGAGGTGCGGCCGGGCCGCTCGACATAGCGAGCGTCGTCTCCCACCAGGCGCAGGGAAAACGCCCGTCTGCGTGTTGTGGCATTGTTGCCGCGAGCGCCATGGAGCGTCATGTAGTTGAAGGCGACGGCATCGCCCGGCTCCATCTCCCACTCGCGAATGTCCATGCCTTCCGCATCGGGATCGGGTACGGGGATATAGGCATCGCTGTCGGCGTAGAAATTCTCTTCCGAGAGCCAGCGCGTCGGCAGGACCGGCTTCGGCCAGCGATGCGAGCCGGCGACGCAGCGCAGCGACGCTTCGCGCACCGGATCCAGCGGCGACCAGAAGCTGACCGTCTGCGTCCCCTCGACAAAATAATAGGGACCGTCCTGGTGCCAGGGCGTCGGCTTCGATGTGCCGGGTTCCTTGACCAGGACATGGTCGTGGAAGACCTGGACCGAATTCGCCCCCATCAGGTCCGCCGCGACCTCGCCGGCTGCGGAGTGACGGATCACGGTCTCGAATTCGGGGATGCGCTCCCAATTGCAATAGTCGTCGAAGAAGCGACCAGCCTCGCCGGGCTTGAGGTTCTCGGCGCCATATTGGCTGGGCTCGGCCATGTTGCGAGCCACACCCGCCCGCAGTCTCTCCACGTGATCCTTGAACAATCCGCGCACCAGCACGACGCCGTCGCGCTGATAGGCCTCGATCTGTTCCTGCGTGACGAGCGGATGTGTCATTGCGTTCCTCCCTGCTTGACGGCACGAGCAAACAGGCAATCGTTTATAGTTTCAAATAATAAGTATCTAAACTACTCTTAGGCTCATGCTATATCTCACGCTTCGCCAGTTCGAGTATGTTTCCGCCGTGGCCCACTCAGGCAGTCTTTCGGCCGCCGCCTCGCAGCTCAACGTATCGCAGCCCTCGCTTTCGGTCGCCATCACGCAGGTCGAGCGGCGCCTGGCGCGCAAGCTTTTCATCCGGCGCCGGGGTGCCCCGGTCGAGCTGACCGATTTCGGCCGGGATTATCTTGCCCAGGTCGAGGAGATCATCTCCCTCGCCCGACAGTTGGATGATCCCGCCCGCAACCAACGCGCTACTGCCGGCCGCCTGACACTGGGGCTGTTCGAGGATCTGGCGCCGCTTCATATCGGCCGCCTACTCAACGCCCTGCGCAGCAAGCTGCCGGGCGCCGAGATCCGCTATCGCATCGCCGATTTCGAGACGCTCGCCCGCGACATGCTGCAATCGCGCATCGACCTGGCCGTGACGTTCGACCTTGGTCTCGACGCAAGCTTCCTGCGCCGACCGCTCGCGTCCATCCAGCCCCACGCCTTGATGCGCGTCGACGACCCCCTTGCCGGCTTGCAGGAGGTCAGCCTCCGTGACCTCGGCCAACGTGCACTGATCCTCTTCGAGGAAGGCCTGTCGGTAAGACACGTCCTGGGCCTCTTCCGGCGGATCGGCGCGGAGCCGGTCGTTCGCCACAGGGTGCAGGCACTCGAGGTCATGCGCAGCCTGGCCGCCCATGGCGATGGCATCGGCATCACCTATGCAGGATCGAAAAGCAGCTGTGCTTATGACGGGACTCCCCTGGCCAGTGTGCCGATCGCCGAGGATTTCGCCCGGGAGCCGGTCATCCTCGCCTGCCCGCTCGACGGTGCGAAGAGCGCGATCCTGAATCCCGCCTCGCAAGCCATTGTCGAGGCGTTCAGCCGCGAATGAACGGGCCGCTCTGCACCACCCAGAGCGGCGCTACAGAATCTAACTTGGGGTTCAAATCGAAATTGATGCCGTAAGCTCTTATTCTTGCGCTATTTTTTGAAATTTCATCCCTTCCCCACACGATCCGCTAGCTTTGCGCTTCGAAGCGTTCAGGCAGGATCTTTCCCGGGTTCATGATGTTCTTCGGATCGATCGCCGCCTTGATGGCCGCCATCACATCCAGTGCCGGGCCCATCTCGCGCTCCATATAGGAACGCTTGCCCTGCCCCACGCCATGTTCGCCCGTGCAGGTTCCTTCCATGGAAAGAGCCAGCTCGTTCAGCCAGCCGATATAGGATTTGGCAGCGGCCCGCTCTGCCGGGTTCTCCGGATCGAGCACGATCAGATTGTGGAAATTGCCGTCGCCGACATGCCCCGCAATCGGAGCGAGCAGCCTCAGTGATTGGGCTTTCTCGGCCGCCGCGCCGATGCATTCGGCCAGTCGCGAGATCGGCACGCAGACATCGGTGCTGATGCCCTTGGCGCCGGGCCGCAGGCCCAGGACCGCCCAGAACAGGTCGTGGCGCGCCTTCCACAACCGCGTCCGTTCCTGCGGATCGGTCGTCCAGTCCAGTGCGGTGGCGCCGTGCTCGCGGGCGATGTCCCCGAAACGCACCGACAATTCAGCGACCGTGTCCGGCGTGCCGTGGAATTCGGCCAGCAGCAGCGGCGTCTCCGGCAGGTTCAGCTGCGAATGGGCATTGACCGCCTTGACCGTGGTTGCGTCCAACAGCTCGATCCGCGCAAAGGGCAGGCCGAATTGAAGGCCGCTGATAACGGCATTGCTGGCAGCTTCGACGGTGGGGAAGGAGCAGCGGGCCGCCGACACCGCCTCGGGAATGCCTCGCAACCGAACCGTCAGCTCGGTGATGATGCCGAGCGTGCCTTCGGAACCGACCAGCAGCCTGGTCAGATCGTAGCCCGCCGCACTCTTGCGCGCCCGGTGGCCGGTGCGGATCACCCGGCCGTCCGGCATCACGGCCTCGAGTGACAGCACCGCGTCCTTCATGGTGCCATAGAGCACCGCGGTCGTGCCCGAAGCGCGGGTGGCGGCCATACCGCCGAGAGTCGCATCGGCGCCGGGATCGAGAGGGAAGAACAGGCCGGTATCGCGCAGATAGTCGTTCAGGCGGCTGCGTGTCACACCCGGTTGGATCACGCAGTCCATGTCTTCGGCGTTGACCGCAAGAATGCGGTCCATCCGCGTCAGGTCGACGGATATACCGCCTCTTGGCGCATTGAGCTGGCCTTCGAGCGAGCTGCCCGCGCCGAAGGGGATGACCGGCACGCCCGCCTCGCCACACAGTCCGACGATATCGGCAACCTCCGCCGTATTCTCGGCGAAGACCACGCCATCCGGCGGCTGGTTCTCGATCCAGGTGGTCGTGGAACCGTGTTGCGCACATATGGCCGCCCCGGTCTGGAAACGATCCGCGAACCGCTCTCGCAGGGTCTGGACGAACGCCTTGGGAAGGGTGCTTTCTCTCGACATGGCACTCCGCTGACTATGTTGTCCGCAGGACGTCTGCGGAATGGACGAAGGCGCCCACGGCTCGCGGGCGGAGCAAGACTATCCCGTCGCGGTCACGATGGTCGATAGGACGCTCCCGCCATAGCCGCATTGGTGAACAGCATCGGGCAGATCAACCCTTCCCAGCGAACGGCATCCCGATGTTCCCGGCCGCCCGCCGTGGCCTCAGCCGATCGTCGCTCTCCCCTCGGCCCTTCACCTCGACAGCCAGGACGCCGCCGCCGTCAACAGGGCTTGGGTGGCAGCCGCAGTCCCCGTCGTGACGCGCACGCCCTCGCCGCGAAAACAGCGCACCGCAATCCCGGCCGCGGACAAATGAAGAGTCAGCGCCTCAGCTTCCGCGCCGACCGCCAACCACACGAAATTGGCCTGCGAGAGCGCGACCTCGAATCCAAGGGCCGAAAGCCCCTCATACATGTGCCCTCGCTGCTCGAGGCTGGCAGCTATGCGTGCCGCGACCACATCCTCCTCGGCAAGGGCCGCGAGCGCCGCCGCCTGCGCGGTTGCCGGCAGCGGGAATGGCGGCGCGACCGCATTGGCCGCTGCAATGACGCTTCGATCCGCCAGGCAATAGCCGACCCGCATGCCGGCAAGCCCCCAGGCTTTGGAAAACGTGCGCAGCACGGCAAGGTTCCGATGCCGGGCGAGGCGGCGCGCGGGCGAGGCTGCAACCATCGCCGCCTCGTCGGCATAGTCGGCATAGGCCTCGTCGAGGATGATGAGCGTTTGCGCGGGTATGGCATCCAGCAGCGCCTCCAACTCGTCCGGCGCCAGCACGGTGCCGGTCGGATTGTTGGGGTTGCAGACGATCACCACCCGCGCCTCGGATCTGCAGGCCTGGAGGATCGCTGCCGCATTCAGCCGGTGACGACCGTCAAGCGGCACCTCCACAAGGCGCGCGCCTGCTCCGCCGACGATGATCGGATAGGCCTCATAGGAGCGCCAGGGCGTGATCACCCTGTCGCCAGGATCGCAATAAGCGCGGATGAGCTGGTCCAGCATGGTGACGGAGCCCGCCGACACCGCGACCATGTCGGCGGGCAGACCATGCCGGTTTGCCAGCGCCTCCGCCAGCGTCTCGCCGCGCAAGTCCGGATAGCGGTGCGCGCCCGTCATTGCCTTGGCCACGGCGGCCTGGACGGCCGCGCTCGGTGGATCCGGTGCCTCGTTGGAACCGAGCCGGTGCGCGAACGCGATGCCGGGCCCGGCCCGGCCGCGCCCATAGCCGGGCAATTCCGTCAGCCGCGCGCTGGGCTTGGGTACGCCAGCTCCCTGATCGCCGATTGCAAACATTGGCCCCAACATGTCGGCATCCAAGTTATATAGAGTTGTATATGCAACTTGAATATCCTTCAGATGTCGAGCCCCGTCAAGGCAGACGAAGCCCTTCGGCGGAGGGACGGCAAGGCTGGGCCCGCCGGAAACCCGCCTCCCCCTCGCGTCAGCGTCCGACAGGCATTCGCCCGGCAAGGCTGAAGCGAGGACCCGGGTGCAGGAAGCGCGCGCTGGTGGCAATCATGCCGCGCGACCAGGTGCGCCGGCGCAGCAGAAGCAGCGGTTCGCCCTGCTTCATTTCGAGCAGCTTGCAGCTGAACTCATCGGCCAGGACGGCCTGAATGACATGCTCGACCTCCTCCAGGGGAGCCACGGCCATCAGGTGGACATAAGGCGTGATTTTGGTGAAATCCTGCTCCAGATAGTCCGGAGAAAACTGCGGGTTTACGTATCTGTCTTCAATTTGCAGCGGTCTTCCGTTTTCCCGGTGAACCAACAGAGAGTGAAATACCGTGGAACCGGGCACGACATTGAGCTCGGTCGCGAGATTGAGATCGCTGTTGACCTCCTCCATCTTGATGACGTCTGTCGTATGCCGGTTCCCGCGCGCTTCGATCTCGGAATGGATGTTGCGCAATTCCAGGAAGGTGGATTGGCTTTGGCGGGCGGCGACAAAGGTGCCCGCCCCCTGCCGCCGCACCAGCACCCCCTCCGCGGCGAGGTCGCGCATGGCAATATGGACGGTCATGCGCGAGGCGCCCAACTGTTCCGAAAGGCGCGATTCAGACGGGACTTGATAGCCTTCCTGCCATTCGCCCGAATTGATATTCGCCAGAATATGGTTGCGCACCTGCTGCCCCAGCGAGACCCCGATCTCGCCGTTGCCGCGGAGCATCTCCTTCAAGGCGCCATCTCTCTTCTTGTTCATCTCGCCATGTGCCAATGCGTCTGAATCAAACAGGTCTACATGTTAATACAAGCCGCATGGGGCAGCAGCCGAGAACCGACCACTTCCCCGAAGGCACGCTCGATGGGCAACCATTCCCAATAATGTATATAGCTATATAGTAAAACGAAATGCCCGCCAGTCCCGATACGCCGCCGTGTCGAGAAGAGCCGGAGCGCCAACCGATCCCATCTCGCTACCGAAGGGCGCTCCCCGGGACCTCAAGGACGGATCGCGCTTGACAAAAACGGCTTCGGCAAGTTGTATAAGCTAGTATATACATCTAATCACCAAACCATCCAGAACCAAAATCCGCGAGCTTCGAGACCACGTCAATGTGGCCCTCGCGATAAACAGGGGACTCAATGCATGGGCAATGAACGTCGTCGTCACGCTCGGTCGGCCTCGGCGACCGCAGCCGCGTTGTTCCTGGTCGGAGCAATGCTCGTAGGTACGGCTCATGCCGATACCGCCATTGCGACCAAGGCAGATCCCAAGATCCAGGCCATGCTGCCCGCCAAATTGAAGGAAGCTGGCCAGATAAGGGTCGCCAGCAACGTCGAATATCCGCCGTTCGAATATTTCGACACCGACAACACCACCATCATCGGCCTCGACAAGGATCTGGCAGAAGCGATCGGGCAGAAGCTCGGCGTCAAGCTCGAATTCCAGCATATGAGCTTCGACGCCATCATCCCGGCTCTCGCGGCCAACCGCTACGACATGGCGATGTCGGCGATGACCGACACCGAGGAACGACGCAAGAAGGTCGATTTCGTCGACTATTTCACCTCGGGTGGCGGTTTCCTGGTCAAGCAAGGCAACCCCAAGAACATCCATAGCCTGGCCGATATCTGCGGCATCTCCGTCGCAATCGACAAGGGCACCACGGAAATCGACGATGCCAAGAAGGCTTCGGACGACTGCGTGAAGGCCGGCAAGCCGGAAGTCAGCGCCAAGATCCTGCCCGGCACCAGCCAGATCGTCCTGGCCTTGCAGGCGGGCCGGGCCGACGTGGCCATGATTGACACCGCTGCCGGCGCCTATATTGCGCAGCAGCACAAAGGCTCCTTCGAGGTGCCGGGCACTTCCTATGCACCGCGTCGCTACGGCTTGGTGCTGCCCAAGGGTTCCGACGAACTGGCCAAGGCCCTCCAGGCCTCTGTGCAGGCTTTGATCGACGAAGGCACCTACGGCAAGATCCTGGCCAAGTGGGGACAGGAGGTCGGCGCCATCAAGACGGCCACGATCAACGACGGCCAATAAGGGATGGAGGTCGCCACCCAGCAGCCGCAACTTCGGGAGCCAGCCATGTCGGTCAACGAGACCCGTCCGAAGGGAGCGGATGTCGATCCCACGATCGACCTGGCCATCAGGCCGGCCAGTCATCCCTGGCGCTGGGTGGCCATCGCCTTCGTCGCCCTTCTGGCGGCGATGCTGGTGCACACGCTCTTCACCAACCCGCGGTTCGAATGGGCCGTGGTCGGTCAGTACTTCACCTCGCAGACGATCTTGCTGGGCGTATGGCGTACTCTCGAGCTGACGGCCATCGCCATGGTGATGGGTGTCGCGCTGGGCGTGATGCTGGCGGTCATGCGGCTATCGCCGAACCCCATCCTGTCGGGTGCATCATGGCTTTTCGTCTGGTTCTTCCGCGGAGCGCCGCTGCTGGTGCAATTGCTGGTCTGGTACAATCTGTCGGCCCTGTTTCCCCATATCTCGCTGGGCATCCCGTTCATCGGTCCCGACTTCGTCGAGCTGGATGCCAATGTGCTGATCACGCCCTATGTGGCGGCAATCCTCGGGCTCGGCCTGAACGAAGCCGCCTATAGCGCGGAGATCATCCGCGCGGGCATCATTTCCATCGATCACGGCCAGACGGAAGCGGCCCAGTCCATCGGCATGTCGCGCGGGCGGCTGCTGCGGCGGGTGATACTGCCGCAGGCGATGCGCGTCATCATCCCGCCGCTCGGCAATGACACCATCAACATGCTGAAGATGTCGGCCCTGGTCAGCATCATCGCCGTCCCCGAACTGCTCTTCGCCGCCCAGACGATCTATACGCGCACGTTCGAGACCATTCCGCTGCTGCTGGTGGCGGTCATCTGGTACCTGATCATCGTTTCGGTGATGAGCGGCATCCAGTATTACATCGAGCGCCACTACGCCCGCGGCAGCAGCCGCAACCTCCCTCCAACACCCCTGCAAAGCATCAGCGCGTTCTTCGGGCTGTCGCGCAACAGCCGGCTCGATCCTGGCGAGAAAGGGAGCACGCCATGACCTTTCAACCAAAGCCGCCGGCCAAGATCATGGTGCAGGCGACCGGCGTGCGGAAGTCATTCGGCGCCCTGGAGGTTCTCAAGGGAATAAACCTGTCCGTTTCGAACGGCCAGGTGATGTGCCTGCTCGGCCAATCCGGTTCCGGCAAAAGCACCTTCCTGCGCTGCATCAACCATCTCGAGCGTATCGACAAGGGCCGCATCCGCGTGGATGGCGAGCTGATCGGCTACAGGGAGCACAAGGGCTACCTCCAGGAAATGCACGAGCATGAGATAGCGCGCCAGCGCATCCATATCGGCATGGTGTTCCAGCACTTCAATCTGTTCCCGCACATGACGGTTCTCCAGAACATCATGGAGGGACCGATCGGGGTGAAGCGGGAACCGCGCGAGGATGTGAGGGAGCGCGCCCACGCCATCCTGAAGCGCGTCGGACTGGCTGAGAAGGTCAACGCCTACCCCCGCCAGCTGTCCGGCGGGCAGCAGCAACGTGTCGCGATTGCGCGCGCCCTCGCCATGCAGCCCAAGCTCATCCTGTTCGACGAACCCACCAGCGCCCTGGACCCCGAACTGGTCTCCGATGTGCTGGACGTGATGCGCGATCTTGCCCAAAGCGGCATGACGATGATCGTGGTGACCCACGAGATCGCCTTCGCCCGTGAAGTGGCTGATCATATCGTCTTCATGGCCGGCGGCGAGATCATCGAAGAAGGTAAGCCCGGGGATGTACTGGGCAACCCATGCCATCCACAAACGCAAGCCTTTCTCTCCAAGGTGCTTGTATAGGGACAGACAAACATCGTTTAGTCGTTGTCTTGAACCGGGAGTTGCCGCCTGGCGGAGACGCAGGCGTAGCAAGTTTGACGAGAGCGTCGTGCCGAAAAGTGGGTTCCGGTTTCCGGCAGAGACGATGCGGCAACAATCAATTACAGCATCGTGATCGGGTCGGAGATCGGGCACGATGCTGTAAGTGGCCGATGATGTTGCTCCCAGGTTTTATCCAGCACTGAGTTTGCTCCGGAGGTTGGAAATCCAGGCTCGGGGGCGGTGCTGCCCACGCGGCAAGCGGCCCTTGATAGGAAACAGGGCCGCCCCGCACGCTCCCATCACCGCGTCCCGACGTGAGGGACCGATGATTGCCTCCGAGAAGGCGGCCTTGCCCCGTGCGTCCAGCGCATTTCGAGGCGGGCGCGAGACGGAACGGATTTCACGATGGGACTCCGTTCATCAAGCCGTTGCTACCGCGCCATCATCACCAACATGCCGGCGGGCATGCATAAACCCACGGCTCTCCCTCAATGGTGGCCCGGTCCCTCGACCTTCACCTCGCTGCCGTTGGCATCATAGAGCTTGCCGTTGAGGAAATAGTCGCCCTCATGCAGCATCGAGA